>JBEKQD010000005.1:0-88490 GCA_049520075.1 Occallatibacter sp. | reverse complement strand
GCACGGTGGTGCTTCATGCCTCCCAGGCGGCCAACGGCAACTATACGGCGGGAACGCAAAATGCCAGCTTCACGGTGGCCAAGGCCACGCCAACGGTCACCTGGACAACTCCCTCAGCCATCGCCTACGGTACGGCGCTCAGCGCCACGCAGCTTAACGCGAGTGCGGGCGGGGTGGCCGGAACGATGGTTTACTCGCCTGCATCAGGAGCCATTTTGGCGGTCGGTTCCCAAACCCTCTCCGTCACGTTCACCCCCACCGACACCGCCGACTACAACTCAGCCGCGCAGACGGTTGTACTCACGGTCAACAAGAGCGCCGTGTCCGTGACGGGGAGTAGTTCGATACCCGTCGCTACGTATGGAGACAATGTAACCATCACCTTTACTTTCACCGGAGGCGGGGTCACGCCCACCGGCACAACAACCATCAAGGACGGTGCAACAGTCCTCGGTACCGTTTCCCTCACGTCGGGTGCGGCGACCATGAGCTCCTCGACACTCTCCGCTGGCGTGCACACTGTAACGGCGGTCTACAACGGAGACAGTAACTACCAGTAAAAAGATAGAGCAGAAACCGGCACGGCGACTCCCCTTCGGAATCATGGGAGAAACACGCAACCCGAAGCCTTGAGCATCAGGCTCAACTTCAACGACTCAGACCACGCCTTGCCTGCCTTTGACAGCTCGCGGCGGTAAAGTGGTAACGCGAACGGGATTCGAACCCGTGATCTTCTCCCTTGAAAGACAGAGGACTTGGACGACGCGCCACAAATATAGAGTTATAAATGGGTTATGGTGAGAGCGCTGGGGCTCGAACCCAGGACCAACGCCTTAAAAGGGCGAGGTTATGGGAAAACGGCAATTTTCGTTTTTGCTTCTCTGTGCATCGATGTGCATGAAAACCATGATAAACAGTGACGATATACACATACTGCTTCAAGAAGAAGCGAAGTGGACTGCGGTCTGCCATCCTACGAAAAGATGCAGAAATATGCAGAAATAAAAGCTCATCCCGTCACAATCCCGTCACAGTTTAGCGTATGGTTGCTCAGGGGACTAGTCCCTTCGAAAGTAGAGCGGCCGACCATTATGGCAAAGCCACCGGCACCAGTCGAGGGTGTGTACGAGCGGGTAGTTGGAAGCGGCAAATGGTATGCCCGGTACTACATTGACAACAAGCAGGTCCGCAAGTCCTTCGGGCGAGACCGTGAAGCGGCGGTCACATGGGTGGAGACGGCGCGAACGGTTAAACGGTCCGGGAAGGGCCTTCTGCCATTGTCCGCGAAGATAGCTATCAAGACTGCCGACGATCTCGCTGCGGATCAGGCTGCGGCTGCCCTGGCAGCTTCGAGAAGCGGAACCTTGCTCAGCGAGCTGTGCGATGGCCTGCTCAAGGAGCTCATGGAGAACTCCGAGGCGGACCATCGCACTCCACCAAGCCGTATCGCACGCATCAAGAGGGAACTAGGACATCGAGTTGCCATCAGCATCCTGCCCCAAGAAATCAAGAAGTGGCTTAACGGTCTCCGCAGCGAGTCCATTTACCCTAAGAGGGAAGAGGGCGTGGACGCTCCCAAGGTGAACCCGGCGACCGCCAACCGACTGCGCACGCAACTATCAGCCATCTACCAATATGCAATCACCGAAGGGCTGCTACCACGAAACTTTCGAAACCCCGTGCGCGACGTCAAGGTCAAGAAACTCGGTGCACCATTGAAGCGTTGGATGGATGATGCCGAGGAGACTCGACTCCGGGAGGTGCTCCAGAGGTGGGTCGACGCCAGCGGTGGCCCAAAGCATGAGCGACAGCGGAAGCGGCTTACACATCACCTTAAAGAACTGGACGTCGTTTTCAATTCGGGTATGCGTAAAGCTAATATGTTCGGCATCCGATGGCCACAGGTCGACTTCGATCGACACCAGATCACGCTTGGGAAGACGAAGAATGGCTCCCCCCTTCTCGTACCGATGAACGAGGACGCGGAGGCCGCACTGCACTGGCTCCAAGCCAATCCGATGAAGCGCAAGTCGAGATCAGCGGCGCAGCCGAACCAGGCCCCAGCGGACTCAGTCTTTGCGCTCGCCAACCCCAAAGGGTGGCTGAAGAAAGCACTGAAGGAAGCCGGAATCACCAGTAAGTTCCGCTGGCACGATACCCGCCACACGGTTGGCACTCGGATGGCACAGGAAGGGGTCGAGTTGAAGACCATCATGGAGGTCATGGGGCAAACGACTCCCCAAGCGGCCTTAGGTTATCAGCACATGGCGGACAAGCAGCGAAGGGCAGCAGTGGTTGGGCTTAGTCGGGCGGGTCGCGCTGCGGCGCAACTCAACTCGCAACCGGCGTAGCTACCTGGTTTAGGGACCCACCTAGGCGTGGGTGCTGGGTGCATTGGAATGCTGCCGCTTGCGGGATTCCCAATGCGCGATTATTTTGCCACCCGACGCGGCGGAATCCTGACGCCTCGTGCAGCCCGATCTTGCCGGTTGAGCCGAAGATGCCTCGGACTCACAACTGATCTTGGCGATGTATCGTGTCCTGCCCCGAAACGAAAAAGGGGACTGCAACTGTGATGCATCCGACCAACCCGATAAAGGCTAGCGACCCTGCTGCCGGCCATCGGCAAGTAGGAAACTTTACCGCAGTAGGGCCCGGTCGCTCGAACTTGCCGAACCAGATTTCAAGGGCTGGTCGAGGATTTCTCGAGTTTGACAAGTTGGCTTGTCCACTTCGGCGACTTGTTTTGGCCCACCCCTTGGGGCGCTGATGTTGAGGTGTTCTGTTCTCCGGGGCGTGGCCCGAAGGTCTGAGCGGAAGCAGATAGAGCTGCGTGGCATGATCGACTATGATTCAACCTACGACGAAAAGAAGATTCGGCGACTCGATTGGATCGAAGCCAGAACTCATGAAGGACAGACTGAGAGCTATGCGTCCAGAATCTTATCCCCAAGAGCACCCATCCACATCCCTAACCGCGCCGGAATCCACACCCCGGTCGCGCTGGAGCGTGATCCAAGTCGAATCCTTTTCGGGGTTTCGTCTGTGGGTACTATTCGCCGATGGCCTCACCGGCGTGGTCGACATGTCCGCACTGGTGCATTCTCCAGAGGCTGGGGTCTTCGCAGTGCTCCGTGACCCGTCTCTGTTCGCGCAGGTCGCACTCGATTACGGTGCCGTGTCCTGGCCCGGCGAGTTGGATCTTGCCCCCGACGCCATGCACGCGGCGATCCATGAGCAGGGAGAGTGGCGGCTCTAAGTAGATGAGTTGGCGCGATTGTGGCGGGATGATGCCCGATTGTCTCTTGACAACCACCTGCCATTTTGCCAATGACGTCCTGCCAGTATGGCAGCTTACGGAGTACACTACGAGCATGGCAGTTCCTAGGACCAAATCCATTGCCACGTTCGTCGGGTCAGCGACCCTCATGCCGGGAACACGCATTGGCAAAGCGCTCGGACTGAAAAGCATGGAGACCCCATCGCTCATGCAGGCCGCCCGATCCGGCCTAAGTTGGAACGCCGTTCGCAAGTTCCTCGATATCACGGGGTTCTCTCAGCAGGATCTCGCCAAATATCTCAGCATCCCCGAGCGAACCTTCGCCCGCCGCCGAGAGGCTGGAACCTTCGACCGCAGAGAGTCCGAACAACTACTGCGCCTAGCCGAAATCTCTCAGTCCGCCCTCGAACTGTTCGACGGCGATACCACGGCCACCCGAACTTGGCTCACCTCCCCGGTCCGCGGCCTCGGCAACGCACGCCCTATTGACTTCGCCCAAAGCGAGTTCGGTGCTCGCGAAGTGCGCGATCTGATTGGACGGCTCGCCGATGGAGTTTTTTCTTGATCGCTTGGCGAATCACGAAGAGCGCAGATATAAGGAAGGCGTTTTCAGGCGAGGGCTCCAGGCTCTACGGTGGGCGATGGAACAGCAAGGGCATCGCCGTCGTTTACGTTGCCGCTACCCGCTCTCTGGCCATGCTCGAAATCCTCGTTCACATGAGGAACACCCAGCAATCGGTTCCTCCTATCCCTTACATGTTGTTCCCCGCTTCATTTGACGAGCGCCTGATCGAAGAAATTCCGCCTTCGAACCTGCCATCGGACTGGGACCTCGAACCGCCACCTGACTCAACCAAGTCCATTGGAGACGCATGGGTCTCCGCAGCCAGCAGCCCGGTCCTCTCCGTGCCCAGCGTCATCGTTCCCGAGGAACGCAACTACATCCTGAATCCGAGCCACGCCCTGTTCGACCAGATTCAATTCGGATCGCCCGTTCCCTGCAAGTTCGACCCGCGACTACTTTGAATGTCGCCGAGCCGCTGGTTTGGTGAACTTGCTGAAAAGCGGAGCGGCAACTTCGAATTTCCCAACACGCCTCCGGCACGGATGATCCGAAGTCACAGCCTGCACGCCTTCGGCCTGGATGATATTTTGAATACTCTCGGTGGCAGCATAACTCTGCATTGCGGGCAGCATAGCATTGCACTAGCCGGCAGCATCCGGTTGCACTCAGTGGCAGAATTGATTGCGTCCGGCACGTCGGTAACCGATGCTCCTGGATGCCCGTCGGATCAGGGGAAGTGAACCACATTTTGCTCTCGTCAATCGGCGCCCTTGGTTCCGTCGATCCGAGTACATCCTTGCGGCATACGTGTTGCGAGGCGGAAAACTCCGCACAATCTATCGCTGGACTCGACCATCATCTGTTCTAGGATTCTGGTGCGCTGTTCCTTCCTGTATTGGATCGCGGTCTCCCACAAAACCGAGAGTGGCGTAGTCAACGGCCAAATCGATGCTTTCCAAGAGCCAGTTCAGCGCGTAGTCGACCCGAAGCGCCGCCTTCGAAAAGTAGCAGACCAGTCAGAGCTTCAATCGAGAATAGCTGTGGTCGATATGCGTTGGTGGCAGTTGGCTAGGACGATAAAGATCGAAAAACTCTCAGCCAGTTCCGCGCCGGGCTCTTCCCGGCAGCCGGCAGGACTAGCACAAGCTAGCTGTCATTTCTCCTAATCCCAAGATCATACTGAGCTGCCAAGAGCCCCGATCTGCAACCACTGGCTGCGGGCAGGGAACGGGAGCGTTAGTGTCCGACCTGCTGCCTGCAACAGGAATGTCACAGCCTCAATCTGGCGTTTGAAGGACTACAACGGCATTCCGGAATTCCGACGAAATACCCACACATCCACCCCGTTCTAGCCGCGCGCCGGGACCGAACAATTAGAGGAGGATAGGAATGAATGAAAGCGAATTAGACCCGAGATCGGCAAACTGCAATGAATCGCAATCGTCCAACGATGACGCTTACTGGCTAGAGATTGCAATTGCCGCACGAAGAAAATACTCAGCACGTTGGGCCGCTGAAAGATGGATTCTTCGCCGATACTTACGCCGATTTGGTCGAGTCTTGTTGTCCCGGTTCAAGCCGGCAAAGTCAGCCAAGAGCCCCACGGACGAACTGCCCTTCTAATTTTGAATCATTTTCGGGACGAGAACGTTGCCGGACTTGTTCGGTGCTGGGTAGCCGCCAAAGGCGGCTTTCCCGGTATCCCCTCAACCTTGGCTTGGGCCTGCCATGGGGGCGGGTTCTGGTGCCGGACCACGGCTTCCGAACAGGTACTCTAATGTATTTCTTGGCCCAACGGATCGGTTAGGATCGCCGATCAAGAGAAGTGCGAAGGTTTCGGGAAGATCTCGAAGAAGCTCTAACAGGAGTTGGGTGTCTATTGAAAATGCCCCAGCGACAACGAGCAGCCCACAATCTTGCCACTGATCCTTGGCGCACAAAAACCTTTCGCTTGGCTCGATTTTGAGCAATCGGTCAACGGTCTGCGGGTTTAATTCGACGGCCCGTTCGAATGCAGAAATTGACTCCTCGTTAGGAGTGCACAGCAAACAGTTCACGTGGTTGATTCTTAGAAATCCCACGAGAGCGCTCACCAAGGTTGACGTTCCTGAGCCGACTCTGTCTGGCAGGAGGCAAACACGAGTATCGAGCAATATCCTAATCGTCACCACTTGCTTTGGGTCGAGTTTTATCGCGGTTTCCTGACTAAACCAATCAGCTAACATTTCAACATCGATTGCTGGATAGCGGGCTTTGGAGTTGCTTAACCGCGTGAACTTCGTCTCAAGTTCTTGCGTCGCTTCTGTCAACTCATGATCAACATCCTCTAGTCGAGAGAAGCTGACGGGCATCATCTTCTGCAGGCTTGGGGCTATGCTTTCAGTCTGCAATTCTGACGCTCCGAGGATTTCGCAGCGCGGCTCAATAGCAGGCTGATCTCGATTTCGCGAAGTGCCGACAATCGTGGAGTCTTCTGTAACCCCATCCCCCGGTACCATCCTGGGTCGCTCTAACCAGGAAAGAATAGCCTCCCGCAAAACCATTTGTCGACTTTGTCCGGTGCGCAGTTGTACCTGTTGTAGCTGTCCATCCAACTCCCAATCGAGCCGACCGGGAAACGATTCCCAGACTTCATTTTGAGTCGCTTCCTCACCCTTAGCGCGCAGTTCTCGGTAGAGATATTCGGCTTGCACGATCGCTTTGCGGTGCTGATTTGGGTCCTGGCCGGGGTATAACAGGACTTGGAATTGCGCGAGGAAATGCAGCAGCGGCTCTCGTTCAACCCGGAAACCGCCGTCCGACGTTGTACGGCCAACTGCAATCATGATCGACCGGGCTGTCTCCTCGCAGCATCCGAAAAGCGTTTTTATATCGCCACAGTCTCTTACTTTCACATCCGGCTTGTTTGCTTCTTTGCTGATCTCGTCGAGCCGAGAAAACCACTTCACACGCACCACCGGTTCTAGGATTCGTCTCTGGTCGCCAGAAATAGGTGACTGATTAATGTCTACTGAGGCTCATCGGCATATCCTCTGTGAAATTCAATGGGCCACTATTTACGTCATGGAAATGGTGGCCCAAATGGTGTCCCATTTCTCGCCTTCGTACCGTTGCAGATTGCAGATTCACATGCTGCACCAGAACATCTGCTCGTGACGGTCGGAGGAGAAGCTGGTTGGTTCGATCCGGCGGTAAGTAATTGAGACGCCTGCCGGTGAACCGCCCCAAGACCGTTGACCTTGAAAAAAGGGAGGTAAGGCGACGGCTAACTAAGACTCGAATCGAGCAGAAATCGAATGAGCTGCCTCGCGACTCTTGCAGCGACAGACCTTCCTAAAACGCCTTGCCTGGAGGGAAAAAGCACAGCGGTCAATCCAAGACGGTCGGCACAAAGTCTTCCTAGTGAAGCGTGGTCTAGCTCAGTCATCCCTTGGCACTGTTCCCATCATGAGCGAAATCAACATATCTGGCTGATTTTCGGCCATTGTGCTCTCCACCAACACCCTTTTCGCCGCTTGGCGGAGCAGCTTGGGCCTGTCTGGCGCGTCACTTGGTAGGAAGTCGGTTACGGCCTATCTCAGCCGCGCGGCTTCCTCCAAGTCATTGCTTTGTGGCGATCCGTATCGCATTGACAGGTATTGACTTCCTCCCACAAGAAAGAAACTGTACGGCGAAGCTATCGATTTGTTGCACTTAATCATTGGGATTTACGAGGGTCTATCGAACACAATTGCATAACCTGGGTGGGCGGGATGTGCTGCCGTCGGGTGAAGACAATTACAGATCTGGGCTCTTCGAGCCTAAATCAATGCAATATAGCCACTTACGGCGCTGTTCGTCCATCGGTGGGCAATAGCTTGCGATACTGCTGGCGTGGAGAATGCGTCCCCGCCGAGCGGGCTTGCAGATCGCCCATAGCCCCAGCATTTTCACTCTCCATAACCTGAAAATGTCGATCGACAATCAGGGGTGGCTGGCATTTCAAATTGCCGTAAACGTGACCATAACGATGATCTTCCGATGAAGATCCGGCGTCGAAGTGCCTGCACAGGATGACAGTCTGACCGAAACTGGGAGCCCAAATGGGAAACCATTTTGTGTCCCGATTCAAGGCCGGCCAGACTGCACACAAGACGACTTGTCCCAACGGGCGACCCGACCGCGGGCCAACCCGCCCGCCGTCAGCCGGAAGTTTTCACCGTCGGCGTCGGCATGGGACCCTGAATGGGGTCGAAAATGGGATCCCATAGTAACTGCGGCCGCGAGATTGCTGCGATCGCCATGACATACCGGAACTCTCCACAGCTGCGCGCCTTCAGTGCCTTTGGAGACTTGTATACGACCTCGATCCCTAGATGATTGAGGACGCTGCGGCTGTTCTGGTTTGGTGCTTTGACCCAGACAATGTCCTGAGGTTTGCGAATCCCAACCCGATAGAGGAGATGCTTTACATTGCCAGACTCAGTTCCGACTTGAAAGCCAATGAACCGAAATCCAAGGCCGTCAATTCTCAGCTCACGAACAAAGTGCATCCATTCCCGGAGCTGCTTTACATCAGTCGAAGGCGTCAGCATCATGCGATTGTTCGTCAGAACATTGGCGGCATAGGTTTCGACTGCCTCACGAACAAACTTCCGATCTCTCTTTGCCAGTTTGCCGAACTGGTTGACTATTTCTCGTACCAGAATCTCATCGTCTGGGACCACAGGGCACGGAATGATTTCGCCGCCGTCACCTCTTTTCAGGGTCAGCCCAATCCGCATCGCCGCAACATTGGCGGCGTGATCGACGACAAGTTGGGCCTCCATCGGAGACATGTCGAGGTCAGCGGCGCAGTCGGTAATTGACTCCTTGTGCCGATAGTGACGTTCCAAAAGCGCCACAGTTTTGCGGAACCATAGAGTCATATTTCCCATCTTCGATTCCTGAGATAGCCCCTTTGATACTGGCGGGGCGTGCCGCTTTAGCGCCTTCGCAGTGCCTGCAAGGGGGCTTCTTCCTGCGTTGCGATGTGCGGTAGATTTCGATTGGCCGGTCACATGTCTGGCAGCCAAACGCTCCCGATCGAGACGGTGCATTTGCCGCTCTCCTGCCGAGTCGAACCAGTCCAGGCTGTGAATATAATGCTCGGCGCCGGTGGCTGGGCTGCCATGGCCAAGTAGGTGCGCGACGGCCGTAATGTCGAGCGCCCTGATCTCTGAGGTGCCGAATAAGGCGGACCGGAAATCCTCACGGCGCTCTAACCACTTGAGCGTTTCGGGGTGGCGGCGATTGAGAAAGAGGCGGACGAACGATGTTGTATTCGGGAGCAATTTGGCAATCAGTAGCGTGGCAAAACTGTGCCGGAGATGGTGAAGTTTGAGCGTATTATCGCCGAGGACTTTTCGCATGAGATTGTGGATCTGGTCGACCAACCATTGCTGGTTGAGGGCAATGGATGCGTCCTTCTTGGTCGAAAAGAGGAGATGATACTCGAGGCTTGCCGGAGCGCTCACTCTCTCGGAAATGAAATGTTTCAACTCCGTTAGCTCACTTTCAGAGAGCAGCAGTCCAGCCGGTATGGACCGGGTGGAGTTCCTTGTCTTGACGTCCCTAATATCATTCTTGCGGACGTAAAGGTGGTCGGCCGTGTCCAAATCGTTGTCGAATAGGTACAGCACTTCACAACGTCTCAGCCCGCAGCGAAATGCCAATATAACGATGAGACGGAGTACCTTTTTCAAGTACGGATCGTGCGGCCCGTCGACGCCGGAGATGGACTTGAGTACGCGATGGTACTCGTCGATGGTAATGAAGTTGGCGTCGACATGGAGCAGGCCCCGCAGTTTTAATCGTGGCGCAAGCTCCTCCAACTCCGGCACTTTAGAACCGGGGACCTCCTTTAGATATTTGTGAAACCTCACGATGGCCTGAATTGTGGCGCGCTTGTTGCGACGTACCGCGTCATCGGATACCTCCGCGGGAGCGCCATCCCAGTCATCTTCCAGTGCGTCCCGGTACTCATTTTCGAGGTCTTCGATCGGCATGTTTGACGGGTCTATCTTGCCCATCCTGCATCCACAACGCTTAGCAACAAGTAGACTAAAGCGTCTGGAACTGGTGATCGAGAGCCCACGCTCGTCCATCAGACTCAGCCCGAATCCAGCGAAACGAGGGCCAGGTTGCTCGGCTTTCTCCGCGATTTCTAGAAGGACCTTCCGCACCTCGCCCTTGGTGCTGAGGCGGAAAGCACGTCGCATCTCTTTAAGCCACAAGGGCTCAAAGTACCTTTTATCGGCGAGTTCATTCTCGGTGTCGTCGATCTCCGATGTGGATAATTCCAAACCTGTACCCGCAGACTCCAGGCACTCTTCCTCCACCTTCGGCCCGTGAAAGATTCGAAGCATGACCTGTCTCGGCGGCGAGTGGTTTACAAACTTTCTGCTTCGAGCTGCAGCAATAACTGGAGGCATGTGGAGGTATGCCACGTTGCCCGCGGCCTGAAGAATGGAATTCAAGCCGACTTTCTGACCGAAGTCGTCATTCTTGAGCATCTCCCGCATGGCCTTTTCAAGAACTGCATAGATGGCATTGTGGCGCCTGGTCATCGGTTGGCTTTGGTCGAAGCCTGCTGCAAAGGCTCGGCGAATGTCGGGCTCCGGTACCCGTGCTAGCAATCCCGCGGTCAGTTGGTCCGGGACAAACATCCTCGATTCGGCATCATGTTCGCCCTGCCAGGGCAGCGAAAGGCTCCACGCATACGCGTCATTGTTAGCCCAAAGAAGAGATGTCTTTGGGTTCGCCAAGGCTTCCACGAGGGCGACGAGCATGGATTTATGGAGCAAATGAAAATGGATGACACTTGAAAGTACACCGAGCGTTGTGACCTTCCGGATCAATGCGAGGTCCGCTACGTCTGAAGATTTGGGGAGGCCAAGCACTGACTTTACCAATAAGTCGGAGAGTCGACTGATGAGATTCTCAGAAGCGGCAAAATCACCATGAAAAGGATTAGCTTCAAGTCTCACCGGTGTGAGAGATCGCGGGTAGCAACAGTTGGCACTCGTCTGCTGGTAATACTGGAAGATGACCTTCGCCAGCACGTCGAAAACATTGCGCAAGTTTTGCCGACCACTCACTTGCTTTAGCAGTTCATTTTCCAAAACTGTGATATCTGCGCGCGCCCAATCAGTTTTTTCGCCCGACTGAAGTGCGCTCGCCACCGTCGATTTACTCTTTAGGAGAACGCTCTGCAGTATTTCGAGATTACCCTTCTGTGTCTCTGTGAGATTCAGCGTCACTACGTCCCACAGTTCGCCGTTGAACTTATCTGCCACTTTAATGACCTGCACTTTCCCTGCTCAGCCGGCGTTCAAGGCCCAGTTCAGCGAGAATCTTTGGAATACAGACCCGAAGTTTGTCTAGATAGATGCCGTAGTCGAGACTCGACCACTTGCACCATGGCTCCCGCCGCTCGATAGAATGCCCCATGAACATCTCCACCTCCTCGCTTGAGAGGTGCTTTCGCAATTCAAAACGCATGAAGTGCCGGGGGGTATTGCTTGGGAATGGGAAGAATTTGCGGGAATGATACTCGATCGTTTTCGGTCGGACAACGACTGCGTGCAGATCCCCATTGAGGAAGAAGATCGGAGGTATCTCACCTTTCCACTTGATCTGGAGAAGGTTTTGTACGCGTTCTATCAGCGGTTCGGTTTGCCGCATGTGATCGATGAGTGCCGGAGTCAACCAGAGTAGCCGCGTCTTGTATCCGGTGCCGGTATCCTTGTCTGCGAAGGTCGTAACGCCCGAGCTCTCGCAGATTTTAGAGAGCGGAATGTACGGCATTCGGATGCCTCGCGCTGCGACGGCATACGATTGGTGCCAGACCAGGAACAGGACGGCCCGGTTGAACATTTTGACGAATGTTTTAGGCAACGGGGCTGCAAAGTCCAGATGAGCAAGTCGGTTAGCGGATTTCCTTGCAATTAAGATTGCATGCTTGACCGTCATCACGTTTGGACAGATGCGGCTGCCGGTGTAGATGATCTCCTCGTCCTCCTCCTCATTGCTCGCTTTCGCGGAGTTGGCAGGACCGTCATCCCGTGGGCTGCTCCAAAGCCTGGCCGTTGCCTTCTGGAAAAGCTCGGTGGCATCACTGACCGATAGCAGCGAGTAGAACAGGGGAACGCCCGCCATTCGCTGGTGTTGCCCGAGTGTCAGGGAGGCTTCGGCTATGTCACTTCCAGTCTCTTGACATAGGAGTATCCACTTTAGGTCCGCGATCTTGCTCGCAGTCAGCCGGCCAGTGCTGTCCAATTTTCGCAGCCAGATCCGGACCCTCTTCCGGTATTCCTCGATCGGCTTCTCGAATAATTGACGCGACTTGGGCGAGTTCTTATGATGACGTTCCGTCCAGGTGCAAAGCAGTGTGTCAGCGACAGGGTGGACGGGGTAGTCAAGATAGTCGGTTCGGAACACTTCAGTACCGGCAACGTGTCCGATCTCCTTTGCGTAGTACGGCTCGATGGCACTCCAACGCCACTGAGAAGCACCGCCCTTACGCCGGGAGGGAACAAACAGAAAATCGCCGCCACCGGTCCTACCGGAGCGGATTTCCATAGCCGCGGCCAACGGCCGTGCGGTTTCCAAGGAAACTGCAATCAGCGCGCAATTCTCCAATTCCTCATCGTCGACAGTTTCGCCGGGTGCCGCTGCGATTGACGCTAAATGGCTAAGCAACGTACCTGCGATCTCGTCTGGCCGAAGATGTGTTGCCGACCATGCCATGCGATCTGTGTCGATCTCGATCCGATGAACTGCACTTCGAGCGGAGGCTAGCTTGCCCGGTGTGGTGCCGGTATCGTGCGAATCGCCCTGACCTATAAAGCAGTCGCCCTCTCCGAGCTCGTTAGGATGCAAATGTTCTGCATCAGCCGCATGACGATCTACCGCATGATCGCGGATGAACTCCTGCTGGCTAAGGCGTAACCCTTCATCATCCGGGTCGTCGTTCCAGTAGTTCGTTCCCGTCCGAGTATCGTTGTATTGAATGAATCCAGAGGACCGGACACCGGTAGTGTGGTCTCTGCGGGTGCGTTTCCCTCCCGGACGAGCAGATGTCTCGAAACCGCAGTAAAAGCCAATATCCGGGAGGAACCGACGCTCTATTACAGATGACGGATATTCTGTGAGGCTTCGCAGATACGGACCAAAGAAATCCTGGTCCAGTTCCGGCTTCATAAAGGTCAGCATCGGCCCGTACTTGTCCGCGCGCATCTTGCGTATCTCTTGCGCTACAGTACCAGGCTTGCGCATCTTCTTAGCGAAGTCGCCACTTTCCGTGTGCGTCTCGTACAGGTCGAGATAGCTCTGATCGTGGTGTGCCCCAAGCTGCCTGTGCCGGGCTATCAATAAATGCGCTTGTAGTCTTGCATAATTAGCCTGATGCTTGGACAGTTCGTGGTGGCAGCAAAGCGTTGCGTAAATCGGATACTCGACCAATCCGAACCCTGTTATCGAATCGACACTGGGAGGATTTTCATCCGAGGTTGTTCGGCGAGAAGTTGTCTTGGGTGTCGAGGGGCATAACTTGGCCAGCGCTTGCTGGTTATCAAGTGCCCACGCCGCCATTTTCGCCCAGCCTACAAAGCAATCTCCGATGACCCATTCGTCAGGAAGCACTGTGAGCATGTACCGGACGTTCTTTAACACCAGAAAAATGGAGTTTAGGGAAGGCGGCGCTTTTAGGACCATGCACATTTCCCGAAAGGCAGCGCCGTGTCCCGCTTGCGTCGCAGCGTCAAGCATTTGCTTATAGGTGGCGCTGTTTATAGGGGCGAGGATCGGTTTCGAGGGCTTCGGCGGACGGGGTCCGCCCGGCGGTCGAACGGGAAGGGAACTGGGTAAGTTGCCTGCTGAGCCTGTAGATTCAGAACTGCCGTCTGGTGCTTTTTCCACGCCGCGAGATCTCAATGTTCTATTGGCGCGACAAGACCGTGTCATTGTTGACGTCGCGGGTTGTGTTGCTGAATGCCCGGACCGTTTGCATGCACTGAAACTCGCTTGAGATCCTCACGCGGAGCGTACTCCTTGACCTTAGCGATCCAACGCTGGCGGGCTAATTAGACGATGTGGATATCGGTGGGCACATGCAATCAATTCATGTAGGGTATATCGGCAGATTAAATAGTTTTCTTCAACGTGGAGAACACTGTGAGGCTGTTTCGAGAATCTACAGTGCCCACTTGGATGTTATCGGTGGCAACGTATTGATATTTTCTGACCATTAGCGGCAGCCACCACGCTCTCGGGCCCAGATCTCACAGCAAACGGTCAGGAGGCCTTCAAACGTTTGGAACTATCGGGGGCTCTCGCTCAAGCTCAAGCTGGGTTTGCGGCGGAGGGGCAGTGGCCGAGTTTGGACGGCTTCGTGCGTCCCAACTTAAATTAAGCGCCTTAGCCCACAACTCATTTCAGTCGGGCGGGACTGTATCCGGACAAAGCAGCTTGTATCACCGCTAGCGGCCCTGCCGCACGACTAGAAACAATCCAAGAAAGCACGAAGCCCTCCCGTCGAGTTTTGAGTTTGAGATAAAAGGCCCGCAGCGTAACTGCCTGGGTAGCGCGGCACGCCATCTACGAAGATAGCGGCAGGATCATCCCACTGTTCGGGATACATGCATTCTGGCCGGGATGGTGATTGGGCGACGGAGCCAAGAATGCTCAGCATTTCTAGAAGGTTCATTTGCAGCTCCTCTGCGTAGTATAGGAGAACAAATGACGAAAGTATAGAGGGCAAGCTCTGCCTGTCTCTCGCAAGTACTTGTGCCCCGACAACGAATCTTCCCAACGTCTCCAAACAATGAAAGGCAACTCATGGCAAGTGTAAGAGGCAAACGTCTAGCCCGCAGATTGGCGCTGTATCTCTCCAGTGTCGGAATCCCCGTCGTTGCTTCATCCACCAGCTACAGACAGTGGGCAGCAGACCTCCAAACTCAATACATGGCGCTCCCGGAGGACCAACGAAGACTTGCCAGAGCTACAGGGCGGAAACTGATTACGGAGTCAGCCTCGCTGCGTGCAGCGGCTGCAACGCTCGAATCACCGCTGTGCCTGCAGGTTCAAGCGGGCAAACCGAGCACCTCCCATGGACTCTCGCGACAAGCGATCTTCGCACTAATTAGTCGACGCTGGTCACCTCTGACACCTCCTTGCCCGACCTGCCGGGTGAGAGGAGGCTTCCCCAAGCGTTCCTGGGCCAGCCGGGAATTGGCCGATGAGGTATTGGCAAGACAACACGACCGAGACGCGTTGCGTGTCTTCCCGTGCCCGGTCCAACCCGGTCTCTGGCATCTTGGCCATGTTCGTCGTCACGCCGCCGCCCAGAACGCACCGAAGAAAAACTTTCATTTCGGCGCAATCACCGATGACACCTGTCCCAACTGAATAGGAGGTAATGCGTGACCGTGTTCCAGCAAGTTCTCTGGATGTTCGTAAACATCCGCCTCCTGAGCAGAGAGCCCAGATTGCCACTAAATCAGGAGAGCCTGATCCACTATGCGGCTGTGCTGGAAGTACAGTACAGCCGTATCTGTGTGCATCTTGGGGCAACTCGCCGGCGCCAGGCAGTCTCTATTGCCCGGCGGATCATCGGACTTCTAGGGTTGACCGAGGCTGCCGAACCATTGCCGCCTCTGTTGCTGGTTTTGCGCGAGCGACACGAGGGTCCCGGTGCGTGCCGATTCCCGTCTCGCCGTTCGACCCATTGTGTCTGAGCGAGGTGTCTCGGGCAACCGATCACTCACTTCGCCACGGGGGTTTGATGTTGTCCCATGGTTTTACTGAATCGCGGAGCCGGTTATATAGAGGAGGCTTAGTCATGTCGGGCCGCGATTGAACTACTTTATATGCAGTTACCTACGTAGTTATTTTTCAAGTAATTCCTCTAGTGGCTGTGGGTTAGGCTTAGGGCTCGGCGGTGATTAGACGGCACATTCGCCGCATGATATGCGGAGAATACATTGCCTTCTGCGGTGAATATAGGCTATATTCACCGCAGGAGGTGCGGTGAATGTATATCCACGAGCGTAAAGATTGGCCCCAACTTCATTGGAGCCCTGAGCGGTTGGCCGAACCGCTCGCTGCTATCCGCCACCGACAGGGCCGACTGATCGGCCATATGGAAGCCCTCGGATTCAAGCTCCGCCAGGAGGCGGTCCTCGAAACCCTCACGTCCGATGTGATCAAGAGCAGCGAAATTGAGGGAGAGCATCTAGATCCCGAACAAGTCAGATCCTCCATTGCTCGCCGCCTCGGCATGGATATCGGAGCCCTCAAGCCCGCAGACCGTAACGTTGAAGGCGTCGTCGAAATGATGCTCGACGCAACGGGGCGCTACAAGGAACCTCTGACTGCCGAAAGGCTGTTTTCCTGGCAGGCGTCACTGTTCCCCACGGGCCACAGCGGCATGAACAAAATCAAAGCCGGGGCGTGGCGTGACGATAGCAACGGCCCGATGCAGGTTGTATCCGGCCCTATCGGCAGGGAACGCGTTCACTATGAGGCGCCTTCCGCAACCAGACTAGATGGCGAAATGCGGGCATTCTTGAACTGGTTCAACGCGGATGCCGGCACCGATCCTGTCCTAAAAGCGGGGAAGGCCCATCTTTGGTTTGTAACCATCCACCCGTTTGAGGACGGAAACGGCCGGATTGCGCGTGCGATTACAGACATGGTGCTGGCGAGATCTGAAAACAGCTCTCAGCGCTTTTACAGCATGTCCGCCCAAATCCAGAAGGAGAGGAAATCCTACTACGACATTCTTGAAGCTACTCAGAAGAGAACACTGGATATCACGCCCTGGCTGGAATGGTTCCTCAACTGCCTAGGGGGTGCCATCGACGGCGCACAGACAACCTTGAGTGCCGTCCTCGCGAAGGCACGTTTCTGGGAAGGTGTCGCTGGTATCGCAATCAATGAACGGCAGCACCTGGTGCTGAATCGTTTGCTCGATGGCTTCGAGGGCAAACTTACAACATCGAAATACGCTAAGCTCGCCAAGTCTTCCACGGATACGGCTCTACGGGACATCCTGTTTCTTGTGGCGCGTGGCATTTTGGTTCGCAACCCGGAAGGCGGCCGGAGTACAAGCTATGCGCTCGCCGCAAAATAGTAGCGAGACCTAAGCGTCAGAGATGCTTAGCGCTCTTGGCTTCCCGGAGAGAGCTTGATTGCTGCATTCGACGATGAGTTCTTCTCCAGCCGCAAACTCGGCACGAGTGAGTCTGGAGGCATCGCGGCAACATAGGGGCATTTTCACTGCCTTATCTTGCAGTGTGCCGGTCCTTTCACTGCGCTGTGATGCCAATCACAGCCTCCCGCTCCACGGCCTCCTAGACTGCAATCAACTTGGATTCGCCCCAGGTTCTCCCAAAAGAGGGGGAGAACTCGATGAACAACCGCACTCTAACCCGAACTGCGATCTACCTCGCTCTAGTCTTGATCTTGGACGCAGCGTCCGCCCCGTCACTTCATGCCGCGCCTGCGGTCCGGTTCAAACTCCTCGGCGACGCTTTGGTCGTCATCCCGGTCACGATCAACGACGAGGGACCTTTCTATTTTGTTCTCGACACCGGAGCGGATACCACCCTCGTCGATACCGCGCTCGCCAAAAAACTCGCTCTTCCCACGCTGCAGTCTGGAAACCTGACCACGATTGTCGGCACCCAGACCGTGGCCACAAACTGGCTATCAAGACTCGCGGTCGGTGGCGCACAGCTGGACCACCTCCGCGTCTTCCAGGTAGACCTCACCAGCCTGCATCGGATCGACAGCAGGATCGCGGGAGTTGTCGGTCAGGACTTCCTCTCGCACTTCAATTATCTGCTGGACTACCGGGCACAATCCGTCCGCTTCGAAGAGGGGAACGAAGTCCAGAACGAAATTGACGGCGATCCGGTGCCCATCGAAGCGCACGAGAACCGGATGATCCTCGCTGCAGACGCGGACCTCCAGGGACGCGCGCATCTGCGGCTACTCCTCGACTCGGGAACAAACACGCTCGTGCTCATGGGTCCAGTGTCCCAACGCCTCCGCTGTATGGCAGAGGAAGACGGAATCGCGACCTCCTACACTGGAGCGGCGCCTGCACGTTTTGGACGGGTTGACCTTACAGTGGCATCGCATGCCTTCTCGAATCTGCCCGTCAACCTGGAAACCGACGCTGCCCCTAAGTCCGTCGGTGACGGACTGCTGCCGCTGGTGCTCTTCAGGGCAATCTATGTGAATAATAGCCGGAGCTTCGTCGTATTGAATCCGCGCGCGAAGAGGCCCGTGAGGTGAACTAAGAGTCTCAAAACTTGTGAAGGTCATACAGCATCTGCGGATACCACTCGTTGATCACCATGCGCAGCATGGAAGGTTTCGAGTTAGGTCAGGCCCACCCAGTCGCGGTTCTCGTCATGTCCGACATATTCTGCACACAGCACCGGTGGATTCGAGCCTTCGGCAGATGTGCCCAGCGTCTTCTTGTACCAGTCCACAATCAGTTGCTCGCCGTCCGGGGTTCTGCGAAGGGATCAACAGCGGACTGATGTTCTTCAGTACGTTCAGACTGGATGTTGAAGGTGATGATCATGACCGCCTTGCCCTTGGAAATCAGGGCTTTTGCTTCTTCCGGAGAGATCGTCCGCGGGTCCGACAGCTTGGTGACGATCTGCTTGTATTCGGCAAGATGGGCGAGGTTCTCCGACGACTAGACGGTGAGCAAGACGAAGGGACGCCCATCGTCTTGCCCAACTCCTCGTAGCGCATCCGGTCCGACTGCGAGGCAACCTTCTGGTAGTACGCTGTCAGTTCCTTCCAGTCCGTTAGCTTGCGGTCTGTGCCCGGTTCAAATCCAAACTTGCTCTGCCGGTGTAGTGATGTGCTTCGTCTGTATGCAGAGCTGTGTTGATAGGACGAAGCCGAGGCGTACGAGAACGCTAAACTTCTTCACAAAACTACTCCTGTGCACAGCCGTTAATGCTTTCAAGAGTTCCACAATGCAGGCCTTCGGGGCGTTCAAAATAGATGCCATTCAAAGGATCGTCGGATCGCCAGTCATTCCAAGATATGTTGAGGCAGCGTCAGGTTAGAAATAGGCACGAACGCCCATCTGGATCTGACGTGGAGTATTGCCCTGAGTCTTGATGACACCCCAGGAGGTAGAGGACTGCAGGCTGAGGCTGGGGTTGGCGAAGTCGAGGTGATTCAAGACGTTTGTGAGCACGCCGCTGAACTCGAGGCTGTATTTCTCGTAGGCCACGAGCTTCTTCTTGACACTGAGATCCAGATTGAGATTGGGAAGGCCGCTGATGACTCCGGCGCCGCCGGAGCGGTTATCGAGGCCGAGGATGAGTGGACGGACGCTTTGCCAGACGGCCACCGGGTTGGTGAACATGTTGACCGCGGCTGAGGTGCCGCCGGCGTGAGGAGCTGTGCCGACGCTGATGCTGGTGCCGGTGCTCGTATCGATGCCGCCGAGGATACCGCGATGGGTCTGCTGGCCCTGGTTGTAGCCGCTGGTGAAGATGCAACTCTCAGGGTCGGACTCGTTGGATCCGTCGCCACCGCCGAAGCTCTGGCCGCTGTTGTTGGTGGTGCAGCCCAGGGGTGCGCCGGTAGCAGCGGTGACGACTGGAGAGAAAGTCCAACCACCCGCGAGACGACCGATGATGCCGTGCTGCCCGCTATACCAGGGAGTCTGATAGACGATGATGGTATTGAAGACGATTCTCTGGTCGAATCCCTGCCGGCCATATTGCTCGCCGGGATTGTAATTGTCGACGTCGATTACGCCACTGCCGGACTGTTGGTTCGGCTGCAGGCCCAGGGCTTTGCTGTAGGTGAAGTTCTCCTGCAAGGTGAGGCCGCGCCAGCCGCTGGCCTTGAAGGAGACGTAGCCGCCGTTGTAATTGCTGTAGCCGTTGGGCACGTCCTGGTTCATGCCGCTTACCACCTGGCCGGCGGAGCCGAAGGTGGCGTTGGAGGTAGGAGTTCCCATCATGCTGCGGGCGAAGTTGAATTGCGGAGTCTTCGCCGACGCCGCGGCGCCATTCGTATTGTTGTCCAGACCCTGCCACAGGCTGAAAACCTTCTGCTGGCGGAAGTCGGAAACATACGTTGCATTGGCCAGCAGCGCAGCCGTGCAGCTTGCATACTTGGAGCAGAAGGGCGAGTTAGGACCACCCAGTGCGCTCTCAAAGAACGGCTGCGCGGCAATGTTAGTGGGAGTAGTGCTCGTGGAGCAGAGGCTGGCCGAGGTGGTGCAACCGAAGGCAGTTTCGATTGCGACGTAGGCGGCTTCGAACGACTGGCCGTTGAGGCTGAGCATGTAGGGGACGGAGTTGGGGTTGACCTGGTTGAACTCGTGGTGGACGAGGCGGCCGATGTAGCCGACTTCCACCAGCATTCTGCGATTGATCTGGCGCTGGATGGAGAAGTTGAAGGTATCCACGTCGTTGGGGCGCAAGGACACGTCGACCCCTGACGAACTCGCAATGCCGGGGCCATCGAAGCCTGGGTGATAGGGCTGCGGGAGGGTGTTGGTTACAGCCGCGCTGGCCAGAACGGGGGAGAGACCGTCTTCGCCCTGGCTGGTGTTGCCGAAGCGAAACGCTGTGCTGTCCGTAAAGTTGGACTGGTTGCAGGCGCTGCCGCCTCCTCCGGTTGTCTGCGCATATTTGCACTGGGTTCCGACGATGAGGCCGGGAGCAGCCAGCAGAGGAAGGATTTCTGCGTCGCCGTTGACACGGCCATAGATGCGACTGTAGCCGATGCGGATTGCGGTGCCGCCATGGCCGAAGAGCCTGTCGAGGTTTTCGTTATCGAACTTAGGAGCCCACACGGCTGAAACGCGCGGGCTGACTCCGCCGTAGTAGGGGTTGTAGGGATACTTACGATTGCCATTTACGTTGTGGATCTCGGCCCAGCCGATCTCGGGATTGTAGATCTGGCCCTGGAGGGCGGCGGCTTTGCGTTGCGCGAGAAAGTCGGTGGTGCTGAGGGGGTTCCCGGAGGCGTCGACGAGCATAGACTCGTTGCCGTTGCGGTCTTGCGGGGGCATCTCGACGGCGTAGCTGAGGCCGAGATTGAAGCTCAATGTCGGCCTGGCGTGCCATGTATCGGTGACGTAGATGTTGTAGAAGGGATTGCTTGCATGACCGGTGACGGGGGTCAGTGGCGGGTTTAGTGTGAGGCCGCTTGCGGTATTGCTATAGGTATTGGCCACCTGGGTGTCGGTGACCATGCCGTAGTAGGTGTCCAGAACGCGAGCGGAGGCGGAGACGCCGGCTGCACTGATGCCGTTTGCGAGCAGGCCGGTATAGGCGATATTGCCGCCGCCGCTGGTATCGCCAATCTGGTAGGTAGGGGTGAAGTTGACTGCGGAGCCGTTGTCGGTACGCGAGAAGAAATAAAAGTTGTGCTGGAACTGGCCGCCGATCTGGATGAGGTGATTTCCCTTGAGCTTCGTCACATTGTCGCTGAAGAAGTTGTCCTTACTGTCCCAATTGCGAGTACGGATGCTCTGCGAGTTGACGTTGTAAGGGGAGAGAACGGTGGTGGTGTTCTCGCCCATGGGCTCGATGGCGCCGCCGGCGCCTGCGACCTGGGCGGGCGCATTGGCGTCCTTCCAGTTCCAGTAGTTGCGCAGGAAGCTGTAGTGGAATTCGTTGGTGAGGGTTGGGCTGATATTGGTGGTGACACCAGTGACCAGGTACCAAGGCTCCTGCGGGCGGGGCGCGACGGCAGTTGCAACGCCGATTTTGTCGCCGGACAGCACGCCGCCGATGTCCACCTGATTGTTGGTGATGCTCCTGAAGTTGAAATAGCGATAGCTGGCCATGACGTGCCACTTGGCGCTGAAGTCGTGGTCGGCACGCGCGACGAAGAAGTCGGTATTCTCCGGAGTGTGGACGGTGCTTCTGTAGCCAATGATGTTGGTGCCGTCGCAGTAGGAAGCCGAAAGCCCGACGCAGTTGCTGTCGAAGGTGCCGGCGTATTGCGTGCCGTTGGCTCCGACCGAACCAGTGCCGCTGGCCGGGGCCAAGGGCAGCTCGGTGCTGTAGTAGTTGGCGAGGGTTGGATCGAGGCCGATGTGGCGCGGATCGGCAGCCTGCAGCTGCGAGCTGGAGCAGGTGGAGGTATTTGCTGTGGCGCCGTTATAGGTGCAGCCCAAAGCGGGATTGCTCTTATCAGTAAGATTCCCGGCAAAGGTAAGCCCCTGATTCAGGTAAGCGTAGGAGGGGATGGTGCGCTCGTAGGTGGCGGCCTGAGGGTAGCGGAAGCCCTCGTACATGGCGAAGAGGTAGGTTTTGCCCCCAGCCAATTTGGGCAGGATTGGTCCACCGGCCGCTACGCCAAAGCGGCTGTAATGGTAGCTGGGCTTGGCGGTGTAGGTGGTTGTTCCGATCGCGCCCACTCCTGGGGTGGAAGTGGTGAAAGTTTCGTTGGGGAAATTGTTCTGCCAGCTATTGGCGTTGATGGTGCTGTCGAGGTAGTAGTCGTAGGCGGTTCCGGTCCACTTGTCGTGGCCGCGGCGTGTGATGGCCTGCACCTGAAAACCGGAAGAGTTGTTGAAGTCGGCGGTCTGGCCCGTGGTGGAGACCTTGAACTCCTCCATGCTGTCCTGCGGCATGGGCATTGCACCTTGCACTGGGGCGAATGCCGTAGTGTAAGTGCTCGAAGTGCCATCCATATCGAAGGTGTTGTTGCCGCCGTCGAGCGAGAAGCTGGCCTGGTCGGTGGTGGTGCCAGCGACGTTGCCACCAGGGCTTACACCGGCCTGCAGCGTAACAAAGGAGGCGACCTCGCGATTGACGTTTGGCATCGACTCGGTGAGCGCGGGGTCGACCGTGGTGCCGGTGCTGGCGTTCAAGGTCTGGAGATCGGCGTTAGAAGCTGTGACCTGGACGGTGGTGGTTTGTGCGCCCACGACCAGCTTGAAGCTTGCCGTCGTCTGCGTCCCTACGCTCACTGTGAGCGCGGAGATCTCGTCGGTCGAAAAACCTGCGAAGGATGCGGTTACATCGTAGGTGCCCGGTGGAATGTCGACGAGAACGTACTGGCCGGTCTTGTTGGTAACGGTTGACCGCTTCTGCTTTGTGGTGGTGTCGGTCGCAACAACGGCCGCATTCGCAATGACGGCACCCGTGTGGTCGGTTACCGTGCCGACGACAGTACCGCTGCTGGTAGCCTGGCCAAAGGCCGGCGACGCATTGCCGGGTATGAGTTGCAACAGGAGAGCTATGGAAATAGTGAAAGCCAGCCGCCGCGGATGAATTCGTTTCATCGCATCACCTTTTTAATGTACTGCTGGGCCCGGGAAGCTGAGCTGTTTGTGGTAGAAGGTGCGGCAACGATGCACTTATCCAGAGGCGTGAAAAACGCCCGCAAAAAAAGCATTCGTCGGCACTAATTCGATAGAGGTGGAGTTAGGTTGTTACAGGTAACAACAACAACCGGAGCAGGGAGCATCCGGATGAAGGCAGACTAGAACCTTCGCAGCACACAACAGGTCAGGAACCTGCATCGGAATGACGGAAGTGTGCCTCATGGAAATAAAGATACCAGATATTACAGCCGGGTCAAGCACTTTTCTCCCGCGGATGTGTCCGCGAGTTATGCGTATGGCAAAACTTTCCGTCTTCTTACCCCTCCAATTCTCCGTGTTGCACGTTCGGGAGGATTTATTCGCCAGATACTTCTCAGGAAATTGAGTAGCCCCACTCGAACAATTACTGGCGCCTTTCAGTGTCAACTTCTGCGCTTGCCGCACTATGCCGGAGATCGGAGTTCCTTAACGCTTCTTGTCACTCGGCCTCGATAGTTTTCCCGATCGCAATCCGCCTTGTTTGTGCACCGAGGAGCACATGAAGAACTAGTCGTCCCTACCCTTCGGATTGGGTATTGGCGGGCGTCCCTAGACTGTTGGCCTGCGGTTCTCCCACTGGCCAACGACCGCAGATGCCAGGCAGTTCCCAGCAACATTCAGGCCGGTTCGCCCCATATCGATCAACGCATCAACTCCGAGAATCATCATCACAGCAGCCGTTGACAGGTGGAACGAAGCGGCGGTGGCCAAGAGAATTGCGAGTACGGCCCTGGGTACGCCGGCGATACCTTTGCTGGTCACCATGAGGGTCAAGAGCATCGCTACTTCTTCACCCAGAGTCAGATGAATGCCAGATGCTTGCGCCGCGAAGATTGCCGCGATGGACAGGTAGAGGCTCGCCCCATCCATATTGAAGCTGTAGCCGGAAGGGATCACGAAGGAGACGATCCATCGGGGGACTCCGAATTTTTCCATTCGCTCCATCGCAAGCGGCAGCGCAGCTTCAGAGGTGCTAGTTGCGAAGGCGATCGCGGCTGGTTCGCTGATCGCCTTTAGAAAGGCAGAGAGTGGGATACCGGCGAGCAAGACGACAGGAAGCAGCACGAGTAGAACGAACGCAACCGCAGCCCCGTAAAACGTGGCCACCAATTTGCCCAATGGCAGCAGGGTGCTCAGGCCCATGCTGCCGACGGTATAGCTCATTGCCGCGCCGGCCGCAATTGGGGCGAAGTACATGATCAGTTTGGTGAACTGAAACATAACGTCTGTCAAGGAGGTGAGCAGCGCCAGCATTGGAGCCCTTTTCTCGTCGCGGAGCAGCGCCAGCGAAATGCCGAAGAGAATTGCGAAGACCGCAACCTGTAGGATCTGGTTCTGCGAGACGGCCAAAGCGATATTCTCGGGGAAAATGTTGAGAAGGAAACTTTCGACGCCTGGGTGCGTGACGACGGTCGCTATGCTGTCGTTCGCGGAATTAGTTGCCGGCAAGGCGATACCTTCGCCTGCGCGCGAGATGTGAATCGCTACAGCACCAATCGCGAGGGCGAGCGTAGTGACGATTTCAAAATACAGGAACGTCTTCCATGCGATGCGGCCGAGGCTGCGCAGTCGTCCATGGCCGGCAATCCCGGTCGCGAGCGTGCCGAGGATCAGCGGGGCGACAATCACCCGGACCAGACGCAGGAATATCTCAGCCAGAACATGGAGATGGACCGCGGCACCTGGAGCATCCACGCCAAGCTCCGTACCGGCGATTATCGCGAAGAAGGTCCAGGTCGTGATCGTACTCCGCTTGAATGCCACGAAGGCCAGCAGTCCGAGTCCCGCTAGCCGCAGGCTGGGGCCTAGCGGATCGTGTGCGGTGGCGAACATCCCAGTCGCGTAAACCGCCAGACCAGCGAGAGCACAGATTCTAAGAGCATGCGAGCGGGCCGGAGCCGGAGGATCAGGAGACATAGTTACTTTCTAGGCAAGATAGTCGAGCATGATGGTTGTTTTTGAAAGAGTAGTTCTGCCATCAAATATCTCGGAATGAAAGCAGTCGTCTTATCACTCGAGGGTGGGCGCAATACTGAGAAACGTGCAAACCGAAGCGATGGTATATAAGATATTACTCGATGCCACATATTACTTTTCTTGAATGCTCCCGTTGCAACACTCATCACGATCCTTCCACTCCCCAAACAGTTTGCACCAAATGCGCTGGAACACTTTACGTCCGGTACGATTTGACGCCAGCGAAGGGCGTTACCCAACGCGATGCGATCGGGACAGCAAAGGAGGACCGCTCATGGTCGGGCATGTGGCGCTACCGCTCCGTGCTACCGTCGATTGAACCCGTCACGCTTGGAGAAGGCTGGACGCCAATTCTGCCAAGCCGCCGCTACAAGAATGTCTTTCTGAAGGAAGAGGGTGCCAATCCGACTGGCACCTTCAAGGCGCGCGGCCTGGCAATGGCGATCACGATGGCGCGCCACTACGGGATCAAGAGGGTTGCGGTCCCGTCCGCGGGCAATGCGGGAGGAGCGGTCGCTGCCTATGCCGCCGCAGCTGGAATAGAGGCGCACATCTTCATGCCGAAGGATGTGCCGCTTGCGAACCAGGTGGAGTGCATCGCTTACGGCGCCCATATGACTCTGGTGGATGGTTTGATCTCCGATTGCGCTCGCATCGTTGGAGAGCGGAAGGAAAAAGAGGGCTGGTTTGATCTTTCGACCCTCAAGGAGCCGTTCCGAGTAGAAGGCAAGAAGACCATGGGGTACGAACTTGTCGAGCAACTGGGATGGGAGTATCCCGACGCCGTGTTTTATCCCACGGGCGGTGGTGTTGGATTGATCGGCATGTGGAAGGCGTTTCAGGAACTTGAGGACCTCGGCTGGGTTACGGGGAAGCGACCCAAGATGATCGCCGTGCAGGCGGCCGGATGCGCCCCGGTTGCGCGGGCTTACGACAAGGGCGAAGCGGTAAGCCAGATGTGGCAGAACGCTGCTACGTTCGCGTCCGGTCTGCGCGTACCGAAGCCCTATGGCGACTACATCATCCTGGATGCGGTGCGCGAATCAGAGGGCACCGTTGTCGCGCTGACCGATGAGCAGATCTTTGCTTCGCTCAAGGACTGGGCATCGCAGGAAGGTATTCTGATGTCGCCCGAGGGCGCGGCGGCGACCGCGGCTTACGATCATCTGATCGGCACCGGGTTTCTCACCCGGTCCGATCGCGTCGTACTCTTCAACACGGGAACTGGCAATAAGTACACCGATGTTCTCGCGCAGGCGCTGGGAATTTAGCGGATATAGTTCGTCATCGAGATATGCCGTAGTAGAATCTGCGTTACGCGCCGCAGGGGTTTCTGTCGGTGTGAACCTTAGGGCGAATTACCACGACAGAGGCGATGCAGAAACTATCCGCTCCACAGAATCTAACCGCGCTTGCTTACGAGAGCATCAAGAAGAACATTTTGGATGGCACTCTTGGTCCCGACGTCCGGTTGACGGAGGAGTCTCTGTCGCAGCAATTAGGCATCAGCAAGTCGCCTATTCGCGAGGCACTCAATGGCCTGCAGAATGAAGGTCTGATTCGCATTGAGCCGCGGCGCGGCGCCTATCTCCGCCGGTTCTCGATCAAGGAAGTGGAAGATCTCTACAATCTGCGCGAGGCGCTCGAAGCTTATGCTGTGTCAGTCGCGAAGATAACCCCGCAGCTCATCCTAGAGCTGAAAGCCAGCGTAGAGCACACGAAAAGGTATCTCAAATTGCACGACAAGATCCACCATATTGAAGAAGACACGCGATTTCACACTGCCATCGCAAGGGCGACGGGAAATCGGGAACTCTGCCGGGTTCTGGAGAACATCCAGAACCAGCTGTGGCTTCTTCGGTGTCAGACGTACGATCTTTCTTCGAGCACGGCACCAGGGACCCATGCGGCGATCCTGCACGCGTTTGAGCAGGGTGATCGCGAAAAGGCGCAGATCGTGATGCGAAAGCATATCGAATTTGTCCGAGTAAGACTGCTGGATTTCCTAAGAACATCTGTCGAAGAGTCCGCTCGCGCCACCTAGCGGACTTAGGGCTGAGAGGGTTTCCCCAACACACACGTTCGCGGAAAATCGAAAAAACTGGGCGAACACTGCTTGACACAACCGTGATATCTGGTATCTTCCTTACATGGAGCACACTCTTACTATCCCGATGCAGGCTCCCCGCCTGCTGTGTGCTTGTTGTCGCTGTCGATCCTGACACGCGTTCCCGCGAAGTTTGCGTAAGTGGAACAGCCTGTTTATTCCGGTCCAATTGATTCGATATGTCCCGATGACGGGAGATCCTGTATCCGGTATTCAGCCTGAAGTTGAGCTGTATGCCTGAGCTGTATCGATTGTCGGATAGATGTATCTCCGGGTAGGACGGCAACTTTTCTAACCATCGCAAACCTCCATCGCAAACTACATCTGAACGGATCCGAGCCATCCAGTTTGCCAATGTTATGAGGCAAAAAGGTGTGGTCCGGGCAGTTACGGCAACATTGTCGCAGGCAATGTCGCGTTTTTGCCCCGCGGTGAACTGCGGCTCAAATCCGTTCTTCCTATAAGACGCGGCGTGTCCTTAGTTCGCTCCGCCCAACCCCAGCGAAGGATGGTTATGAAAAAGCTACTTGCAGTTCTCGTTCTATTATCCGGTGCCGCATTTGCCCAAACTGCCAAGCACGTTACGTCCCCGACGGAAGCATTCGGGTTCGAGTTGGGAACCGACCGCAAGCTGGCGGACTGGAAAGAGCTGACTGCGTACTACAAGAAGCTTTCCACCGAGAGCGACCGCATTCGTTATGAGGAACTGGGAAAGACCACGGAAGGCCGTCCGTTCGTCGCCGTCACTATCTCGGCGCCGGAAAACCTGGCCCATCTGGACCACTATCTGGACATTCAGCGGAGGCTGGCCGATCCCCGAATTACCTCACCGGAAGAGGCCAAGAAATTGGTCGCAGAGGGCAAGGCAATCGTCGCGATCACAGCAAATATTCACTCGACGGAGATTGCCAGTTCGCAGAGCGTCGCACTGTTCGCTTACAAGCTCGCGACGGACAACGACCCACGGACGCAGTCCATCCTGCATAACGTCATCATTGTGCTGGTGCCGTCGCAGAACCCCGACGGAGAGCAGTTGGTTGTCGATTGGTATAAGAAATACCTCGGCACTCCGTACGAGGGCACGCAGCCGGTGGTCATCTGGCATCACTACACCGGCCACGACGATAACCGCGACTGGGCTACCTTCACTCAGGTTGAAACGCAGCTGACCGTCGAAAAGGTATTGAACCGCTGGCATCCTGAGATTCTCTATGACATGCACCAGCAGGGCGCGGATGCGGCGCGTATTTATGTGCCGCCATTTGTGGACCCGTTCGATCCCAATCTCGATCCACTGCTCATCTCGTCGATCAACGCGCTGGGAGCGAATACGGCGCTCGAGATTTCGCAGACCGGCAAGACGGGTGTGCTGTCGTACGGCGTTTACGACTTCTGGTCGCCGCTTCGCGATTACATCTCGCTGCACAATGGCCTTCGCATCTTGACTGAATCGGCGAGTGCGAATATCGCTTCTCCCATCAATGTTCCGTTCGACAGGTTGGGCCGTGGCATTGGTTACGACTCGAAGGTCGCCACCTGGAACTTTCCCAATCCGTGGAAGGGCGGCGTGTGGCGTCTCGGCGACATCGTCAACTATCAGGAGGATGCGCTTTACTCCATCACGAATAATGCGGCCACCTTCCGCGAGCGTTACCTGAACAACTTTTATACGATCGGCGTGAATGCAGTGACCCGTTCCCGCGGTCAGCCGTACGCGTGGGTGATTCCTTCCGATCAGGCCGATCCTGTCGTGACCGCGCGCCTCGTGAACACGCTGCGCACAGCCGATGTCGAAGTGCAGCGCGCTACCGCTCCGTTCACCGCGAACGGACAACAATTCGCCACTGGCAGCTACATCGTTCCGCTGGGGCAGCCCTTTGCTGCATTCGCCAAGAGCGTGCTCGAAATCCAGCACTATCCCAACATCGCCGAGTATCCCGGAGGGCCGCTACAGCGCCCCTACGATGTAACCGCGCAGACGCTGCCTCTGCTGTTTGGCGTGAATGCCGTCGAGGTCAAAGACAAGTTTGATGCCACCACAGAGCCGGTCACCAAGGCGAAACCTACGCCGGGACAATTTGAAGGCCACTCTTCCAACGGGTATCTGATTGCCGATACCACCAACGCCAGCCTTTATGCGGTCTTTTCATTGCTGGCGCAGAATGTGCAGGTCTACCGCCTGACGTCAGCACCCACTCCGGGCACGATCTATGTTCCCACACAGCCAGGCGTTGATGAGAAGCTCAGCAAACTGGCTGCTGATTTCTCGCTCGATATCAAGCCTGCCGCCTCGGCCCCTGGCGGAGGTGCACTCTTGCTGCATTTGCCACGCATCGGGCTTTATCAAAGCTGGGTGGCCTCCATGGATGAGGGCTGGACTCGCTTCATCTTGGATCAAAACCATATCCCTTACACGCGCCTGGTAGATGCCGACATTCGCAAGGGGAACCTACAGCAGCAATTTGATGCAATCATCCTCCCCGACAACTCCGCACGCGCCATCACATCCGGCAGTCGCGGCTTTGGCGAGGGCGAGGCTCCGGCTGCGACAGGTGGTAACAATGCGCAGGCGAATGCGGGAGGTCGAGGCCGTCGCGGTGGAGCCGAAGGCGAGGCGCCGGCTGCTCCCGGAGGTGGTGCGCAGGCTGCAGGTCGAGGCCGTCGCGCCGCAGCTGGCGGTGATGAAGGCACTCCGCCACCGCAGCCGCTGCCTGAGTTTGCCGGCGGTCTTGGCCCTGACGGCGTCTCCGCTCTTACAGCGTTCACCAACGACGGTGGCACCATCATCACGTTCAACCATGCCTCCGAGGTCTACACCAAGAAGGGCGGTGCAATCGAAAATGCACTCGACACCATAGATCGCAGTAAGTTTTTTATCCCGGGCTCCATCCTTCAAGTCGCAGTTGACCCGAGCAACCCAATCGCCTTTGGCTTTACGCCGACGGTGCCCATCTTCTACGAGAATGGCCCCCTCTTCAGCGTAAGTGCCGACGGAACGTCCATTGCTTCGTTCGACACCGACGCGCCGCTGCTCAGCGGCTGGATTCAAGGCGGCCATTTTCTCAAAGGAACCTCGGTTATCGCGCAGCAGAACGTGGGTAAAGGCCATCTGATCCTCTTCGGATTCCGCCCGCAATATCGTGCGATCTCCGAGGTCACCTATAAGTTCCTCTTCAATGCGCTGCTGTATTCGAGCTCAACTGTCAGCACGGTTGGAGGTGGGCAGTGAAGCAGGTCGGCAGACACAAAGCGGTCTCATTGAGACTGGCAATGCTGGCTCTCGCGATCGTGCTGGCGCCTCTTACGGCCCACGGTCAGGGGGCCAAAGAAACCCTCACTGCGAAAGAAAGTCAGGCCGCAAAAGACAACGGGACCATCCGCATTGTGCTGACCGGGGATTCGATTGTAAACCGGAAGTTGTCGGTTTACGACGACCCTGCGAGCACCGGACTGTTCCAGGTTATCCGGCAGTCGGATGCAGCCTTCACCAACTTTGAAACTCTGGTGCATAACTATGCCTATCCAGGCGCTTCGCAGAGCGGCGGCGCTTACATGTCGTCCCCGGAATGGATACCGGGTGAACTGAAATGGGCTGGCTTCAATCTGCTCTCGACGGCGAACAACCATGCGTACGATTTCGGTCAGGATGGGCTGCTCAGCACATTGCGTGCGCTGGATGAGGCAGGCTTGGCTCATGCCGGCACCGGTGCGAATCTCGCATTTGCCAGAGCGCCTGCGTATCTGGACACGAAAAGGGGTCGAGTTGCGCTGGTTGCGGTTGCCTCCACGTTCACGGAGGGCAGCCTGGCGGGAGAGCAGCGGCCGGACCTTCCCGGACGCCCGGGAGTCAATCCGTTACGCTTCACCACCACGTACACGGTCGACCAGGAAGAGTTTCAGGAGCTGCAAAAAGTAGCCAGACTGGCGCGCGCTGGCGGAGGAGGCGAGGGGCAGGAGGAGGCCGGCGGTCCGGCACAAGGACGCGGGCGCACTCCGGGACAAGGACAAGGTCAAGGACAGGCTAACGGACCGAGCGATGCCGCCGGACAAGCGCCCGGCGGGCAAGCTCAAGGTGCGGAGCGCGGGCAGGCAGCAGGGGGGCGCGGCGTTCGCATCGGAGAGCTGCAGTTTCAGGTGGGAGACACGCCCGGCGTTCATACGCGACTCAATCCAAGCGACCTGGCTGGGCTGAGTGCGTCGGTCAAGAACGCGCACAGCCAGGCCGAGTGGGTGATCGTATCCAGCCACACCCACGAAGGCGGGCAGGGACAGGGAACGCCCCCGGAGTTTCTGGTGACCGCAGCCCATGCGGCCATTGACGCTGGCGCGGACGTTTTTGTTTCTCACGGGCCACACACATTAAAGGGCATAGAGATCTACAAGGGAAAGCCAATCTTCTACAGCCTCGGCAATTTCATTTTTGAAAATGAGACGATGCTCTTCCAGCCTGCCGAGAGCTTCGACTCACTCGGGTTGCCGTCCAGTGCAACAGTGGCCGACTTCTATGACACTCGATCGGGAAACGACACGAAAGGCTTCCCGGTCCAGAGGGGCGTCTGGGAGAGTGCTGTCGCGGAGGTCTCGTTCAACAAAGACCATACGCTCGACAAAATCACACTAACTCCTATCAGCCTTGGCTACTTGGAGCCGCGAAGTGAACGCGGTCGACCACGATTGGCTTCACCTGAACAGGCCAAACTCACCATCGACAATCTGACCAAACTCTCCGAGCCCTATGGGACGAAGGTTGTCTTCAACGCAGGACGCGGCATTGTCCTGGGAGAGACGAGACAGAAATGATTGCGAAGAGCCGAACAAACACATCAATGCTGAACCAATTTGAAGAACGGACCGAGGGAGGCCACCAGATGAAACAAGATGTTCGTGCAAACATAAGCAAAGCAGTGAAGCTTGGGATATTTGCTTTTCTGCTGACCTTGCTTGCGCCATCGATGTCCTTCGGGCAAGCGGTTTCAGCGCGCCTGGTGGGTTCCGTGGAGGACTCTGGAAAATCCAGAGTCGTTGCCGCAACGGTCGTTGCACATAACGTAGCTACCGGCATTGATACCAAGGCAGTGACGGATGCATCCGGAGAATACAACTTTGCCAATATCCTGCCGGGCCATTATTCCTTGACTGCTTCGGCGGAAGGCTTTCAGACCGTCGAGGTGAAAGATTTGTCTCTTGAAATTGGCGATGCCAAGAAATTGAACATCACGCTTTCGCCACAGTCTGTGACGCAAACTGTGGAAGTCATCGAAAGCACTCCAACTATCGACACAGAGTCGACGAAGGTCGGTGCCGTAGTAGACAGTCAGCAAGCGCAGGACCTGCCTCTCGCTGATCGAGATGCCATGAAGTTGATCTTCCTGCAGGCGGGCACAAACCCCCTAGACGATCTGGTTCCCTCGGGAAGCCAGCAGCAGACCGGCGGTGTAGACGGCTTGCCTCCAGGTACAAGCGGAATTCAGGTTGAAGGCATTTTTGCGCAGAACAGCTCGTTTGACTATGCACCGTCTCATCCGTCCTTCGCCGTCCCGTCAGAGGCAGTTGGAGAATACCGGGTCAGTGCGGCAGGGAATGGGGCAAGTGACGGTGCATCATCCGGTGCCCAGGTGAAGGTGCTAATCAAGTCCGGTACAAATTCGTTCCATGGCTCAGCGTACGATTTTCTACGCAACACCATACTGAATGGCAAGTCGTATTTCACTACGGTCAATCCGCCGTATCACAAGAACCAGTACGGATACGCGATCGGTGGGCCCATCTTCAAGAACAGGACCTTTTTCTTTTCCACCACGGAATGGCAGAAGCAGACACAGAACGACAGCGAAGAGGCAACTGTCTATACGTCTAACGTCCGACAGGGCCTATTTCTCTATAACAACGCAGGCAAGAATTCGACATCGCTGGTCAGTCCAACAACCGGTGCTCCGCTGATTCCGGCTTCTCAGATCGGCTCGATCAATCTAACCACAGTGGACGCAACTAAACAGGGCTTCGACACGGCGTATTGGCCCGGATACCTCGCCGAGACGCCGCTGCCCAATGCCTGGGACGTGGGGGATGGCTTCAACACTGCTGGCTATCGATATTTGTCGCCCGATCCAGATAACTACTATGTGGGCGTAATCAAGGTCGACCATGTGCTGACCCCGAAGAACAATGTTTCCCTCTCCCTCTCCCAAGCCAACGAGAACGCGCCGGCATATAAGTACTACACGGGCACTATTTCCGAGGGTTACACGGAGTTCCGGCGCGGTTTGTCGCTCCGTTTGGTTACAACATTTTCGCCCTCGTTGACCAATGAGTTGAGTCTCGGCGGATCGCTGCGTCATGCTTTCCGCGCCAACACAACCACCTACTGCGAGAACCCTACTGGGAACATCACTCTGAATGTAGGCACACTTTGCGATTCGCGCGACGCCCAAAACAATCCGGCAGTTACCGAAGGTGGGCAGGACACAGCGACCAAGGTCTATGGAAAGCACACCATCGAAGCTGGCCTTGAATACTGGCACGAAACGCTCAACCGTCAGACTGGATTGAAGTACCCGGCTATCAATACTTCGAATACTTACAATCCTGCGAACGTCCCAGCTACCACGGGACTCAATTCAACAGATCAAACTGACGCGAAATCAGCGCTGAAGGATGTGACTGGGTATGTAGGGTCAATCGCCCAAAACTTCTACCTGCAGCCGAACGGTCAAGACACTCAGTATGGTGTTTTGAATGAGGAGCTGCGGAAAAACGAATGGGGATTGTCTGCGAGCGACTCGTGGAGATTGAGGCGCAATCTGACCGTCAACCTGGGGCTGCGCTGGGACATTCTGCCGATCGTGACCAACAGGGACCCAGTCGTCTATCCCTCCGGTGGACTGAATGGAGCGAAGGGAGTTCAAGGCCCGACGGGCGCGCCAACCAGTTGGAGTCTGGCCGCAAACAACGGTGCTGGTATCTACCCAACAGAGTGGCACGCATTCGCTCCGTCGGTCGGCGTCATCTGGGACCCATTTGGCGATGGAAAGTCCGCTGTTCGCGCCTCGTACCACCTTTCCAATGTCCGTTCGGCGATTGTGACTGGCGACTTCTCCTATGCAAATCAGGGACTGAGCAATTCAGTGACGCTGCAACCAGCGGCGCCCGGCGTTCGTTTGTCCCAGCTCAATCAGGTGCTTCCTATCACGGTGCCGACTGCTTTGGTGACGCAGGGAAATATTCGGCAGGGATCGGCCTATGTGTCGATTCCAAGTTTATCGACGCCCTATGTTCAGGAGTGGACGTTCGGCCTCGACCGGGAGGTATTCCATGATTGGAAGGTCTCGGCCACCTACGTTGGGAATCATTCGGTTGGCCTGTGGGACGGCAAGGATCTGAACCAGGTGGAGATAAGAGCCAACGGGTTCTTGTCCGCATTTCTTATTGCGCAGCAGAATCTTGCGACCAATGGAAAGCCAACTACGGGGGCAAGTCTGGGAAGCCTGCAGAGTTTATTTGCGGAACTTCCGTCGACAGAATATACGGCGATCACTCAAGGGCAAGCGGCCAGCGTAGCCAACTATCTGGATATAACCGCGGTAAGTGGTGTCGTCGGCGGCTATCTGACGAATGCCGGGTTGCCGCAGACGTTTTTCCGATATAACCCGCAGTTCAAAGACGTGTATGTGGTGGGCAACTACGGACAAACCACGTGGAACGGTCTGAAGCTGGAAGCTGTGCATCGTGAGCGCCACGGGCTCTACCTGCAGGCCAATTACACCTTCAGCAAGGGCTTTACCAATGCCGCGGCCGAGGCACAGGACAACCAGCAGCAATTTACGACGGCTTTCCGCGACAACTTGAACCACGCACTGGACCGGCAGTTGTCCCCGCTTGATGCCACTCACGTCATTCTTGCCAACGGATTGTATGAACTTCCCTTCGGTCGCGGCAAGCTGTTCCTGGGAAAATCGAACAACATCGTGGATAACATTATTGGCGGCTGGCACCTGAATGGCATTTTCGACTTCACAACAGGCAGGCCGGTCTCGATTACAACGGGTTATCAACTGCTGAATCAAAATGCTGCCAGCGTGCCGAACTTCGACCATTCCTTTCATAACCTAAGCCATGCAACGAAGAACCTGACAACGTCGACGGCAACCTTCACCACGGCGAGTGCGATCGGAGCGGCATTCAGCACTCCAGCTCCCGGTCAGTTCGGGAACTTTACGGAGCAGAACGTGCATGGGCTTTGGTATACGAATCTCGATGCCGGTCTATATAAGGCATTCAAGATAAAGCTGTGGGGAGAAGACACCCAGATCCAATTGCGTGGGGATTACTACAACGTCCTCAACCATACAAACTTCGTAACCCCATCGATAACCACAACCTCCGGAACCATTGGAAATGTCACCAAGTCGGATCCAGGGCGCATTGGTCAACTGTCTGCAAAGTTCACTTTCTAGCCTCGGCTGAAACATTCGCTGAGGAAGGCACCTTCATGGCGATCGCTGGCCGCACATGCCGGCCGGCCATCGCAACATTCAAAAGGGGGACATCAATCCATGCAACTTGGTAGAAGAGGATTTATTGCTACGATGGGTGCGTTGGCCGGGGCGAAGCTTGCCAAAGCAGCCTCATTCAGCAGTCAGGATCAGGCAAAGCCGGCGGATGCAAGACAGCCGAGCGGAGATCGTTTCAGGAAGGTTGATGAGATTATCAGCGCCGAATATGCCAGAGACGGGGTGGCGAGCATTACTGTCGGCCTCGTGGATGGAGCAGATCTGGTCTGGTCAAAGAGCTATGGACTGGCAAGGATCGAAGACCAGCAGGCGGCGAATGTAGACAACATCTACCGCATCGGTTCTATTACGAAGCAGTTTACAGCGATCGGGTTTCTACAGCTCGTCCAGAAAGGGACGCTGCATCTCACCGATCCGGTTGAGAAGTACGTGCCGGAGATCAGCGTTGTTTCAGGCAGGCCCTCTTACAGTCCGCCGATCACGTTAGTTCAACTAGCGACACATACGTCGGGACTTGACCGGGAGCCGGCAGACGCGAATGTGTATACAGCCGGGCCCGTAAAGAATTGGGAGCAGACGCTGTTTACAGCTCTAAAGCATACAAAATATCTTTACGAACCCGGCACGCGACAAAGCTACTCCAATCTCGGATATGCGATTCTCGGTGTGGCTGTGGGGCGAGCTGCCGGTCTGCCATACATAACGTATGCAAAGCAGAACATTCTGGACCCTCTGGGGCTGAAGAATACCCAATTTGAGCTGGATTCAGTTTTGCTGCCAAGGCTGACCCATGGGTACGAGGATCACAACGGCAAGCCGGACGGGGCCGATTCGGCCAGAGAGTTGCAGGCCGGGCGAGGTTACAAAGTCCCCAATGGTGCGCTATTCACGACCGTTGAAGAGCTTAGTAAGTTTGTCTCTTTCGAACTTGGCCATGGCCCAAAGACATTGCTGGATGTCGCGTTTTATGAAGACATTCACAAGAGAATCTTTGCGGACGATGAGAACCTGGGTGGCGGCTATGGAATCGGTTTCCAGTTGATCCGCAGGAATAACCTGATTTTAGCTGGCCATAGCGGCTCCGTCGCTGGCTATACTGCCGGGGCATACTACAACAAGAAAGCCTCCTTGGGCATCGTCTACCTGCGTAACTACGGACGGCCATTGCGGACAAGCGCCCTATTTGATATTGCGGAGGTGTTTGTCTAACAGCCGCGCGGCGCCATTCCTGATCCGGTTCTCCGGATGTGTCATGCGGGATCCGCATGGATTTTTCATGAGCCCAGCTTATGGCGAGGCGCATCTGGTGACGGATTGTCCGCGGTTTCACTGGCGGAAATCGGACCGCCAGAGCACAAGCAGAACTTCAATCAGTACCTTTCACTTCTCCACGAATTCTAGTTGGAGTCTCGTCATGCGCCCGTTTCTTGCATTCTGTTGTGCCATTTCATTCGCAGTTCTACTGGTGACTCCCTCTGCACTCGGCCAGGACGAGGGATCGGAACGGCTTCGCAGCCTGCTGAAGGCCACTCCGGATCTTGCGCTCGAATCCACAGAAGTGGCCGTCGATCCCTCGATCACTTTGGTTGGCATTTCCTCCGTGGCCGCGGACCAGCAAGAAAACCTCTACGTGATCCATAGACCCGATGCGGGCGACCCGATTGTCGAGTTGGACCGCTCTGGCCATCTTGTACGCTCCTGGGGTAGGGGCATGTTTCATGTCCCGCACAGCATCCGTATCGATGCGACGGGCGCCATCTGGGCGATCGACGCCAACACTTCCATGATTTACAAGTTCACACCGCAGGGCAAGAAACTGCTTGAGATCAATGTTGGAGGCGTACCCGATGCGGCTCAGGAATTCTGCGGCGCCACCGACATTGCGTTTGCAAATAGTGGGCACTTATTCGTTACTGACGGCTATTGCAATGCCCGAGTTATCGAGTACGACGCGAATGGAAAGAAGCTAAAGGAATGGGGTTCGCACGGATCGGGTCCCGGCGAGTTCCAGCTTGTTCACTCTATTGCAATCGGGCCGAACGGAAACATTTATGTAGCGGACAGAGAAAACGGAAGAATTCAATGGTTCGACCAGCGAGGGAAATTCCTCGGGCAATGGAAGTACGGAGGTCAATTGCACAGCCTGGCGTTCACGAAGAGCGGAGATCTTTATGCGGTGCTACACCCGAAGGGCGTGGCCCCAGAGAAAGAGTCGTATCTGGTGAAGATTGACCTCTCAACCGGAACTCTCATTGGCAAATATCCGGTCCGATCGCATGAACTTGGAATTGCCCCCGATGGCACGCTGCTCCCCGCGACGAGGAGCAATCAACTTCTGCTTCTGAAACAGCGGCAATGATTCAGATGGAAAAACCAAATGAGTTTCGTTCTAAAGCACTCCTGACCGATGGATGGCACCGCATGATGGATAACGTCGGCACTCCCAGTCAAGACACTGTCAGCGCCGGCGCGGTCAAGCGCTTCCGGCTCCTGCGGGCGATTTCGCTGCCCTTGTACGTCCTGGGATCGCTGGGTATAGGGCTCTCACTCGGCGCTATGTTCCCGAAAAGTCCTCTTGTAAATGCGCTCTATCTGAGCGGCACGTATTTCCCACGCTTCATTGTCACCGTCGCAGCGTTGCTTGTATTTCACCTGCTTGCTGCTGCCACAGCAAAACTGATTCTGCAGCATCGCGAACGCGCCGGCACTTTTCTCACCCAGATCGTAGTTCTCTATGTGGTGATGGGCATCGTGTCCCTGATTTATGCACTTCTGTGGCTCGCTTATCTTTCGCATCTTCCGTTGGTCGCCCGGGGTGCAAGCCCGCTACCGGGCACGGGAGGCGCGCACCAGCTTCTCGGGACCTTCTCCCATGTTTTGTCGCAGCAGCCCTTGCTTCAGGTGCTTGCAGCGGGAGCCATAACCGGCTGGTTGACGGCCAGCTTCGTTCAACTCCGACCGGCCGCCTGTGCCTTTATCATTGCCGGGGATCGCATCCTTTTGGTGTTTCGCAAACTTCTTTGGTACTACCCCATCATGATCGGCTGCCTGGCAATCGGAATTCCATCGAAGTTCGGTCATCGCGGGCTCGCGCTGTATGGTCAATGCGCACTATGGGACATGATGGTTATTGTTGTCTGGTGCGGGGGCATAGTGGTTTTCTGCAAAGCGGTCACGAAACGCACATGGAGACAGATCCTCTCGTATTACGGGACTGTCTGGCCGGCCGGCTTCGGCACCGGTGGTTCCTATGACACGCTTGCTGTGAACTTGATCTCCGCAGAAAGAGATCTTGGACTAAGTCCCGAAATTGCAGAGATCTCCATCGTCTTCGGCACCGTCTTAAACAAGAATTGCGCTGGGATGTCTGCCTTGATCGTCACCGTGATCACCGCAAAGCTGCTCAATGTTCCACTCTCCTTGCTGGAGATCGCCTGCTTGATTCCTCCTGTCGTCATCCTCAGCCTGGAGTCGCCTGGCATACCCGGTGGCGCTGGATACTTCATGTCGCCCATTATCGCCGCGCTGCTTCATGTGCCCAATCCCGTCCAGTGGGTGGCTACCTTCATCGCCTTTTACAGCGGGGTGGTCCCAATGTTCAGCACTGCCGGAAATACCACAAATGACGGGGTCATCGGTGCGATTCTCGAGGACCGCTTTCATCGTGACAGGCTGGCGGCCAACATCGCTAACGATAGAGTATTGCTGCAAGATGCGGAGAGCTAGAGCATGAAAAGACTGATCGGCACCATCCTGGCTTTCGTCGGCGGCTGGTTCCTGGTGGCGCCACAAGCGAGGCTCGGCTTGCAGGAACTGCGCTGGATGTCACGTCACACATTTCCCGGCGAAGCCCTGGCCGGTTCACTCCTGGTTGCGATCGGATATCTCTTGATAGGCACTATACATACTGAATGAGTTGCATAAAGCCCGCGTCCATATGTAATTGCTGGTGACAGTGGAAGAGGGTGGCACCGGGATTGTCCGCAATGAAATCAACTTCGATACTCCCATAGGGATCGAGCCGAACCGTATCCTTCACGATGCCCGATGTTGCTATGCCATTGACGCTGACAAGCTCAAAACTATGCCTATGGAGATGGACTGGATGGCTGTCACCGCTCGCATCGTAGAATGCCAGGCGGTAGCGATTTCGCCTCTTCACTTCGAGGGAAGGGGTGTTCGGAAAGGACCTGCCGTTGATCGTCCACCGTTCTGCATCGGTGCTGTCGTCGATGACCTTCTGAAAAACCATAGGAAATGTGCTTTCAGGAACAGGATGACAGGATGCGCCTTCTGGTTGCCAAATAAGAGGTAGCTCCAGTCGGATTTCGCTGGATCACTCCACTGGGCGGCGCCTCGTTTTCCCGCATACTCAATCGGCATACCCAACCCAATCGAGCGTTCGCTTTCGTTGGTGGAACCCAGTATCCATACTCCTGGTGAATTCATTTCGACCATGGCGTCGACTCTTTCGGCAACGCCAAGGGAGATGGTGCTGACTGCCGAGGAAACGGGAACCGGATTGCCATCGAGTGCCAGGATATGGAATTGATGACGGGGGAGGGCGAGTTCCACGTTTTCAGTTGCGCTCGCATTTAGCAAATGAAAGAGCACACGTTGCCCCTGCTGCACGCGAAGAGGCTCAGCCGCAGAGAGCACCTTATCGTTGAAAGAGGCATGACGATAACTGATTTCGCAAGTCTCACGTGGACCGGTTTGAGTCAGCATCGGACCCCAGTGATGGACCGCCAAGAAGACCTCGTGATCATAGGACCCGGTATTCGTCTTCGATTCTATGTACAGAAAACCAAACTGTCCTGAGTATGTGGCGCGTGTGAGATCCCCGCCAGCCGCCGCGTGGGAGTGATACCAGCGACTGCCCGCAGGTCGCGGAGTGAAGCTGTAACGGCGTTGGCCTCCGGGAGGAATCATCGGAGACGGTGGCCGCACAGGCGCTGCGATCCTTCTTCCGTCATGCGGAGAGGCGCGGATGGTGCAAGTCCGGCATCGCGGAAGGGATCGCGTGCCCCCGCAGATACATCCATGAAGGACTGCCGGAAGGGCCGACTTGGACGGAAGTGCAGCGGTTGCTCGAAGGCATCCAGGGCAAGAGCGCGTCCGCTCGCCTACCGCCATATAAACCAGCTCTTTTGTGAGAGGGTCGAGTACACCAGGCTCGATCATCACCTGTTTGACGCTCGCCCACGTCCGCTCAAGAAGGCTGGGCTGGTTTGCCAGAGCGCGCCAGAAATTGTTTACAAACTCTGATTTACGGGTGGCACGGATATCGTCGAACACGGTTCTTACAGCTGGGACTGCTGAGATTTCCTCATTGCTCCAGAGCTTTACGGTAGACACCTAGTTATCCTCCAACTGCAATGATAAAGAAAGGGTCACTGCTCCTCTCCAGCCGAAGCTGTCCTACGAACTCCTGGTTGGCGGCACAACCGGCAGACCCCTGGCGCGCCATGCATGAAATCCGCCAACCAAGTCCGTCGCGCGCCAGAGCCCGAGATCGTGCAGAGTCGCAGCCGCGAGGCTTGAGGTATAGCCTTCGGAGCAGAACACGATCACCTGGAGGTCATGATCGGTCGCGACCGGCAGCCGCGCACTAGATGCCGGGTCGAACCGCCACTCGAGCACGTTACGTTCGACAATCAACGCGCCCGGGATGCTACCCTCGATGGCACGCTGGCCTTGGGGACGAATATCGACGAGCAGCGCTTCTGTTGTTGCTACCGCCTCATAGGCTTCATCCGGAGATAGCCTTCGCAAGCGCGCACGAGCCGTTGAAAGCATGTGCTCAACTGTCAAGGCGCCGTTCCCGATCGCGGGTGTTCGCCTTTGCGCGTGCCACTCCTGATCAAGCATCTCACCCCGCTCCTCCGCGTGTTCGCGCGGAACCAGTCGATTCCCATCCAGCTCGTACTCGTTCATCTCGCTAAGCGGAGGCGAATAGGCGTGAATGCTAATGGCCGGCGCGAGGGAAGCATTACGGACGTCATGCGCGTAATCGGGACCGAATGCGCGAGGCTGGCCTTGATGTATCACAATGCCTTGCAAACCAGGACGATGCTCCTCAAGAATTCCGGTCGCTACGACGAAGGCTCCCGCGGACTCCCCGTGGTCGTGGAATCCGGTGGATTGGCCGGGCAGCCAGCTGATCACCCAAATGTCGTGGTCCTGACCGTGGTACAGCCGCTCATACCAGCGCCCTTCGGTGCGGAGCCGCACCCGATCCATCCATCCATCAGAAGACGCGAACTGGGAGGCGATGTTGGCGAGTTCCTGAGGCGTTCTTAAGATTGCGCCGGATCTTATTGACGTGCTGCTGCCCTCACGAGCAAGTCGTTCCTCTGTTGCGAGTTGCATAGGATTTCTCCAGAACTGAACCGTCGCAAACAAGTCCGGGCAAGGATGCCGGCTCGTTGACGGATACACAGGCAAACGATGGGAGTAATTCGGATGAGGCTTGGAGAAGGCGTTTCAGAAATATCTGAGAATGTCGCGGCTCACCGAACGAGAGGTTGGTCGCAGCAACAACAATGAAGCAGGAGAAGCGCCATGTTTTGACGCTAGCATGGCTTGAAGATTCAGGTCAATGTTTGAGCATCCCACAAAGGTGTTGCACCGACCCGTTGAGACCACCGGACTTTACAGACATTTCGGAGATGGACGGCGTTCAACTGCTACAAAGCCGTCGTCGGCGATTCAGAACTCGTGCTAGCATTTTGTCATGCGCTCCTATCTTTTGATTCATCGCCTTTCGTGTTGTTCCACACACATGGGCAAAGGATCGTTCATAGGGCGGCGCGTCTAGCCAGAACTATCAAGATTCTTAGAGCAGCATGATGGCCCACGATGATGTCTGTCTCGTGGGCCGTTTCTCGTTATGTGGCCAATCTCCTGAAACAAGATCTGTCGTCCGAGTGACTCACTGAAAATGAAGCGTCTGCTATTTGCCCTTGCCGTCGTCATTCCGCCTACCGTCTGCGTTGCTCAGCAGAATAGCGATTCATTCCTCAATCGGTATCAGGCCCGCGTAACGGCGACACAAGCTGTTCAGCCGCATTGGGTCACACCCTTGGTCACGGTGACGCCGCGGCTTGAGCAGGAAGTTCGTGCGGATTTTGTACGCCAGCGCAACAACCAGGACTTCAGTACCTGGAACCTTGGTGGCAGCAAAGGGCTGGAACTCATTCCCCAGCGGCATGTTGAGCTAATATTCAACGTTCCGCCCTTCTTCGATCACACCCAGCCCAAGCAGAAGGACGGCTTTGGAGATATTTCTTTCCTGGCAAAGTACCGCCTCATCTCCCGCAATGAGGAACATGGGAATGGGATTGTGACGGCATTTCTCGGAGCAACGGTGCCGACCGGAAAGAACGGCAATGGAAGTTGCTGTGCGGTCGTGACGCCCACGCTGGCTGTAGGCAAAGGGTTTGGGCAGTTCGCGGTCACGTCAACCGCTGGCGGCTCTCTCCCAATCTCCAACTCAGTTGGACTTGGGCACACTATCGCATGGAACAACGCAATCCAATACCGAGTCGGAAAGACTGGCCGATCCCGCTTCTTGTGGCCTGAGGTCGAGTTCAATAGCAGCTTCTATAAGGGCGGAGCAAATGATGGCAAGTCGCAGGCATTCGCGACACCAGGCCTCATCATCGGGCGCATTCCTCTGCACAATCGGACCGGACTAACCTTTGGAGCCGGGGAGCAGATCGCACTGACCCACTTTCACACCTACAACCACTCCTTGATACTCACCATTCGCGTTCCCTTTTAGCGTTCATAACGTCCCGCCGCCTAGACGGCGGAATCGGGCAGGGCTAAGGATCGACTCCTCTCGCGCCCGATCAATTCGGAACCCGCGCTTCGGCGTCTAGACTCACCGACGTTCAACCGGCTCAGGTTCAGCCCCGGAGGTCTTTAGTGGGATGGTCCGCCGCTTTTTGCCCAGCAGTGACTGGGTTATAAGGAGCGGAGGAGGACTGCCATGGAACTATTTACGCTGGGTATAGATTTGGGGAAGACGACGTTTCATGTGGTAGGCATGAACACGCGGCGAGGTCGTGGTGAGGAAGCGGTTTACGCGGACTCAACTGTTGCACTTCACGGCGAACCTGAAGGTGGAGTTGATCGGCATGGAAGCGTGCGGCGGTTCGCATTTCCTGGGTCGAGTTGTATCGTCTAAACACTTCGGGCGCTTGTACAGCACGCCAATGCCGCTGGGGTGACCCACTTTAGAGTGGGTCCAGTTGATTTTATTGATAGAACCATTAACTTTAAGTGCTACCCGTTCCCTTTGATGTCACTTAGAGTACAGAAATACACCATGGATCTCGCTCATCAGATCTTTCGCTTCCGTTGTTGTCGCTCGGCGCTAGCTGTCTTGGTAAGGGTGTGTCCGTAGCTTAGAGCGGCTGCGTCTTACTGTTGCTTGGTCCCCAAGCGTCTGGAAGCGGGAATCATGCTCTAGGACAAGAACGTTTCCTTCTGACTAACTCTATATCCGACCATTGCTCTTCGGAGCTGAACGTTTGCGCGCTATCTGGCGCCAGCGTATGACACCGGTTCGTGCATGGCCGAATGCTCGGGTCAATCAGAGCGTCGTCCTCGCGTGAGTGTGGTGCATCGCAGGATTTACGGCCATTTGCTCCCAACGTCCGGTTGACTTCAATTCCAGGACATGGAGAAGCGCCTTCCACATCACCACACCCCATGCGAAGGCTACGGGGTCAAGACGGGTACCGCTCCACGTACGACGGGCCAAAAGACAGTCAGTCAAACTCTAGGAGACAATCATGTTTGCTCAACCCTTTTCGAGGCCGGCGACAGCGAAGAAGATACGTTTCTTCCTGCTGACCGCACTGTGCGCTGTTTTGACGACCGCAACGGCCCTTGCCCAAGTTGAAAACGGAATCATCACCGGCTTGGTGAGGGATCCTTCCGGCGCTGCGATCAACAAAGCGCAAGTGACCCTGCTCGACACAGCCACCGGATTGACAACCGTCACCTCGAGCAACGGAGAAGGTCTTTATGTTTCTCCGCCCCTTACCCCTGGCACCTACGACGTCAAGGTTGAGGCCCCGGGGTTCAAGGCAACGGTCGAGCATGTAAGCCTCGAAATCGCGCAGCGTATTACCGCGGATGCGGTCCTGACGGTCGGAGCAGCTTCCGAAACTGTCGATGTTCAATCATCTCCCGCTTCGCAACTCGATACTGATACGTCGACCATCTCCGATGTCCGCAGCGAACAGGCGGTCCATGATCTTCCTCTCAACGGCCGCAACTTCGCCGAGCTGCTGGGTCTGAGCGCGGGCGTTATTCCGGCGAACCCCCAGGCCACCACCGTTACTATCAGTGAGTCGCGTCAGCAAGCCGACTTCTCCACCAACGGACTGGGCTCAACAGACAATCGCTTCCTCTTTGACGGTATCGCCGACAACCAGAATCACAGTGGGAATGGGGCCATTATCTTCCCGCCAGTCGATGCTCTGGAAGAGTTCCGTGAAGAAAACGTCGATGCGGATGCACGCTATGGGCGCACCGACTCTGGCACCGTCAACGTGATCTATAAATCCGGCACCAACCACTATCACGGAGAGGTCTTCGACTTTTTCCGCAACTCTGTTCTGGATGCCAAGAACTACTTCGATCAGACTAAGCCGGGTTTCCGCCTGAACTCCTTCGGCGCAACCTTCGGCGGTCCGCTCTTTCACACAAAAGACCCCAGGACCTTCTTCTTCGCCGATTACGCCGGCCAACGCGAAAGCCAGGGCCTGACTTATATCGATACCCTGCCGGTTTGGGGACCGCAAGGCGTCGGTGACTTCTCTCTGTACCCAAACATAGTCGCTGATCCAATCACCGGGAAGCCCTTCGCGGGGAACTATATCTCGCCATCCTATCTTGCAGGTCTGCAAACTCAGTATGCCAGCCAGGGCTATAACGCTCAGGTGGCCCAGAACGTAGTCGCACTGTTCTCTTCCGTCACTCCCAATATTCCGGGTGCCACCACAGCCAATAATTTCAGGTATAACCCGCAGCGCATCGATAACTCCAATGCCTTCGACGTGAAGGTGAACCGTCAGTTCAGCGAAAAGGACAGCGGCTTCGTTCGTTTCAGCTATGAGCTGGACAACCTGGTTCAACCCGGAATCCTTCCGAATCCCTTGGAGGGCGGAGCCACCTACGGTTACGAGCATGAGCCGGCCTATCAGTCGGTCCTGAGTGAAACTCACATCTTTTCACCGAGCCTGCTGAACACCTTGCGCTTCGGCTGGTCACGCCTCTTCATTACGACGAAGAACTTCGATGCAGGGAAAAACTATCCCACCGTACTTGGCATCCCCGGGATTATCGTTCCGAACGATTTAACCCATACCGATGGATTGCCGATTTTTTCTACTGGTACCGTAACCCAGATCGGCGATCCGAGCAACGTCCCCGACCAGCTTGGCACCAACAACTATGAGGAGACCGACTCGGTCAACCTAGTCCGCGGCAAGCACTCTCTGGAGTTTGGTGCGGATATATACCGCCTACAGTATGACGTGTATATGGATAACGACGAGCACGGTCTTTTCTCCTTCACCGGAAACTACACCCAGGCCACAGTAAACGGCAAGAAGCAGGCCGGTCTCGGATTGGCTGATTTGCTGGTTGGGGCTCCCGCCTCGGGAATTTATTCGCACGAGGCCGGAACCCGCGGCGCTCGGCAATTCGACCTGGGCTTCTATGCGCAGGACAACTACAAGGCGAGCGACCGCCTGACGTTGAATCTCGGCCTGCGCTATGACAACTTCCTGGGCTGGCCCTGGACAGAGGTGCAAAACCGCATGTACCAGTTTGAGCCTGCCCTGTCGACGACGCAGGTCTTTCAGGTTGGCACTAACGGCATTCCAAGAAGCGGCGCCAAGGGCAACAACACCAACTTCGAGCCAAGGGTTGGATTCGCATACAGTGTGACCCGGAAGACAGTCTTCCACGCCGGTTTTGGCATCTACTATGGCGCGCCCTCCGTTATCGATACGTCGACGCTGCTTCAGAATGCGCCTGCGATCGACTACTACGCGTACACCAATCCCGGCTTTGGCGCCGCTGCAACTTCAACCAATCCTGGCTTCCTCTGGTTGTCAAACGGTTTTGTTCACCCTACACCAACCACCAACGCGCCTCAACTTTCGCCGCTGAATGCACTCGATCCCAACAACGCTAAAAATCCGTATACCGAGCAATTTCACGCCAGCGTTCAGCAGGAGATCGGGTCTGCCAGTCGGATCACGGTCTCCTATGTTGGGAACGTGGCCCGGCACCAGCTAGGAACATACTCCATCAACCAGCCCACGCCCGGAACGTCGACGACGACGCTACAGGCTCGCCGGCCGTATACCTACTTCGGGAACATCAGCCAGCAGCGAAGCAGCCAAACCTCCAACTACCACAGCCTGCAGATCACAGCGGACCGTCGCACCAAGGACCTGAACTTTCAGTTCTCCTACACCTACAGCCACGCCCTGAGCGCTGGAGTCAACCAGAACTATTACAACCCAGCGGCCGACTATGGGAATTCGAGCGTCGATATTCCCAACCGCTTTGTCGGCAGCGTAACCTATGCGCTGCCGTTCCAGGGGGCAGGCTGGTATAGGCCCGCCGTCCAGGGATGGCAGTTCAACGCGATCCTGGTCTACGCCGACGGCAGTCCCTTCTCCGTGTCGGCAGGTTCCAATACCCTCAACAACGGCGCCACATCCAGGGCCACCCTGCTTCCTGGCTTTGGCAATGGATCGTTGCCGTCAGGCAAGCGCACCGTCAGCCAGTGGTTCAACACCGCGGCGTTTGCCAACCCCGGCGCGCAGCAGTGGGGGAACTCCGGCCCCAATATTCTTCAGGGTCCGGGCACCAAGAATATCGACTTCTCGGTCTTTAGGAATATCAAGCTGATTGAAGGGTCCAGCCTGCAACTGCGTAGCGAATTTTTCAACATCTTCAACACTCCGCAGTTCAACAATCCGGCCGCCTCGGTCGGAACTCTAAACACCACGACGAACACATACTCAAATGGCTTTGGCAGTATCACCTCCGCGGGTTCTCCGGTGACGCTGCAACGGATCTCACGCGAGATTCAACTCGCCGCAAAGATCACGTTTTAGGAGGTCGGGCGGGCATAGTCAGGAACGGGCCTGCAACTTGATTTGCGATAAGCTCCGAAAAGCCCGAATGCCAGCAGCAGGTCGAACGGCAGCCGTGAAGGATCAAACACCACCTCCACTGCCTCGGCATGACCAGTGCGATCTGTATACGGCTCCTCATGAGTCGGGTGCTCCAAGTCACCTTTCCAATTGCGAGTTTCCAAGCAGATTAGATAGACACAAACGAACTATCGAAAGGAATGCCAATGATGATGCGTCGTCTAATGCCGGCTCTTATCGTAGCCCTCATGATATCTCCGCTGTCCCACGCCCAAACCTCGACCTGGACACCTGACAAGGCCCATAGCGGTGTTGATTTTTCAATCCTTCACCTCAACCTCTCCAATGTGCGGGGCCACTTTACTCTGAACAGCGGCGAGGTGATCTGGGACGAGGCCGACATAACCAAGTCCAAGGTCAACATCACCATAGACTTGACCAGCATTGATACCAACAACAGCATGCGCGATGGCGATCTGAAAAGCGACGCTTTCTTCGACACGGCGAAGTTTCCGACGGGTACCTTTACAAGCACGTCGATCACGAAGTCTGCGGGTGGCCTGAACATCGCGGGCAACCTGACCATTCATGGCATCACCAAGCCGGTTACATTGCAGGTAGAGGGCCCTAACGGCCCGGTCACCGGTATGGACAAGAAGCTGCATAAGGGCTTTTCGGCCACTGCGACCCTTGATCGTACGGCTTTCGGACTTGGTCTCAAATATCCCTCGACCATCATCGGAAATGATGTGAAGCTGACGGTCGACCTCGACCTGGCGCAGCAGTAGCTTTGCGGCTGAGGTGACGAACTGCTCTCCATCGTCGCGAGAACGCTGAATGTCTCATAGGGCCCAATCGCCTCAGGCTGAATGGGTCCTATGATCGATGTCAGGCGTGTCTTATTGAAAAAGGGAGTTCGATGTCGACCCGAAACCCAGCGGGACCGCGGCAAATTTCACAATGGAAAGCCGACGATCCGACATTATGAAGTAAATACGCAGATACAACACAACTTGAACAAATTGCGGATATCTCCAAACCTAATCGGACGTGCATTGAAATCTGCTGGCAGGCATGCCGTTTCCGAAACAAGGTGCATCCTCTCCATCTTCGATGGTCGGCCAGCTTCTGCTCGAGCCCCCGAACCGTCGGCGTCGACCACCCCGCATAGAGATAAGGATCGTCTTCGTTGAGGTCGACGGCAGAAAAGCTGGGCTGTCGGGGCCGGTGACAAAGTTCGTCGACCAAAAATGCGGAGCCTCAAGGGAGTCTGTCGTGGGATCAGGACCTTCTCCGATGTGACGCTCGCGTTCTAAGCGCCAATCTTCTTCCTTCACTCGTTAGTTCTCCAAACCGGCGGAGCCTGACGCGGCGCCGTGAATCCGCCTCAGCCGTCGAGGAGCGTTGTCGAATCGACAATCGCTTTTCCCGCGCGGAGTCGCGGAGTCAATCTGTTCTGTAAAGATGGACTGCCAGTTTTATTGTAGGGGATACACTCTTCTTCCCCCTAAGCGTATATCTCGGGCGGCAGATGGGTGAGGCGGGAACAGCATATTGAAATGTTATGAAGTCGAGTGCCGGCGTCAAGCAGGGTGGCATTGGCGGGTGGCGCGATGGCGAACTCCTGTGTCCGCTATCACAGTGCGGAACCCGCAGAACGTTATAGCCTTTCCTAATCATGCATTTGTGGATCTCTATCCTGATGGCCAATTGTGACAGCTTGGCGTGTTGTCGCCGCTACAGCCAGATCGTGGGTTCACGGGAGATCCAAGTGTGAATTAGCATTGCCGAGAATTTAATTCTCCGGAAGGCCCACGATCTCAGAATCGTGGGCCTTTTTCTGTTTCAAGAGCAGGCTCCTGCAAAAGCGCAAACACAACGGACGCCCCGCACAAAGGTTGTTTGAGGAAGTTCGAGACTGATGGAAACCAGCAAATCCAGCGCGCAGGCGGTGAACATTCGATTCCGTCCGAGGGAGGGTCATCCTCGCTTCGAGAACGACCGCGGCGGCACACGCCCACTGCGCGCTTGTTGTTGCAGCTTGGATTGATTATCTCTGTTCCTCGGTGAACGCTCCATTCCGCAGCGTTCCTCTTCATTCCCATTCAGAGCACACACAACGTAGAAACCAAGGAGGACTCGCGTCATGACGCATCAAATTACCCAGAAATCAGCTAGCTTTGTCCGAGCGATTGTCACCACGCTGTTGCTTTTGCCCCTGATCGCAGTTGGTCAGACTTTCCGCGGAGGCATCAATGGCGTCGTGACGGACCAATCTGGAGCTGTTGTCTCCGGAGCCGAAGTGACAACGGTCGAGACCACCACCAACACCCTCTACAAGACGATAAGTTCCAGCGCGGGCGAGTTCGCATTCGCCAACCTGCCCTTGGGGAGCTATTCCGTCACCATTTCTGCGACCGGCTTCTCTACGGAAAAAGTGAATCGGGTGACCGTTTCGGCAGGCGCCAACTACACCCTGCCCATTAAGTTAGCTGTAGCTACCGCAGCCCAAACGGTGCAGGTGACAGCCGACGCCTTGGCGCTGGACACAGTCACCGACATCCAGGCTTCGGTGCTGCCAGAGGCTGTAGTGCAGAATCTGCCCAACAACGGACGTGATTATACGCAATTGATCGGACAGGTGACCGGCTTTGGCGGCCTGACTACCGGCGGCGGCGGATTCCTCTTCAGCATCAATGGGACCCGCTCGAACGACGTCAACTATCAGATCGAGGGAACCGACAACAACGACCTCTGGTGGAATATCCCGGCAGTGAACCAGACGGGCGTCAACGGCATTGCCGGCGTACTGCTGCCAGTAGATGCTATTGAGAATTACTCCTTTGTGTCCTCCGGCTCCACGGAACTGGGGCGCAATCCCGGCGGCACGGCGAACCTAACGATCCGCAGCGGCAGCAACCAATGGCATGGATCGGCTTATTACTTCAACCATAACGAAGCATTGCAGGCGCGCAATCCATTTGCCAGCTTCACGCCGGAGACACGCAACCAGCACGCCGGCTTTTCACTCGGCGGAGCCATTAAGCGTGACAAGTCGTTCTTCTTCCTCTCAGCTGAAAAGCAATGGTTCCTTCTGGGAGCAGCGGCCCTATCGGGGTTGGAGCCGTCGACCGCCTACCAGAATGAGGCCCTTGCAGTCTTAAGCACCTATAACGTGGCGCCCAATACGGTTTCACAAAAACTGCTCTCCGCCTTGTGGCCCGCGGCTGCGCTTACCGGTCCGGCCACTGCATCCGGCAACTATCAGTCGTCCGGAAATGTGGTTGGATACAGCTACAACAGCATCATCAAGCTGAATGAGAACCTTTCGAAGAAGGACTATTTGTCCGTCAACTGGTTTGCGGGCGAAGGCACTCAGACTGCACCGAGCAGTTCTTCACTCCCCTGGTACTTTGAAAACGCGCCGATCCACGTGCAGAATTACTCGGTGGTTTATAACCATGTGTTCTCGCCCTCTATCACCAATCAGTTGGCCGCAGGAGTCAGCTATTTCCACCAGGTCTTTTCGGACGCCAATAGCAGCTTTGATCCAAATGCGCTAGGTCTGGATACCGGTTCCACGGTATCGGGTGCGCCTTACATCAAAATCGGTCCTACGTCGGGATCCAGCGGAGGCCTGTTCGCCAGCGGCGGCAGCGGCTTCGATCCCATCGGCGTGACCAATCCATCGGGACGCACGGACGGGACCGGTCATCTTAACGACGACTTGAACTGGACGGTCGGGGCACACCAGCTGCACTTTGGCGGCGAGTACCGCCGCGAGCAGGTTTACGACTTCTACCGCAGCAATGCACGCGGGAGTCTCTACTTCGATGGATCCCAGGGCCCATGGAGCTCGGACAAAAACATCACCGACGCCAATGTTGCCTACCTCGCCGACTTCCTCGCTGGCCTGCCCGACCCTACGTACTCGAACATCACCTGGGGAGATCCCACCCGCACGGTCAAAATCGACACGTTCGCACTTTATGCTCAGGATGCCTGGAAGCTGAGTCCGCGCCTGAGCTTGAACTACGGAATTCGCTATGACTTCGAGGGGGTGCCCTACACCGGCAAGCAGGACCTCTCGGTCTTCGATCCTTCGCAACCGTCTGGCCTTGCCGTGGTGGGCAAAGACGTGGGTAGCCTCTACAACAACTTTTGGGGCGCCGCCAGTCCCCGCTTGGGATTCGCCTACCGCCTCGACAACTCTGGCCAGACGGTCCTTCGCGGCGGCTACGGCTTCTATGACGATTCGATCTACCTGCGCGAACTGCTGTATAACACGTGGCTGACCAATGGCGGTAAATTTGGCCCGCAATACAATCCTGCGGGCTCGAACCGGGTGGCCACCGCATCGGCAATCGGGGGAAAAATCACGAGCGGCTCGCCGGTGTTCAACAGCTATCAGGAGGCCCTGGCCGGGCAGGGTACAGTGTCGCTCTCCACTTTCGATCGTAACTTCCGCCCCTCCTACACGCAGAGCTACAACCTGAATGTGCAGCACAGTTTCGCGCCAAACATTCTGGCACAGATCGGCTATGTGGGAACCAGGGGAACCCACTTGACCGGCGTTTTCGACATCAACCAAGGTGAGACGTCGGCGCAGCGGGCAATCGACGGCAAGACGCTGCAGCAATCGCGCCCCTATTACAGCAAGTTCAATGACTTCGGAGTGATCAACGAGCTGCGCAGCAACCTGGGCTCGAACTACAACTCGCTACAGGCCACCTTGAATCTGGTCCACTTCCACGGGGTGACTTCGCAGCTCGGCTACACCTGGTCCCATGCCCTGGACTATGAGACCGGCCTATTGCCCTATCTGCCGCAGGACTCCGCCAACGAGCGTGCCGAGTATGGCAACTCCGATTATGACGTGCGGCACGGCCTGTCGGGCTTCTTGAGCTACGCCCTGCCCTATTGGGACGAGCACAAGCGGCTGACCAAGGGATGGGAGCTCAACACCGGCTTCAACTTCCACGGCGGCGTGCCTTTTACCGTGGCCTCCGCCAGCAATCCGAGCGGCAACGGCGAGGGGAACGACCGCGCCCAGTTGAAGGTTGCCAATCCGTTTAAGGGGGTCAGCCACGCAATCGTCAACTCCGGCGGTTCAGAGTACGTCCAATGGTTCAAACCCGGAGCGTTCACGGACGCTGCGGCGGGCACCTATGCGACGACCCGCCGCAACCAGTTCTACAACCCCGGCTATTACGACTTCGATTTGGCGGTGCAGAAGAGTACGCCGATCACGGAAGTGGTCAGTCTTCAGCTTCGCGCGGACATCTTCAACCTGTTCAACCACGCCAACCTTTCCCCACTCGGAGTATTGTCGGACGCTTCCGAGAACGGAACCATCGGCTCGACGGTTGGCGTAGCTATCGGCAATCCCGGCATCGGGCCGGGTGAGCCGATCAACGTCCAGCTCTCGGCAAAGATCGTCTTCTAACTCGTGCGGCTGTAGGATTCCACTGCCAAAGGCGGGACGCCCGGGTTGTTCCGGGCGTCCTTGTTGATTTCAGTAAGCTTTGGATTTGGGGTAGCTGAAGGACAACAAGAGAACTCCGTGCAGAGGGAATCCATGCAGCAAGTTGTAGTTTGGTCGGTTGGCCAACGCCAGACGGCCCACTATCTGACCGAATCGAGGAATCAAAGACAGCACAAATCCAGAACACCCTCGGGATGGATCCCAATGTCCTCACCGCAATGCCGTGACATGGAGGAACATCTCGATTTCTATTGATAATTATCGAATCTTCGTTTCGCACGAAGCTGCCGATTCAACACCCCGTCAACCCTTTCAGGGCTTGTGGAACTCGGGGGTCCGGCAGCTACATTTGTTCCGACACCGCAGCCGCGACCCGAGATTGTCAAATCTCTACACGAAGGCAAAGTGACCAATATTGCGTATCGCTGAAAGACGGATTGCTACTTCTTAGCAGGTGTGATGTCGGTCACGGGCAGATCCCAGTGCGACAAAAGGATCTCGAAGCGTCGCTGCTCTTCGCGCTTGTACGTAGCTTGATCGGGATAGAGCTGATGGATAAATGCATCTTCGTCTGGATTCGCCGTCGTTGCGAGAGCCGAGGTTTTGTAGGTTATTGTGACGCGGTAATCCCAGCGAGCATCCTCGGTCATATGATTCGCGGGCGTCTCGATCTTCAGACCGATGATTCGCCCGGTTGCAGCAATCTTCTGAAGCAGCGGATAGTGATTCTTCAGAAACAGGTCCAAGAACTCCTGCTGGTGACCCCACTGGGTCTTGTAGTAGTACTCCATCGTGTACGGTTGGTCTGCGCCTCCTTGCGGGGGCGCACCCTGCGCCAAAACAGGCATTGCGAAAACTACCAGGAGCAAAATGACAAGCAGCTTTTTCATACAGCCTCCATTTGTCGAGAATTCTTGCAACTATTTAGTTAAGTTCCGTGGCCGTTCCTGATAACGTACGATCTCTTTCGCACGCAAAATGGTGCTTGAATAGGCAGAGCGGAGATTCGAGTTTTGATATCAGTTCAGCCATTTGCGGACTATCGGCTAGATGAGGCGGTTCCAGAGCCAGCGCCGCCTCCAGATAAGTCGAGGATTGAGGCCTTAGGCCCAACGCTCAGACGGCGGCTAACAAGGATGCGGCGAAGCCACAGATTGCCGATGCGGATAGCAAACTGTGCCACACGAACGTTCCGATAAACATCGTTGCGCCGAGAATCAGTTCAAGCCTCGAGCGAATGAGGGCGGCACCACATGAATGCTCTACAAGCATCAAGCTATGGTCACAAACACACGGCAAACTATCGACATCAAGCCCCATGACAGTTGGAGGCCCGCCTCATCTGCGTCTGGGGGACGACGGCAGAACGAAGGCGGGCTGGACTGGTCTGCATAGAAAGTAATCTATAGACCGCAGCGCGCCCGGTCAAATGTCTGCGAGCACTGGGCATCGACTTCAAGGTGACTCAGGAATTCGACACTCGACGTCTGTGCTCGCGCCGTATCGAAGCAGAAGCAGGATGCGAACGCGGGGGAGGTAGAGATGATGCTCTCCGATGGAGGCACGAAAACCTCAGTACCGTTTCGCACTCTCCGGCCTTCAGGAGGTGGTCGGGTAATGTCTGTAAATGACGGTACTGAAAGGGTTGTTGGTGAAGCGCGGAGAAACGAGGCCGCTGGCGCAACGAAGGCGCACATGTGAGCGATAAAACCGGGGTCGCGCGTCAGACATTCGCCACCAGATAAAGCCGTCGCTCTCATCTTCTCCTAGATGTGACAGTTCACCATTCCCCGTTTCTCAAGATATCGCTGGTGGTAATCCTCAGCCTTCCAGAACATCGTATGCGGTTCCACCTTTGTCGCAATCGGCTTGCGGTAAGCCCCGGTTGCGTTCAGTTCCACGATCTTCGCCAGAGCCTGCTGCATTTGTTCCTCGTTCCTCGCAAATATCACGCTCCGGTACCGCGAGCCCGAATCCGGTCCCTGGCGGTTTACCTGCGTCGGATCATGCAACGCGAAGAACGCATCCAATAGCATATCGAAGGGTAGTCGCGAAAGATCAAACGCAACTTCCACCACTTCAGCATGACCGGTGCTGTCTGTACAAACTTCTTTATAAGTTGGGTGCTCCAGATCACCGCCTTCATACCCTACTGTCGTGTCAATCACTCCGGGAACCACTGCAAAGCGGGCCTCTACGCCCCAGAAGCATCCAGCTCCAAATGTTGCTTTTTGAATCTCCACGCCTTATCCCTTCGGGTGTCCAATCGATTGTCTTTGTCCTTCTCGCCTTCTCACTCTGCGCGATTCATCACGGTTGCAATACTGAACTGAACCCACGTCGCGCCGCTTCGTAGAGTTCACTAATATCTCTTGAATCCTTAGGAGAAAAGTCGATTGATCATTCTCGTTCAGCGTGGCATCCGGAAACACATCCCGTTGCCCGCTTATCTCCGCAACGGAAATCACTGGGACTAGAGAACCAGATGCTCTGATTAGGCATGTCATCCGTTCCCTTTCCATCGCGGGTATTGAATGGCACAGGAGAATGAGGTCGAAATCAACGAGCCGAATCAGATTAGCTGCCTCTTTCAAGGACGGAGAGGCAACGACGCGGTATCCAGCGGATTGCAAGAGAAGACTTCTATTGCCCAATAGAGATGATTCGAGCCCAACTGAAAGAATCTGATGCATATAGGCCTTGGATTAGAAACTGGCTTGAGAGAAAGCAGGGTGTGGTCAAAACACGTCAGCACAGACCGCGTGAACACAACGGCTATTGTTCAAACGGAAAGGACCCGCTCACCAGCCGCACTGGGCCGGTTCCAATTGGGAGGCAGGTTTGTGGCGCTTAAACTATGAAACCCGCTCCAGCAGGGCTGGCAAGCGGGCTTGTCGGCAGGAGCATGCAATCATTGCTATTGATTACACACTTTGTCGGTGTACAGCAATCCCATCTCGCCAGCAGAGGCTACTGAGCGAACAACAACCCATGTTAGGGAAAGACACCATAGCCATAAATTACTCATGGCCGGAGAATTTGTCAATTTAACGAACGACGTAGACATTCTACGGACCGATAGGAGGCAAGTAGGAAGGCCGCTCTCGTCCTCGTTCAAGGCACACGAGTAGATGGGACTGCAGTCTTGGTTCGCTCTAGCGCTGATTACTCTCAGGCCGGCAATTGTTTGAGCCGGCGGAGTGCTGCGATCATTGCGTCGATGTCTTCGAAATTGTTATAGAGCGCGAGCGATGGGCGAACCGTGGTCTCCTGACCGAAGCGGCGCAGGGTGGGCTGCGCGCAGTGATGACCGGAGCGCACTGCGATACCCTCGCGGTTCAGGGCTGCGCCGACGTCCTCCGTCTTGTAACCATCAAGCACGAAGGAGAGTACCCCAGCTTTCTCTTTCGCCGTGCCGATGATGCACAGGCCAGGAATCCTCATCAACTCCTGCGTGGCATAGACCAGCAACTCGTGCTCGTGGCGGGAAATATTCTCCATGCCGATCGAGTCGAGGTAGGCAATCGCAGCGCCGAGCCCAACGGCATCGGCGATGTTGCCAGTGCCGGCCTCAAAGCGGAATGGTGGGGGTTGATAGATAGTCTTCTCGAAGGTGACATCAGCGATCATGTTGCCGCCGCCCTGCCATGGTGGTGAGTCAGCAAGTGCGTCCGGCTTGCCATAGAGCACACCGATACCGGTCGGGCCAAAGACCTTGTGGCCGGAGAAGACATAGAAATCCGCGTCGAGGCTCTGCACATCGACGCGCATGTGCGAGACGGCCTGGGCGCCATCGACCAGCACGCGGGCTCCGTAACGGTGCGCCATTTGCACCATCTGCTGCGCGGGAGTGATGGTGCCGAGTGCGTTCGAGACATGAGTAAACGAGACCAGCTTAGTGCGCGAGCTGAGGAGTTTTTCGTACTCATCGAGCAGAATCTGGCCACTGTCGTCGACGGGGATGACGCGGAGGATTGCCCCCTTCTCAGCCGCCAGCATCTGCCAGGGAACGATATTGGCGTGGTGCTCAATCCAGCTGATGACGATCTCATCTCCCTTGTTGATGTGCTGGCGACCCCAGCTCTGCGCGACCAAATTGATGGCTTCCGTAGCGCCGCGGACGAAGACGATCTCCTTGGACGAGGGCGCGTTGAGGAAGTGCGCCACCTTGCTGCGTGCGTCCTCATAGGCGTCCGTAGCGCGAGCGGCAAGGTCGTGCGCGGCGCGGTGGATGTTCGAGTTCTCGTGCTCGTAGAAGTACGTGAGCCGATCAATGACCGCCTGTGGCTTCTGGGTGGTGGCGGCATTGTCCAGCCAGATCAGAGGATGGCCGTTGACTCTTTCACGCAGGATGGGAAAGTCATTGCGAATCGAAGTCACATCGAACTGGTGGCGAATGGAGCTTAGGTCTGGAACGACCGATGGCGAGAAGCTCCGTGCCGGCCGCGGGGCCGTTTGCGACTCTGGGGCGATAGGCTGCGAGAGGGCGCCGGCATGTTCGAGAAAATAGTAGGGGGAAAATGCGTTCAGCGATGATTTGGCGACGTCCTCTGTGCCCAGCGTGGCCAACGGCGGGATGCTCGGCAGCGAGGCCTCGAAGTTGGGAAAGGGAAGATCGAAGTCGGGCAGCGGCAGGCTGAACGGAGAGATTGCGGGCACAGGAGCCGCAGTCTGCGCGACGGCGGTTTGCGAGGGAGTTGATGGAATGGATGGAACGACTGCGCCGATGGGAGAGAGCGACGGTGTTCCTTTGAAGGGCGCAACTTCCGTCGGAAAACTGACCGGCATGCCGGAGCCTGCCATACGTGCGATGTCGGCCTCGCTGGGGACCTTGTCGATCGATGGCAGCGAGGGCACAGATGGCGCGGGCACCCCGAACTGGGGTTGCCGCATCTCGGCGCCTGGGATGGCCGCTGAATACGAGGTCGGGTAGCTGGGCGAGCCGGGTACGCTGGGCGGCACGTGCGAGCTTGGGGCTCCTGGCAGAGAAGCGCCAGTGACGCCGGTCCCCGCCCGATTCGGCAACGCACGGAAGAGCTCGTTTGCCATCTGGGTCAGAGTCGCGACGTCGGGGAACACGGCGCCTGTAGCTGACTTAGCCTGCGCCACCGCGTCCTCGTCGAATTGGAAGCCGGGATCACTTGTACTCATGGTAGTTACCGACCTCTACGTTCTCGAGCACGCCGAGAGCGTCTTCCGTCAGCACGGCGGCAGAGCAATAAAGCGAGACGAGGTAGGAGGCGATGGAGTTGCGATCGATGCCCATGAAGCGGACGGAAAGACCGGGTGTCTGCTCGCCGGGCAGCCCGGGCTGGAAGAGGCCGACCACGCCCTGCCGCTTTTCACCGGTGCGCAACAGAAGGATGTTGCTTTTGCCTGCAGCATCGATGGCGAGTTTGTCGGACGGGATCAGCGGGACGCCGCGCCAGGTGAGAAATGGTGAGCCGAAGATGGTGGCAGTCGGTGGCGGAACACCGCGGCGCGTGCACTCACGGCCGAAGGCGGCGATGGCGCGCGGGTGGGCCAGAAAGAATGCTGGCTCCTTCCAAATCTTCGAGAGAAGCTCGTCGAGATCGTCCGGCGTGGGCGAAGCTTTGCGCGGTTTCACCCGCGACTCCGGTGCGACGTTATGCAACAGTCCATAGTCGGAGTTGTTGATTAGCTCATGTTCCTGCCGCTCCTTCACCTTCTCTACGGTGAGCCGCAGCTGCTCGCGAATCTGATCGTAGGGATGGCTGTAAAGATCGGAGACGCGGGTATGCACGTCGACGACCGTGGAGATGGCGCTCAGCGTGTACTCGCGCGGCTTCTCCTCGTAGTCGACAAAGCTTTCCGGAATCTTGCGTTCATCGCGAGAACCACAGGCAACATCAATGTCCTCATTCTTGGCCTTATTAACTCGGTACGTGCCCGACTCAACCGGCACCCAAGAGAGCAACTGAACCAGCCACCGCGGGGTGATGGCAGTAAGTTGCGGTGGAGTTTTGGTTGTGTTGGCTAACTTCCTTGCTGCTGCATCCCCTAGCGCGCGGCGATTCTCGGTGGTGGGCATGAACTTGCTCCTTATTCGTATCTCTTAAAGATCCTGGCCGGGCGCATCAAGACGCAAGATGTCGAAACTGTGTCTGTAATCCCGACTACGCTTCTCAAGCATAGCTTGCGAACTGAGCCTCTGGAAGGAGCGAGATACGGTAGTTGTGCCAATTTGCAGAACAAACAACGCGGCAAGGTTCCTATATACCTAATAATGTTAGTGAATCTCTGAATGGTCGCTGAATCGGCACCGGGATGAGACGAGTTTGTTAGCTATGGCAAACAGGGACAAATAGCTTTCGAATCTTTGTGGCCAGGAGAAACCTATATGACCGCATCCGCGACATGGCACATCGACGACATTGACTGCGATATTTTGGCGGAGCTGCAGGGCAATGCGCGCATTCCGTTTGCGGAGTTGGGCCGTCGCGTCGGGCTGTCGACGCCGGCGGTCATCGAACGGGTGCGTCGGCTCGAAGAGAAGCATGTGGTCCTTGGATATCGCACGCTAGTCGATCCGGCCAAAGTCGGGCTCCCAGTGCGGGCGTTCGTCAAAGTTACGGTGGCCGGCGATATGCTCGCGAAATTCTCGGCCCTTGTCCGCACCCTGCCCGAGGTACTGGAGTGTCACCGGGTCACCGGCGCCGAGTCCTTTATGGTGCAAGTGGCAGTGCGGGATGTTACCCATATGGAGGAGGTCATCGATTCGATGATGCCTTACGTTTCGACCAATACTTCGATGATTCTTGCCTCTCCGGTACCTTCGAACAGCATTCTGCCTGCAATTCGCTATGGTAAGAAACCTCGAGCGAGGAAGCGTTCCGGCAGCCAAGATTAGCCTTACCCATCAGTCATCGCGCATCTCCGCTCAGACAGCGGCTCGGCCCAACTCGTTTTGCTCTCGCCGCAATCATGACATCTGGGTCCATTCTTGCGTAGTTACTTTGCGAGGCTTGCTGTCCGGGGGGTCCGCCAGTAGCTTCGCCACTAGCGCTGTGACTTCATGTTCCGGGGTTGCGTGTCCCACCTATTTCCAGCCCCGCAAAGCCAGGCGTGTATCTCTTTCATGGTGGAACTGCGTTTGACTGGACTTCTTGAGATGAAAATGTCGTCGCAGTGCAGTCTTCGGCGGACGTAACGGTCCGGACCCAGAACTGTACGGGCCAGCTAGAAGCGGCAATGGCAAAAACATCCGCGATACTGTTTGCATGCCCAGAGCGTACAGCCGTGCTTACGCATGATCAAATCGAGAAGCGCTGTAGGCGCGTCCTCTTCCATGTGCCGTCGATCCAGCGCAGCGGGATGCGCTCTGAGACATCTTGCCAGCGCATCGAGTGGATGCTACTCTTTCCAGCAGTATGCCGGTTTCGCCACTAAACCGTCTCGCGCCTCACATGCCTCCCTCAATTGTTGAGGCTGGAATGCGTTGTTGTTGACTTCTTTCTTATAGGCACTCATCACAAGTTTGATTTGTTCCGCACTGACACAGTCGACGTAGTGTGCATTGATGCGCCACAGAGCCGTCCGAGCAAGACGGCGCATGCCGGGCACGACTTGTGGGTTCAGGCGCCAGAGCACTCTGGCATAGGCAGTGAAAACAACAAAGGCCGCCAAAAAATGGATCCTAATTCATCATTCAGAGCCCGCCTAATTGCGGTTGCGATGTGCGCGTTCCTATTGCAATCCTTCCCCGCCTCAGCCGAGCCTCCAGGGAAGACGTTGCTGGTTGTCGCGCACCCCGATGACGAATACTACTTCGCTGCCACCGTGTATAGGATGGCAGTGCAGCTGCATGGCCGAGTGGATGAGTTGATCATCACGAACGGGGAAGGGGGTTTCCGATACTCCACTCTTGCGGAGCCGTATTACAACAAGCCTTTGACAGTGGAAAAGATCGGTCGAGCGGAGCTTCCTGCCATCCGCAGGAAGGAGGCCTTGAATGCGGGCAAGATAATAGGAATCAAGCGGCATTTTTTCCTCAATCAAAAGGATGACAATTTCACAACCGATGAAGAAGATGGCCCGGAGCATGGCTGGAGTTCCGAACTTATAGCCAACAAGATCGAATCTCTCGTGAAAAAGGAACACTCTCAGTATGTTTTTTCGATACTTCCGCGGACCACGACTCACGGACACCATCAAGCCGCCACGATGCTTGCAGCAAGAGCTATACACAATCTCCCAGAAGACATCCGGCCAGTTCTGCTTGGCTTCGACACCGATGCTACAGAATTCTTTCCGAGGCGACCGGAGCAGTACCCGCAGAGATGGAGCACAAACTACGCCTACGCCTTTGACAGAACAACCAGGTTCGTCTTTCAGGACGCGCTGAGCTATCAAATCGTGGTCAACTGGTTGATTGCTGAGCACAAATCTCAGGGATTGTTGCAGACAATGTGCGGTAAAGACCCTAAAGAATACATTTGGATCGATCTTGATAGCACTTCAGAGGCAGAAGATGCCGCACAGCCGCTTTTTCGCCAACTTGACTCCGGTTCCGCGCACGAGGCACGGCTTTGGTGAGAGAACTCTTTATATGCCCACGCTGCTCGCAAACCCGTCGCGAATCCCCCTTCTCTGGGACTAGCGCGCATGATATAGTCCTTGGAATGCGAGTCAATGGAAGCGGCACCCGAGCTCAGTTCTGTCCATGTCCCCTCACCGGGACTAGAGACTGTTGCTGATTGGGTGCGCCCTACCCGAACTGCTCTAACCCACGAGCTTCAATTCGTGGGTTTTGTGTTTAAGGTTCCTCTCAAGCGAAATCACACAAAAACTGGCATTCATGATTCCTGCTTCCGGAAGACAACCTGGAAAGACGATTCTCGACCGCATTGGCAACACGCCGCTGGTGCGGCTTGATCGCCTGACGGCGCACCTACCTGGCATTCAGATTCTCGGCAAGGCAGAGTGGGTGAACCCGGGCGGCAGCGTTAAAGATCGGGCGGCTTCCTCCATCGTGGCCGCCGCGCAAACCGCGGGCCAACTGCCGCACGGCAAGATCCTGCTTGATGCAACCTCCGGCAACACCGGCATCGCGTACGCCATGCTCGGCGCAGCGCAGGGCTTTCCTGTGAACCTCTGCATGCCGTCGAATGTATCGGTAGAGCGCAAGAGGATTCTTGAGGCATACGGAGCGACGGTCGTCTGGACGGACCCAGCGGACGGATCCGATGGGGCGATTCGCGTGGCCCGCAAGCTTGCTGCCGAGCACCCAGAGAAGTACTTTTATGCCGACCAATATGGCAATGAGAACAACTGGCGCGCCCATTATCACGGAACCGCAAACGAGATATGGGAACAGACCGAGGGAAAGATTACGCACTTTGTCGCCTCGCTTGGTACCAGCGGGACGTTCATGGGGACCACCCGGCGTCTGCGTGAGTTAAGTCCAAGAATCAAGTGCATTTCCATGCAGCCGGATTCGCCGTTTCACGGGCTGGAAGGCCTGAAGCACATGGCAACCGCCATTGTGCCACCGATCTATGACCCGAAGCTTGCAGACTGGAACATCGACATGGCTACCGAGCGTGCGTACGCGATGGCGAAGTGGCTGGCGCGTAACGAGGGTCTGTTGGTGGGCATTTCCTCTGCGGCCGCGGTGGCCGCTTCTCTAGAGGTTGCCGAAGTGGAAGCCGCCGCGCACCGCGAGGCCGTTGTCGTGACGATCTTGTGCGATTCGGCAGACAAGTACTTGTCGGAGCATTTCTGGTCGGACGCGACTGCCGCCGACGGCGCGCTCTTAGATAGACTGCAACAGATCAAACATGAGTAGCTGGCTCGACTGAGACCTTACTTCCGACCTCAGAGCATCGGCAAACTCCTCTACTTCGTGCTCGCCGTCTGACTCGCCCCAGGCTGCGCCAGCAACTTCTCGACCAGAGCCGTCGTCTCCCCAACGAGCGCTTCATGCCCTGAGGTATTGCCCGGCCCGGCGAATCCCGCGTGCACTTTTTTTACTAGGCCGTCGCGCCCAATAAAGAAGGTGGTCGGCCAGCAGTTCAGGTTCACACCCTGCGGAATCTTCTCCGCAAGCTGATCTGTAGTGCCAGCGGTCAGCACCGTGTAGGGAATCCCGTAGTGGGCGATGAAAGCCTTGAGACGCGTGGTGTCCGTGTCAGGATCGCCTTGTTCAAAATCCACGTTCACGATCTCCAGCCCTTTCGAGTGGAACCTCTTGTAGAGGCTCACGAGAAAGGGCGCTTCATCATGGCAGTTGGGGCACCATGAACCACCAACGGCAACGATGACGACCTTGCCGCGAAACTCCGGGTCTGTATTTGAAACGATCTTTCCCGTCAGATCAGGAAAGCTGAAAGCCAATGGCACAGTCGGATCTTTCACCGTTGTGTGCTGCGTCGGGTCAGTGGGAGCAGGGAGGTTCTCCCTGCGGGCTTCCATTGGCCGCCGAGCGATCAGGTCTGCATTTGCGGACGCGTGGGAGTTGCCAACCAGACTTTTCAGGAGCAGGGTTCCATCCGGCTGCGGCGTTACAGAATAGAGCGCAGGACCCGCCGCGTTGAAGTGCCCAACAATATAACTGGAGCCGTTCCACGTTCCCCAAAGACCACCCGTGTCGCCATCGATGCGCTGAATGACGGTCTTGATGACCTTAGAGCTGCCGCTTGGTCGGTCAGCCCGAAACTCCCATGCGGTTTCTCCCTTTGGACCCTTCGTGGCAATTTCCCAGGAGCCCGAGATGTCTGGCGCATTGGCTGCGGAGGCGGGATCGGTCTCCGTGGCAACACGCGTGGCGGTGAATGGCGTGGGAGCGGATCGCTCTGTCGGATGTGCAGGGCCATAAGTACCCTCCAGTTTGCCGTCAGTGAGCGTGGCATCTAGTGTTCGAGCGAAGTAGTCGAACGACGCAATCAAATGGGTGCCGTCGAAGCTGACGGCGGAGGCTGGACTCGCATCCGGATGGTCCGAAGGACCATTCAAAAACTCCGCCTTCAGGCTCGAACCGCTGCCCGAGACGCGGATTGTGATGGGTATCTGCTGGGAATCATGGACGGTCGCATACCCCTGCCAGATACCAGTGATCGGCAGGCTTGAAGAGGACTGGGCGAGACTGGCGGATGGCGCAAACGTCGCAGGCAAGATGCTGACAGTGAACGTAAGAAGACTCGCAAGAAGCTTCATGATGGAACTCCATTCAATTGTGAGCGGGAAGACGACGGCTACCATATGCGCGCTCTTCCAATGTCAATAGAGGCGCTAACGTTCTATGAGCATCCAACCGTGGTCACTATCGACAACAAGCACCAAGACAGTTGGAGGCCCGCCTCATCTGCGTCTGGGTGACGGCGGCAGAACGAAGGCGGGCTGGACTGGTCTGCATAAAAAGTAATCTATAGATCCCAAGCATTGTCGGTCAAGCCATAGGAGGTGCAGTTAATGTGATTGGGGCACTGACAAGAGCCTCGTCTATCGACGTGTTCGAACATTGCTCAATAAGCACAGGCTGCCAAATGTTCTATCTTAGTTTCGCGGTCAAGTTCCGGCTAGCGATCTGACGGCCATCGCGGAACGGTCTTATGATAGCGGGATGGCCGGTACTCAAGTGTTTTGGCTCATGGTCATATTCTTTCTGACCAGTGCCATCAGCGTTGTCACGGGCAGCACGTCGCTCATCACGGTTCCTGCGATGCTTCAGTTTCATATCGAGCCGCGCACGGCACTCGCAACCAACATGTTCGCCCTTACCTTTATGAGCGTGGGCGGGACTCTGCCGTTCTTGCGCAGCCCGGATGTGGACCGCCGGCGGCTTCCGTTGTTGATAGCTCTGACTCTGCTTGGCTCGGTACTGGGCGCGTTTCTCCTCTTGCGCGTGCCAACTCGCTCAGTCCCTATGATCGTGTCGGTTGCCGTTATCGCAGTAGCAGCCTTCTCCGTGTTCTATCGCAAGTCAGGGATGCAGGAGTCGGCGATTACTCCGTCTACGGGGGCCGAGATTGCGGGGTTCACCCTGACCTTCCTGCTCGGCATCTATGGTGGGTTCTTCAGTGGAGGCTACGTCACGATTCTGACAGCGGTATATGTCGCGGTCTTCAGGTTTACATTCGTCGAGGCCATCGCGACCACCAAGCTGATGAACATATTCTCTTCCGCCGTCGCTACGGGTGTGTTTATGTGGCATGGGCTGGTCAACTACAGACTTGGGCTGATTCTCGGCGCAACCATGTTTGTAGGAGCCTTGGTGGGAGCGCGATTTGCCATTCGCATCGGCAATCTGTGGCTTCGCCGCATCTTTCTCACCGCCGTGTGGGCATTAGGACTAAAGGCCCTGGTTTTCGACGTGTGGAGAACTCAAGCTGGTTCCGAAGCTGCCACACCTAGCCAATAGCAGAGCGACGGATCGAGCGTCGTGGTCCGGATTGCCTAAGTTTCCGCAAAGTCTCGCTATGGCAGCTTCGATTCACACCCGGTGATACCGACAGTAGGCGGTGTTGGCTCTGGTCTTCTATCCCATGGTAGCTTGACACGAGATAGGTAGTTCAGTAACCTGCGATATATGTTGATGAGCCATCAGAGGACTTTGATTTGTGCACTGTGTTGCTGTGGACGCGCACACAGGTGTCCTCTGGTATGGGCAAGCTAGGCACGATCATCTAAAGCCGTAGCTTCTAAGCAGTCTCTCAGCCCACCGCCAGAAGTACCCGGCAGGTGGGTTTTTTATTTGTGCTCCCAAAAAACTAGATGCGGTCATAGCCGGCCGTCAGTCAAAGGCGACGGTGCCGGCTGCGGCGAGGTTGCTAAGGAGAACGACTCCATGAAGCTGATTGTCAGGATTGGGTTGCTGATTGTCTTTACCCTGGTTCTATTCGTTGGTTCCTCGTCCGCGACAGATGGATACTTTCTGACCGGATACGGAACCAAGCAACAGGGGCAGGGCGGAACAGGCGTCGCTTTGCCGGCAGACAGTCTGGCCGGCGCAACCAATCCGGCGGGGCTCATTCTCGTCGGCGATCGCTTCGATATTGGGCTTACTCTGTTTCGCCCGATCCGTTTCGGCACGATTACCGGTAATCAGCTGCCGGAGGGCTATCCGGATGTGAATGGAACCTATGATGCCAATCGAGTCACCAACTTCTTCCTTCCGGAGTTGGGTTACAGTCACTTGTTGCTGCCGAAGATCGCGCTGGGGCTAGCGCTTTATGGCAACGGCGGCCTCAATACTTCATACAAGACTCCCATTCCATTGCTCGGCAGTACTCGTGGCGGCGTTGACATTGAGCAGTTGTTCGCTTCTCCCACGCTTGCGTACAGGTTGAATACACACAACACCTTTGGTGTTGCGGCGAACATCGCGTACCAGCGCTTCTCCGCCGAAGGTTTGCAGAACTTTGCTTCTGCGAGCTACTCCGTCGCGCCGGCGGATGTAACCAATACCGGGCACTCGAACGCCTACGGAGCGGGCGTTCGAGTTGGCTGGCTCGGCGAGTTTGGCCGCGTTCTCAACCTGGGAGCGACCTACCAAACCAAGACGTACACGGGCAAATTCTCGCGCTACAGTGGGCTATTTGCGGAGCAGGGAGGCTTCGATATCCCGGCGAACTTCGCGGGCGGCGTCGCTGTGAAGATTAATCCCAAGGCGACCGTTCTGTTCGATACGGAACGCATCCTTTACGGACAGATAGCATCAGTTGCGAACCTCGACTCGAATCAAACTCCCCTCGGCTCCAACAACGGTCCAGGATTTGGGTGGCACGATATCACGGTGATAAAAACGGGAGTTGACTACAAGTGGAACTCCGCACTGACCCTCCGGGGCGGATACAACCACTCGGGTTTGCCCTTTGATGGCACGCAGACCTTCTTCAATCTGCTTGCTCCTGCTGTAGTACAGAACCACCTGCACTTGGGAGCAACGTGGACGCGCAAGAACGGGCAAGACATCAACTTCGCGTACATCCACGCCTTCGAGAACACGCTAAACGGCGTCAACTCGATCACTCCAGCCGACGGCGGTGGAAACGCAAATCTCAGCATGTATCAGAATTCCTTTCAGGTTAGCTTCGGTTGGAATAGGAATAAGTAACGGGGCTTGGACGGTCATTCCGCAGCGGAAGGGAGGATATAGATATGGAAGTCTGGCACGCCGGCCCTTGGCCATGGTTTCTGGCCGGTCCCGTAATTGGCCTGTTCGTTCCAGCGCTTTTGCTCATTGATAACAAGGTGTTTGGGATATCGAGTAATCTGCGCCACATCTGCTCGGCCGTCGCTCCGGCCGGGATCAAATACTTCCGCTATGACTGGAAGAAGACCGGGCTGTGGAACCTCGTGTTTCTGACAGGAGTGTTGCTTGGCGGCTTTCTCGCTTCTCATTGGGCCACGCCCCACGACATCGCCATCTCCGAATCAACCCGGGCCGCATTGACGAAGCTGGGCATCCATGACTTCTCCGGTGTCGCACCACGTGAGATATTCAACTGGGACGCGCTTCTGACGCTACGTGGATTTGTCTCCGTGATCGTGGGAGGCTTCTTGGTGGGGTTCGGTACAGCATACGCTGGAGGCTGCACTTCAGGTCACGCTATCTCAGGTCTTGCGAACCTCCAGTTGCCGTCACTGATCGCGGTGCTGGGGTTCTTTGCAGGTGGCCTTTTGGCCACATTTTCTCTCTTGCCGCTTCTGTTCCGAATATGATGACCACCACTCCGCCCATCGCGACAACACCTCGGGATCCACGAAACAACAGACCCGAGTTTCTAATTGTCTATCTGGTTCTGGGAATCGCATTCGGAGTGGTGTTGACCAAATCGGAAGTTCTCTCGTGGTTTCGCATTCAGGAGATGTTCCGGTTTCAGTCATTCCGCATGTTTGGAATCATCGCTTCGGCAATCGCCACGGCGGCGATCTCTATCGCTCTGATCAAACGCGCAAGCATCACGGCTGCCTCAGGCGAGCTAATATCGCTCCCTGAAAAGGAGCTTGGGCATGGAGTCCGATACGCACTCGGCGGCAGCATCTTCGGACTGGGCTGGGCTCTCACGGGGGCCTGCCCCGGGCCGCTCTTCGTGCTGGTCGGTAACGGCATCACCGTGATGCTTGCCGCAATCCTGAGCGCTTTGTTGGGAACGTGGGTTTACGGATGGGTGAGACCCAAACTCCCGCATTGATCTGCATGCCTAATGAGCAGGCCGCGCCGCTTCGGGAGATCAGGGTCTTGAATAACGCAGAATTAGCCTCGCTGAGGGCCAAGTTACTACCGAGACTTATGGGTAGACAAAGGATTGTATTCAATAGCGATGAATGGCCGATAGACCGGAACCTTAAAGGAATACTTAAGGCCAACCTGAGTTTTCGATAGAACCACGGACTCAACTGGATTGCTTTCTATTCGAGACGACTTACAATAGCGGTATCTTATGGGGTTCGCCTGCACAAATCTTCGCACTTGTTGTTGCTCAGCGCCGGCTGGGTCTGGTGGGCGTGCGCACTGGGTTGCGGGCAAACTAGCTCTGTAACTACGGACGCTTTCCAGAACGCTCATGATAGGGCTTTTGTCTTCAAGAAGAATCCCTTCTTTCCTCACAACCTCTCATCTGGTCTCTGTCTTGCGGCGCACAATGCCATGGCAGCAGGCGCGACTCCTCATCGCCGTGGGGCAAATGCAGTCTTGTGGTCGCACCTCCCGGTATCAGATCCGGGGGAGACAGCATAGAGTGCACGAGCGCATTTTGGTGACAATGTATGGGACAAACACATCCATTTCATGATCAAGACACGGCACCTAACTCCTTTCTTCAAAGGGTGAGATCAGATGTGACTCGAAAAGCGGAGCAGGGCAGCGTGTTGGCGGAGTCGCAGCCAGAGATATTGTGGCGCACTCTCCTTCGATCTTCTGAACGTGCTAGTCCATCGCTGCAGGGTATGCTGAGGACCAACCTCGCCGAGGCTATATTGGAAGGCCGTATACCCGAGGGCACGCGCCTGCCCTCGACGCGTGCTCTAGCATCGCTGCTAAAGGTCGCCCGCATCACGGTGGCCATGGCCTATGACTCACTTGAAGCGCAGGGCCTCATCGTCGTGAGGGAGCGCAGCGGCCACTTTGTTGCCAAGAGACTGGGCGGTAAGCAAGGGTTGGCCAGGCAAGAATTCATTCGGTCAGAAGAACGACCTGTCTGGGCGTCGCATTTTCCTGCGTTGCCTGAAGGTGAGAAGCTGCTCGAGAAGCCGCGGCAGTGGCACAAATATAGGTTTCCCTTCGTTTATGGAAAGGTGGATCAAGAGTTGTTCCCGCTGGCTGACTGGAGAGAATGCAGCCGGCTGGCACAAGCAACGCCCGACAGTAGCCATTGGTCTTATGATGCATTCGATGGGGACGATCGTTTTCTAGTCGAACAACTCTGCAGTAACGTACTGCCGAAACGGGGAATTACTGCATCGCCCGACGAAGTGCTGATTACTATTGGGTCACAGATGGGGGCGTTTATCCTTTCGGATCTCCTGGTGCGACACGGGACAGTGGTTGCACTCGAAGATCCAGGGTATACAGAGGCACGCAATCTCTTCCTGCGGCGCGGGGCCAATATCCTGCCGATGGAGGTGGATGAACACGGAGCAATTGCACCAGCGGCGATTGCGGCATTTTCCGCCATTTACTTAACGCCAAGTCATCAATGCCCAACTGGCGCGATTCTCACCGCCGAACGGCGGCTCGCGTTTCTGAACCTGGCACGTCGGCATGAGTCGTTGATCATTGAAGACGATTATGACGGGCAGGCGCAGTTTGGCAATCCCCCCGTACCCGCGTTGAAAGCGATAGACACGTCCGGCCACGTCATTCATCTCGGCAGCTTTTCGAAGGTGTTCGCGCCAGGGCTACGCATGGGTTACATGGTAGCGGACCGTACTCTGATCGACCGGGCTCGACATCTGCGGCGGCTAATGATTCGGCATACTCCGGGCAATAACCAACGCGCGTTGGCGCTCTTTCTCGCGCGCGGCCACTATGAGCGATTGGCGGTCCGCTATCGCGAGTTATTGCAGGATAGAGCCCATGAACTGTCTGAGGCTGTTCGCCGATATCTTTCGGCGTGGCAGTTTCGTGAGCCGGGTGGGGGATCGGCGCTGTGGATACAGGGGCCGAGCGACTCCAACATGGCGGACGTGGAGCTAGAGGCGCGGAAGAAGGGAGTCTTGATGGAAAGCGGCGAAAGCTTCTTCCACGCAGCGCAACCGCCACAGCAATTTGCTCGGTTGGCGTATTCGGCGATCGATCGAGAATTGATCGAGCCTGGGATACGTTTGTTGGCACAGGTGATGTGGGAGCAACGCAATAAGCACCTGCGTTAGTTAGCAAGGATTATGGTCTGTACTTCTATCTTAGGTCCAGACGTATTTGTTTATAGAACCACACGTTCAGTCAGCTTCCATGTCATGTGATGTGATGTAGAGTACAGACATACGTTATGGTCCATGCTTATCAGCCTTGCCGCCTTGGTTGTTGTCGTACAGCACTAGCTGTACGGGTAAGTGTGTGTCCGTAGCTTAGAGCGACTTTGCGCCCACAGCTTCCTGGTCCCAGCCTTTCGGGAAGCGGGTATTGTGCTCTAAGCTAGGAACCGTTCCTCCCAGCTAACTCTATGTCTAATCGCTGCTGTTTGGAGCTGAGTGCTTGCGCTCAATCTGGCGCTAGCGTATCGCCTCAGGTCAGCTATGGCCGAGCATTCAGAGCAATCAGAATCTCGTGCTCGCGTGACGGTGACGCCCGACACGCTTTTGAAAACTACGCAGTATCAACCAGAGAGGACTAATCAATGCTAAAGAAGCTTGTCCTGATGACCCTATTGACTACCGCCGCTGCCTTCGCTCAGGATGCGGCACGACCAGCTGCGGGAGCGAACGGTGCGCGCCCCCAGCGCGCTCCAGTTCGCGCAAAAACACTTACCAACGCAGAGTTCGATGGATATCTTGCGCATCCAGAGCAAGTGCTTCTGGTAGACGTACGCCGGCCCGATGAGGTGAGCACGATCGGCGGCTTTCCGGTTTATCTCAGCGTGCAGATCAAAGACCTTAAGGCCCATCTCAGTGAGATCCCGCGTGATCGGCCCATCATTACTGTCTCCAATCATGCTGCACGCGCAGGTTCGGCTGCGGATACGCTTTCGGATGCCGGCTTCAAGGTGATCGGAGCAGTCGGGGCGGATACCTACCAGAAGGACGGCGGCAAGCTTGCCGTCAAGATCCCGGTTCCTCCTCCGGCCCCTGCTGGAGCACAAGGTCAGGCCGGCGGAGAAGCGCATGCGGGTCCTGGGGGAGCGAACTAGTCAGCCATGGCAAGCATGATTCTTACTCGATTTCGCATTTTCGTGTCTGCTGCGTTCGTCGTCCTGACGATTCTCGCAAGTGCTGCAACCTGCAGAGCACAAGGGCTCGTGGTCCAGAAGGCCCTCTCGGACGAGGCAGCGTTCGCTGTGGTTCATGGAGCTCTGGATAAGTGCCACGCTGATGGATATCGGGTGAGTCTGACCTTGCTGGATAGCAACGGGCAGGTCAGGATTCAAGTGCGTGGGGATGCAACCAGTCCCCACACATTTGAACACAGTCATAAGAAGGCCTACACGGCCCTTACTTTCAAGCGGCCATCAGGCGAGACGGCGAAGGCCTGGGCTGCGGCAACTACCCCGCCGCCGGTAATCGAAGGAACAGTTGCCGCACAGGGCGGACTGCCTATCAAGGTAGGAAATGAAGTGATTGGCGCAATCGGTGTAAGTGGAGCACCAGGGGGAGAGAAAGATGAAGCTTGCGCAGCAGCCGGAATTGCAAAGATTGCCGACCTGTTGAAGTAACACCGACTAACAATATAGGCCCAATCTTGCAGTGACTAGCGTGTCGGATAGGCGTACGGGCATAGGTCGCATCACGTGCCCCGAGCGATGACTCTCCGCTCGCTCAGGAGAACTGCGCCTGATTTCCTCAAATGTGCTTAGCCAAGCGCCAGATACCGGCTCACGTAGATTGATTTTCGCTGGACTAGGAGACCGCGATGTTTAGAAAGCTGTCGATTGCCGTACTCATGTCTATCGTCGTGACCGCGGCATTTGGTCAGGAAGGGACAGGCGCCGCAATTACGGGAACCGTCACCGACTCTCAGCACGCGTCCATTTTGGGTGCCACGGTGACGATCACCGATGTCGCCACGGGAGTGGTCACGAAAACGACAACCAACAACCGCGGGCTTTACCGCACTCCGCTGCTGCAGACCGGTACCTACACGGTCGACATTGAGTCCAAGGGATTCAAGCAGTACAAGGAATCCAATATCATCCTCGATATCGGCGCGACCGCCGAGATCAACGCAGTACTTACGCCTGGCGAGGTCGTCGATACGGTGACCGTGGAAGCCAACACGGAAGTGCTGCTCGAGAAGACCGACTCGACCGTCGGTACCGTCTTTACCACGCAATTGATTGAAGATTTGCCGCTCAACGTCGGCGGAACCGGGGGCCGCGATTATCTCCAGTTGGCGACCCTGACCCCGGGCGTCAGCGCCGGCTCGTCGAGCGGCGGCGTCTCTATCGGGGGACAGGCAAGCCAGCAGTCGGCCTTTCTGCTCGATGGCCTCGACAACAACAATCAGGAGATCCTGACCAGTCACTCCGGCCAGAAGGAGATCGTCAAGCCTTCGGTCGACGCCATCAGCGAACTCAAGATCGTCACCACCAGCTACTCGGCCGAGTATGGCCGTTCCTCCTCGGGCGTCGTCAGCGTCAACACCAAGTCCGGCACGAACAAGATTAACGGCAGCGCCTTTGAATTCATTCGCAACGACGCAGTCGACGCGCGGCCCTACAATACGGCGTCCGCCAAGCTGCCCTACAAGTACAACGACTTCGGCGGAACCCTGGGCGGTCCCATTCGCAAGGACCGCACCTTCATCTTCGGCGATGTCGAGTTCTTGCGCTACAGGGCCGAAAGCGAAAGCTACAGCCTCGTCCCAACCGATGAGGAGAGAAGCGGTCAGTTCGACGACACCTATACTCCCCCCACGTCGAACCCGACCGCCCCGGACCCGAACGGCATTTACTTGCCCACGTCGTACAAAGCGTCGACCAAGCAGCGTACCACCACTTTCCCAGTGGCACCGGCATTTTCTTACGGCACCTACAATCCCCCCTCGGGCACTAAGACGTATCAGATTCCCGCTACCAGCCAGAATGGCACATATGCTCAAGGCGCTTACCTCGATACCGTTGCATCGACCCTGCTGCAGTATTGGCCGGAGCCGAACCTGAACTGCGCCGCCCAGTCGACGTACTCCGCTTGCGCGACTCTGCCCAAGTACGCTCCCAACCCCGCCAACCAGAACTACTTCTTCGATTCCAATGGCGGCACGAACAACTACCGTTGGGACCTCCGTGTCGATGAGACGTTGAGCGCCAAGCAGACTCTGTTTGGTCGCTTCAGCTCCCAGCAGAGCCGCGGTCTGCTGTCCTACTCACTCCCGCCGGTGAACGGACAATACTTTGCTGGAAGCGGCATTAACTACAACAACTCTCAGGCCTTTGCCCTCGGTTACAACAATGCCTTGACACCGAACCTGCTCTTCTCCGCCCGGGCAGGCTGGAACAAAATTTACTGGAAACAGGGCTTTCCCACCGAGAGTCTCACTGGCGTAGGAATTCCCGGTGTGCCAACTACCAACCCAGGCTTCTCCTCCATCTCCGCAAGCGGCTACGCCGGGCTCGGGTTGACCAACAACCCCAACTCCGACGACAGCCAGGACCGCGAACTCGCCGCCGACATCACCTGGAATCGTGGAGCCCACACCCTCAAGTTCGGTTGGCAGGAGTACTTTCTCCAGACCAACTTCAATAGTTCCCAGATAACGACCGGCACCTTCAGCACCACCGGATATTTCACGGAACTGGCTCCAGCCAACACGCCAGGCGTGACCCAGAAATTCGCCGATTTTCTGCTGGGCGATCTCTCCGCGGAGACCTTCAGCGATCCGTCCATCCTGAACTTCCGCTCGCCCTACAGTCATTTCTTCGTGCAGGACAACTGGAAGGTAACCCACAGCCTCACCCTCAACCTCGGACTGCGGTATGAACTCAGTCCCCCCGCCGTCAGCAAGTTCAACACGATCGCCAACTTTGACATGGATAGCAACCCTTCCAGTCCGCAGTTGATCAAGGCTGGTCAGTTCGGCGGCAAGCGCGATCAGCGTGCGCTGCAGAATGTCAGCTATACCAACCTCGCTCCGCGCTTCGGCTTTGCCTATAGCCCGGAGAACAGCAAGACCGTCATTCGCGGTGGTTACGGTATCTTCTACTCGAACGCCATCACCATCGGCGGCATGCAGTCCATGGAGAACAACCCGGTCCCGGGCGTCAACGGACTCAGGCTATCCAACACTGTAGCCAAGACTCTACCGCAGTACTATCTGGACAAGGGCTTTCCCACCGGCGCTCTTGCCTTGGATCCAACGGACTACGCGGCATCCGGCTCCCAAAACGTGACCTTGGTATCGTTCGACAAGCACGCCGTTATTCCGACCGATCAGCAGTGGAACCTCAACATCCAGCGTGCGCTGCCATATGGCATTCTCGCTGAGGTCGGCTACAGCGGCAACAAGTTCGACCACAACTGGTGGCAGATCGACGCAAACCCCGGGATTCCGGCGCTGGCCAAAGCCCTGGGCCTCACCGTCGCTACCCCCGCAACCCGCCCATTCCCCACAACGACCATCCCTGGTGAAGGGACGGTGATCAATCTCACCACGATCAGCCGTGTCTACAAGGAAGGCTGGAGCCACTACAACGCGTTTCAGGTGAAGGCGGAAAAGCGCTACGCAAAGGGACTCACCTTCCTCGCCAACTACTCCTACTCCAAGACCCTCGGTATAGGCGAGGCTGACCCACAGAATCTATACGACATCCCTGCGGAGCGGGCGGCAACGAGTATCAGCGAGAAACACCACTTCGTTGTCAGCGGTGCCTACCCGCTGCCCTTCGGTCGCGGCCAGCAGTTCGGCGGCAACTGGAACCGCTGGGTCGATGGCGCGCTCGGCGGCTGGAGCTTCAGCCCCATCTTCACCTACAGCGCAGGCCTTCCCCTTACTCTCTCGGCATCGGGTAACAATTCGACCACCGGAGACACAGACCGTCCCAACCTCGTCGGCAATCCTTTCCAGGGAGGGGCGGTGGCAGGCAACCCAGGCTGCAACGCCCCGGCTGTAGTCCATACTCGCGCTGCCTGGTTCAACCCTTGCGTCTTTCAGGTGAACCCTGCTTACACCTTTGGCAATGTCGGACGCGGCTCAATCTTCGCTCCCAGCTCGTACGATTGGGACGCTTCCATTCATAAAACCATTGCTATCACGGAGCGGGTGAAGTCCCAGTTGCGGCTGGAGGCCTTCAACGTCACCAACCACGCAAGTTACGGATCGCCGGGCTTGAGCGTCCTGGCCCAGCAGAGCTCAGGCGTCTTGAGCACCTCAAGCACCTTAGGACAAATCACGAGTTCCTCTAATACCGCAAGGCAAGTCCAGGCGGCGCTAAAAATACTGTTCTAACCTCCACCTTCATCTCAAAGGATCCACTATGCCGGAACCAAAGTCAGCCAACCGCTTATCTCTCGATACATGGGCGGTCCTTCTAGCCCTCGTTGTTGCCCTCGTGGTTCGCATTGGCATTGTAAAGACAATTCCCTGGTAAGTAACACGACGCCGCTTCAGAAAGAGGAACTAACATGGCACTCCCAGTTGCTGTTGACGAGCCGCAAGACGTTACGCTGGCACCCACATCGCGCGCACGCCACATCATCGACCTGGTCCCAGGTCTGCTGCTGCTCATAGTTGTTGGATACGCCGGGAAACTCATTGAGCATTTTATCGCAACCTATGGCAAGGCACACCATCTCACGCTGCCGAACATAGAGTATGTTTTATGGGCCATTCTCTTCGGCTTGATTATCTCCAACACCATCGGGCTTCACTCCATCTTTCGCTCGGGCGTGGCCACCTATGAGTTCTGGCTTAAGGTCGGGATCGTTCTGCTTGGGGCGCGGTTCCTGATCGGAGACGTCAGCCGTCTGGGTGGCCTATCACTGGGATTGATTGTGATCGAGCTAGCGCTTGCTCTTACCTTCATGACATTTCTGGGGCGCGCATTCAAGTTGAAGCCGAAGCTCACAAGTCTTCTGGCAATCGGCTCTTCCATCTGCGGCGTGTCGGCTATTATCGCCGCACAGGGAGCAATCGATGCGGATGAAGAGGACTCATCCTACGCTATCGCGGCGATTCTGGCGTTGGGTGCGATCTCCCTGTTTACATTTCCCCTCGTGGGCCACGCGCTCCACCTAAGCGACCATGCCTACGGTCTCTGGACCGGACTGGCAGTTGATAACACAGCTGAGGCGACGGCCGCTGGAGCACTCTACTCGGATGCTGCCGGAAAAGTTGCTGTGCTTGCAAAGACCTGCCGCAATGCGACTATCGGCTTTGTTGTGCTTGGCTATGCGATTTATTGGGCTTCAAAAGGACAAGCTGCCGAGGTTCAGAACAAGGCCGCGTTTCTCTGGAGTAAGTTCCCCAAGTTTATTCTAGGGTTCCTCCTGATATCACTCCTGGCCAGTGTCGCCTTCTTCACCAAAACCCAGGTTCTTGCGCTGGGGAATGCATCTCGCTGGGCGTTTCTGCTCACCTTCGCCGGAGTCGGGCTGCGCACAAATCTCAAAGAGCTTGGCAAGCAAGGCGTCCGGCCGTTCATCGTCGGGGCAGTCGGCGAAATAGTCATCGCATTTATCACCCTAGGTCTGGTGTATGGCGCAGACCACTTTTACCACCTATAAGGAGGCGGGCATGCCGTCTGGCGATATTTCAGACAGTGTGTCTTCTTTTCATTCAACCCGTTGCGCGCATTTTGTCGCTGGATAGAGGAATATCTCGATGCCGTCCGTTCTTCACTTTTGCCAGTGGGTCTACGTCACCCGCCTCGCGACTGGAATCCGGGAATCGCCCTACTGGTTTCCGATCATCGAGGGTATTCACACGCTGGGGATTACTGCTGTCGTGGGAACCATTGCGGTGCTCGATCTTCGACTCCTTGGTGTCATCATGAAACGCGAACCAGTCTCAAGCATCGCACGCCAGGTGCTGCCATGGGCTTGGGCGGGATTCTCGGTTATGTTCGTCACCGGACTCCTGCTGTCCATTGCTGAGGCCGCTACGAATTATTTCAATTGGGCATTTCGAATCAAGTTGATCCTTCTCGTCTTGGTCGGACTGAATCCTTTGATCTTCCATCTCACCGTATATCGACAAGTAAATTCTTGGGACCTTGCAAGCATCACCCCTGGACGCGCGCGGGCAGCAGCTGTGTGTTCCCTCGTGCTGTGGGCCAGCATTATCGTCGCGGGCAGGCTGATCGCTTACGTAAATATGTAACTAGCGAAGTTAGCCGCTAATAGCGGCGCGAAAGGTTGTTCTGATTTATGTCGTTGCTTAAGTTTTGCCACTGGATCGGGAGGACCCATCTCGGAATATTCATGCGTGATTCCACCTATGCGTTCGCCATCGTCGAGATATGTCACTTGCTGGCGCTCGCGGTCTTCGGGGGAGCCATTCTGCTCGTCAATCTGCGCTTTCTGGGAGTTGCTTTCAAATTGCAGCCTATCTCACTGGTAGCCAGGGAACTGCTGCCTCTTACCGGTGGTGGTGTGGTCGCGATGTTTATCTCGGGTTTTCTGCTCTTTATGGGCGGATCTATGCGCTACTACCACAATCCGGCATTCCGACTCAAGATGATTCTCTTTGTGGTAGCACTTGTCTTCCACTTTTTCCTGCAGGTTAGAGCATCCCGGCAATCTTCGGAACTGAGCCTTAACTCGAATTTGCTCAAGCTCGGCTCAGTCGTATCGCTGCTTCTCTGGTTTTCGATTGGGTTGGCAGGCCGCGCCATTGGATATGTGTAACCAAACATGGAGAAGTAGCCCTGGTACGGGGGCTACCTTCGGAAATGTCGCCACCTCGGCGAGTAACGCTCGCGAGCTGCAAACGGCAGTCAACATCGCGCTTCAAAGCTGTTTAATTCACGCACCAAATAAAGGAGCAATTCTATGAAAAAGCTGTTATTCGGAACTTTACTCGCTCTCGGCATAGCTGCGGTCGCGAAGCCGGCGTTTGCCCATCACGCGTTTGCGGCGGAATACGACGCAAGCAAGCCCATCACGCTGCATGGCAAGCTGACCAAGCTCTCGTGGGTCAATCCTCACGGATGGATCTATGTAGACGTCAAGAATGCAGACGGAACCTCCACCAACTGGGCGGTTGAGTTCGGCGGTCCTAACGCGCTGCTGCGTCGCGGTCTGCGCGAAACCGACTTTCCGCTCGGCATCGAGTTGACGGTGAATGGCTATCTGGCCAAGAACGGTCAGAAGATCATCAACGGTACTTCAGTCAAGCTTCCTGACGGCCGGAGTCTCTTTACCGGCTCGGTAGGCACAGGCGCTCCGGGTGACCCTGGCGGCGACAACTAGGACGTAAGAATCCTCCACCCCAGAAAGGGAGAACCATGATTGTCTGCAAGACTAGCTGCATTACCTTAATCGCCGGCTCTGTGCTGGTTGCCTCCGCAATGGGGCAATCCGCAAGGCCGGCGGCCATTGTTCACTCTGCGGCGATTCCGCGCCTTGCCGACGGCAAACCGAACTTCAACGGAATCTGGCAAGCCATCAGCGGCGCCGATGTAGACCTGCAGGACCACGCGGCCAACGCGTATGCTCCGGGTGCGCAAAGTGTCGTGGAGGAGCACACGATTCCGTATCTTCCTGATGCGTTGAAGAAGCGCCAGGAGAACTACGAAAAGCGGGAGACCGCTGACACCGAAACTGCGCAAGGTGATCTGCCCGGCGTACCGCGCCTGACCTATGCTCACAACCTGCCCTTCCAGATATTCCAGAAGCCGAAGGGCGACAAGATTACCGTGCTCTATGAGTACGCAGGGGCACACCGATTCTTTTACACCAATGGAACCGACCATCCACCGGGACATATCAACTGGTGGCTCGGGGACTCCCGCGCCAAGTGGGACGGTGACACGCTGGTCGTAGACTCCGTGGATTTTCTCGACGACACATGGTTCGATCACGCTGGCGACTTTCATAGCCAGGACCTTCATGTAGTTGAGCGGTACAAGCTGCTGGATGCAGACCATATCGACTACCGGGTGGAGATTGATGATCCCAAGACCTTCTCCAAGCGATGGCACATCGATCTGATCCTCTACCGGCGCATCGAGAAGAACTTCCAACTGCTGGATTATTACAGCTTTGCGTTCCCCATCGACAAGTATTACCCGTAGCGCCGCGAGGCCCAACAAAACCGCGATCAGATCAGGAGATTCACAGTGAATACGAGATATGTTTCCCACGCATTGAAGCTGTCGATGGGCATGGCGTTGGGGGCTACAGCCTGCATACCCTCCTCGGCCCAGTCGGCGCAACCTCAACCCCAGAGTAAAACGTCTGCGACAAAGCCGGCAGCGGCGAAGACTGACGCGCTGGCCAAGCCTTGGAAACCGAAGTTGTTGAGCGATGGCCAACCCGACGTCCAAGGCATTTGGACGACGACCTACTACGGAATGGGTTGCTTGACCAATCCGACCAACGGCGACGTCAACTGCGTGCCTCCTCCTGGTCCACGCCCGCCAGTTGGAACCGCAAACGCTGGCGGTCCGCCTCCAGCTGACGCCAGTGGTCATGTACTCGGCCAGCGCGGCAATGGCAACCCTCCCAGTATTGTCGATGGACAACCGGCCCCTGGTGGCCGTGGTGGCGGCCAGCGCGGCGCGGGCGGTGGACAGGGTGGCGGAGGAGGCTACGGCGGGCAGCAAGTCGCAGCCGCTGGCGCCCCCAGTGCTGCCGGTGGTCCTGTGGGCGCAGCGGTAGGTGCCGGTCAGCGTGCCGCGCGCGGTCCAAGAATGGCTCGCAACGCACCCAGCCGCATCATCGACACCGACAATCACGACATCCCGTATACGCCCGAAGCTGCTGCTCATCAGCAGGAGCTCTTCTCGCACTACTACGAACCGGTAGGCTACGGCGACATCGACCCTCAGCAGCGCTGCTGGCCCTTGGGCGCTGTTCGTCAGTTCACCTGGCACGATGTCATATTCGAGCAGTTCCCCGGCTATATTCTTCAGATCTTTGAAGGCGGAGAAGTCTACCGCATCATTTATCTGGATAACCGTCCTCACATCAGCAACGACCTGAAGTTGTGGATGGGCGATGCGCGCGGCCACTGGGAGGGTACGACGCTGGTGGTCGATACGACCAGCAACAATGCCAAGGGCCGTCTCAGCCGCGCGGGTGACTTCTCCAGCGATAACGTGCATCACGTCGAGAGATACATCTTCACCGATGCAGACCATTTCAAATATGAGGCAACCTTCGACGATCCCTCGGTTTATACGCGCCCATGGACCTTCGGCTTCGACGAGCACCGTGGCTCCTTCGGAGGAGATGGCGGTGTCGCAGCCGACGGGCCCCCTACCGCTGAATCCCAAGCCAAGTATGAGATGTGGGAGGAAGCTTGCCATGAAGGTTTGATTCCGGGTGGCAATACTGTCCCAAGCTTACCGCCGATCAATTGAGCCCAAACCTGCGAAAGACCGGACAGTCGCAATCAACGTCACTTCAACCAGGCGGGAGGCTTCTCATCGGCCTCCCGTCTATATCTCCGGTAATAAGGAAGGGACCATATGCACGACATCAAATTTGCTTCAAGCGTCGCAGTTGCGACGTTGCTGTTCCTTGGCGTATCGGCGAAGCCCTCGCAGGCCCAGCGGCTTCCGCTGGCGCAAGGTGTTCAGAAGGTGTGCGCGATCGAATTCACCCACGATGAGAAACTCCCCGCACGTGTTGAAGACTCCGCGTTGCCCTGCCTTGAGGAGGCCGCGAAGACACTGAAGCAGAACCCGAACATCAAACTCGTTCTTGTTGGCGTTTCTCATCCTTTGTATGACCACTCGGAGGAAGACCACGGGATGGAACGCGAGGGCGAGGACATGACCGGCGCAGATATCCGCTTCAGCGACGTGGCAGCTTATCGCGCGGTCAACACAAAGGAGTATCTGACAAAATGGCTTAGCGCCGACCCCACCCGCATCATCCCGACTACGGACGAATACTCCCTCGGGCGAAGGGTCACCATCTATGCAGTGCCAGGAGACGCCAACTTCTTCCACAACTACACAAAGACGACACCCACGAACGAATCGGTTTGCACAATCAAACCGTGCCCGGACACTAGAGAAGATGTCCTGACACCGCAGCCGCGCCCTCGGATCGCAGCTAGCAGTGCGAGTTTGTCGCATTAAGGGCGCGGACCAATATGTTCTTTCAGCGGAAGGCGAATATTTACCGCGTAGCGCTCCTCCAACTGCTTCTTGCGTCGAGCGCTGCCTGGGCCGCCACTGGAGGCAGCATCTCTGGCTTTGTTACCGACCCAACCGGCGCCTTCATACAGTCAGCCACACTCACACTGGTCAGCGACTCCCAGCGGACCACCTACCGCGGCCTAACAGATAAGCAGGGAATGTATGCTTTTCCCAATCTTCCCGTGGGGCATTATTCCCTGATGGCTGCTGCAACTGGCTTCGCGACTCAGCGCCGGATTAATCTTTCCGTTGATAGTGACTCGGTCCTACGCATCGATATCACGCTCGACATGGGAGCTCAATCCGAGTCGATCAGCGTTAGCAGCGATACCGGGACACGGGTCGACACGATCGCAACCCACCTGGGCGAGGTTGTCTCTGCGGCCCAGATGACCGCCATTCCCCTCAACGGTCGCAACTACACCGACCTGCTCGCAATCCAGCCGGGAGTCGCGCCTATCTCGACCTCGCTGCCAAGCTCCATCATCATGGCCGGTGTCACCGGAAGCATCGATCCTTCGGGCGACGCCAACCCGGGAAATCTCTCAATCAACGGCCAGCGTGAGTCGTCGAATGGCTTTATGGTCAACGGCATCGACGTGCAGGAGCACATGAACGGCGGGACATCCATTATTCCCAACCTCGATTCCATCGAGCAGTTCCGCGTGCTCTCCAATAACTTCGATCCCGAGTACGGCAACTACAACGGCGGCATGGTGACGGTCATCAGCAAGTCCGGCAGCAACAGCTTCCATGGCAATGTGTTCGAGTTCTTCCGTAATACCACGCTCGACGCCAGGGGCTACTTCGATCCCACCAAAGCCGCGTTCAATCAGAACCAGCTTGGCGGCACCATCAGTGGTCCGATCAAGCACGACAAGGTCTTCTTCTTCGCCGACTATCAGGGGACGCGCACCACGCAGGGCATCGAGACCGGCAACATCACTGTCCCCACGCTGGCAGAGCGCCGTGGCGACTTCTCCGCGGACGCCGCCGACTTCGGAACTAAAGGAACAGACCCTACCACTGGCCAGCCGGTGATCTTTGCGAACATCCTCAGTGGCTCGAAGTTCGGCTCTTATCTGTCTCCGGGGCTGGGCTTCATGCCGGGCGGAGGAACGCCCTATTACTTTCAAGCAGGCTGGGAAGTGCCATCCGGGGATACCTATGGGCGCCAACTGGCAGGGTGCAATCCTCACGCCGACACTCCTTGCGTCTATGCGAATACCTGCGCATCTACCTCGCAGTGCATCCTCGGCCCAAACCTGAACATCCCGCAGGCCGTGTTCTCCGCGCCCGCCCAGCATTTGCTGCAGTATATTCCTGCGCCCAACTCCAGCTATGACACCTTCTCCAGCGCAGCCAACCCCCAAACCGTCCGCGACGACAAGGGTTCCACGCGCATCGACATCAATAATGGAATGGGGCAGATCTCCGCCTACTACTTTGTCGACGACTATACCCTCGACAATCCCTACCCCGGCTCCGTCGCTGGTGCGAGCATCCCTGGCTTTGACGCACTGTATTTCGGCCGCGCTCAACTCTATTCATTGGGCGACACCAAGGTCTTCGGCGCCGATACCGTGAACGAACTGCACCTCGGCTATCTGCGCAACGCCAACGTCATTGGGCAACCGCGCGGCGGCCTCGGGGTCAGCATGGCTGCACAGGGCTTCTCCACCGGCCCCGACGGCATCTACGTCCAGGCGCCGCAGTTTGAAGGGGTTGAGAATATGACCTTCCCCACCTTCGTGATGGGAGTGCCCATCACCAACATCACACAGGTCAACAACACCTTCTTTACCGGCGACGGTCTGTCGCGCGTGATACGCTCGCACACACTTAAGATCGGTGCGCAGTTCCACGCCGATCAAGTCAACGAGCATCCCAACGCCACCTTCAACGGGACCTTCAATATCGACGGCACCGAGACGGGCTCGCCCTACGCAGACTTTCTGCTGGGAATCGCGAGCAACTTCACCCAGTCTTCCGGTCAGCCATTCTATCTTCGCAATCGCTATCTCGGTCTCTATGCGCAGGACACGTGGCGCGCGTCCAGCAATCTCACCTTCAACGCCGGGCTGCGCTGGGACGTGATCATGCCCTGGTGGGAAAAGCACAACCAATTGCAAACCTGGGTCGCGGGCGCGCAGTCCACGCTCTATCCGGGCGCGCCTCCGGGGCTGTTGGTAGCCGGCGACCCTGGGGTGCCACGCACCATCGCACCCACCAGATACGGCAACTTCACGCCTCGCCTCGGCCTCGCCTACGCGCCCTCCTTCGCCGGCGGCATCGGCAGAAAGATCTTCGGCAGCAGCGGCCAATCCAGCATTCGCGCCAGCTATGGAATCTTCTACACGGCGTTCCCAGGGCTCGCTGCCGGCATCATGTATGCGGTGCCGCCGTTCGGCTACAATTACCTCAGCCCGGCCCCTCCACTGCTGGCAACGCCGTTTATCAACGCCGGCGATGGCACCAACAACGGACAGCGCTTCCCATTTCTCTTTCCATCGCATCGGGTATCTGCTGCGAATCCAGACAATGCGGTCCAATGGGCAAACTTCGCACCTCTCTCGGCAGACCCATTCTTCGACCGCCGCAATCGCGTCCCATTCATTGCCGACTACATGCTTTCCATCCAGCGTCAACTGAGTAACAAGGCCGTACTGACTGTGAGCTATGTCGGCAATCAAGGACACCGCGAACTCGCCCTGGTCTCCGCCAACCCCGGCAACGCAGCTCTCTGCCTCAGCCTGGCCAGCGTTGGCTGCGGCCCCTTTGGCGAGGACAACACCTATGTCTCCACGAACGGACAGACCTATCTCGGCACCCGTGTCGGACAGAGCGGAGGGCCTCTCCTCGCTCCCGGAACTGAGAACTATGGTGAGAACACCGCCGACCGGTCGATCGCCAACTCCAACTACAACGCGCTCGAGTCGACGCTCCGCTACGACCATAACAGCTCGCAGTTTCTACTCAGCTATACCTACGCGAAGTCAATCGACCAGGGGTCCAGCCTGGGCGAGCAACTCAATCCCTTCGATGCTCGCCGGAGTCGCACCATCTCCGCCTGGGATATAAAACACGACTTAGTCGCCAGCTATACTCTCGCTCTGCCAATCGCCGGGTTTACCGACCGGTTTGGCCATGCGCCAGACCTGCTCACCAGCGGATGGAGCCTATCCGGCACAACCCGCTTCGCCAGCGGCCTCCCGGTCACGCTGTTTGACAACTCCGACAACTCGCTGGTCGGCACCCTGGGCAACGGAGCCAACAACTATCTGCTCGACACTCCGCAGTTCGTCGACGGTCCACTCCGGATCAACACCAATGGCCGTAACGGCAAACCCGCGTTTAACACGGCGCTATTTCAAGAAGAGAATCCGGGCCAATTGGGCAACGCAAAACGACGCATGTTCTACGGCCCGGGCATCGAGAACTTTGACCTGACCCTTCAGAAGAACATGCCCCTCAACGAGGGAAGATCCGTTGACCTGCGTATCGAAGGCTTTAACGTGTTCAACCATACCCAATTCTATGGACCAGCCGCGGTGGACGGCCAAATCGAAGACTCAAACTTCGGCCGGATCGTCAGCGCCGCCGCGCCGCGCCTTCTGCAAGTCGCCGCAAAGGTCAGCTTCTAGCGACGGTTCAAATCATGAATACAGCCATCGAGCGCGATCCGTCGCATACGCAGCGTGGGTAGCTTGAGATTAACTCGCCCCCGTCTTGAAAGAGCGATTTAGACTTCCTGTTGGGCTGCAAAGTGTTCCGCGGTGGCCCACCACAGCGCACCCCTCCCGACGCCGGCCAATGGCGCGTGGCCTCACCCAAGGCAGGTTCCCGCGATGCCCTGGTCGTCGAATTCCTTGAGCCGATGAACTATCCGCTCCTCCTGCGCATGTTGCATGTCGCTGGAGCAAGCGGGTCCATCGCGGGAAGCGTTCGTGTAACAGCATGAAACTGGGTGGCGCTTTACGCCCGGGGGAGTGGTGGAAGTCGGGCGCCTACCAGCTCTCCGTCAACACCAATATCGAGGACCTCGCCGGCAACCATATCGGTCAGGCCTTCGACATCGACGTCTTCGACCACGCCAGCGACAAATCCATTTCGGTCAGCAGCTCCGGGAGTCCCAGATGTGGACTCCGGGGGTAGAGTTGCGCCCACTGATCCGGCATCAGTCAACCGGGGCGTTTGATTCGGGAGTTTCGCGATGCCGTGCACCGGTCGGTGTGCAGAAAGTGTGCCAGAAAGGGCAGTTCAGATGGAAGGCATTAGGTATTGGTGAGAAGTCCGCCGGGGCAGGGAAGCGTTGGCATGGCAAACAACCCGCTCACTCTCACCGCAAGGTTTGCAGCCAATCTCGCGTCAGTCTGCATGATCGGAACTCAAAAAGCCCTTGATATGGCAAATCAGCAACGGGCGGGGCTCGATGTATCTTAGCTTCTATCGCGCGGATGCGCTTGGGCTCTCTACCGGCGTGTAACTAGCGGTGCGGTGATGCAAATTGCATACTCAAAGAGAGTCATCCCACAGGCTGGTCATGCACGCGAAGGCTTCGAACGATGAGCAGCCGTAACCGGAGCGACCCGCAGGCGGGCACATGAGAAGGTGCGGCCCGGCAAAGCGCCAACTGCTCAGCGGTTTCTAGGCCGATCCAAATTTTGATACGAACTAAAGTAACCGAACCAGAAAATTACAGTCCCTTTTCGACGTCGACTCTGATATTTGTTAAGCACGCCTCATGTTTTCCTACCCACGCGGCGGAGGCATGAGGATTTTGGCTACCTCACAAGCATTGTGAGTGAGGATTTTTGTTTTCTAACCGGATAGAGTGCTGCAGCTAACCGCAGAATGCTGTCCCAAGCGATGTTGCGCTTGTGCCCTTCATTACGGTGTGGGGCACTCGCAACCGCAAAAAGTCGAGAGCCTTCAATTCGCTTTCGGCTGCCGAAACGGATGATGTTGACCAAACCGCAAGGCCTGGCCAAGTTAGTCCGATACGTGTAGTGGTGTGATCCGCCAGTTGAAATGGGCAGATCATATCCTTGCGAGGCTGGCAACCTCCGCGCAGCGATCAGTGATGCGGCGTGACGAAGATAGTGGCTCGGCGGTTTATCCGTCAGCCCGTACGACTGGAACGCCAGATTTCTGCGATCAGTCGCAGAACGGCCTCCAATCGGATTGCAGCGGTCCACCCCCTCACCGGGCGGTTGGGGCGCCTGTGACCAAAGGTCGAGAGCTTACAATTTGCCTTCGACTGCCGAGACGCATGACGTTGACCGGGCCGCAAGGCTCAGCCAACTCACTGCGATCCTATAGTGTGTGATTACCCAGATAGAAACGGGGCTAGTCACCTCCTCTTCGAGGTTGGCAACCTCCGCGCAACGATAGTTGCAACATCGCGCGACGGACATACGCGGCCGACGGTTATCCGTCGGTTCGCCCAAATATTTCCAATAAATATTGGCAATTACAGGGCTTTGTCCTGCGCGAATCGTTAGTTGCGCGCTTAGGAGCGACCTCCCCGATCGATTCCCGGGAGGCCTCACGACTTTCGGAGATGAGTGGTACGATGGCGAGCATATCCCCCAGTTCTACGCGGAAAGATGACGCAATACCCTTACAGCAAAACGTTACAACAACCAATTCACGAGAGGCCCCATGTCAAGAGAGCAACCAATCAAGTGGCGATTCCCCCCACGCTTCTTTCACCGTTGCCTTCCAAATTGCGCCTTATGTCCGTGCGCTTAGCTCCCTCGATCAGGACGCGTTGGTCGAGAAGATCCAGCACATGCTGGCCGTCGCCGAAGCCGAGGCATTCACCAACTACGAGTTCAGCTTAACTGCCGCAGCTGCGACTACACTGGCTGAGATCAACGATAAGGTCACTGCGATCCTCGCCGCCTCGGCACTGGACCATGAACCACAGCTGCAGTACTCCCGCAAGGGTGCGGCCCGGGTGCTGGACATGTCCCTCCGGTCGCTCGCCGCCTACATTAAGGTGGGAACCATCAAGGTAAGGCGCGAAGGGGGCAGCATCAAAATCCTACACTCGGAAATACTGCGGTTTCTGAAAAGCGATTGCAGGAAGCCCGTGGCGTCAAAGAAGAAGCTGCTTCAGATGGGTGTCGAACGGCCCGCCTCCGCAAAACTCATGGTCGGATAAGACCGGGACTCTCAGGGGAAAGATCAGCCCAGATTAGGCTGATCTTTTCCCCGCAACGTCGGTGCCTGGCTGGATGCGGTGTATCCGAAGATGGGCAGAGAAGTGCAGACTCGTGCAGGAATAAACCCTCCATCCCGTCACAATCCCGTCACAGTTACTCCCTGATTGGCTCAGTCTAAGAATGCAAAGAGGCAGAAACTTGCACCCTTTACAGGTCATTTGAGGTGTGAGTGCCTTAGACCCTCAGTGTTTATTGGGGTCTAAGTCACAAATCGACTAAATGATCAACGATTATAGGGTGTTTGATGGTGAGAGCGCTGGGGCTCGAACCCAGGACCAACGCCTTAAAAGGGCGATGCTCTACCAACTGAGCTACGCTCTCGAACCAC
>JBEKQD010000004.1:0-93467 GCA_049520075.1 Occallatibacter sp. | reverse complement strand
CCAGGGTATTCCACTTCAAAGAGGTCGCCGCATTGGACACAACGGAAGTCCGGCTGGGCTTCCGTGCCCTTGATGCGCGCCCCGCATCCAAAACAGCGTAACTGGTGCAAATTGTCGTTCATGCCTGGTGTTAGGTTACCAGCAGACAGCGGTGTTCAGTGCGCTTTGTACTCGATGGAGCGCCGCTACAGGAGAAGTGCATATGGCTTCTCACGCGCTCTGCAGCCCGCCAATCGATGACATGTTATCAACTTCGCGTCGCAATAAGGAGCAGCGGAACCTGTCAAATTCGTAGTCTCCTGCCGCGGGGAGCTTCTGGGCAAATTCATTCCCTTTTTCCCAGGCTTCGCGCGCCTCATCCTTACGGCCTTCAATCCAGAAAAGCGCGCTCTGCGCCAGCCAGTAATCCGCGCCGAAATGAGTGGGCTTCTTTGCCTCCATACGCTCCCACCATTGACGCGCGACGGCTGCATCGCGCCGCAGAAAGGCGACACGAAAGACAAAGGCCATACACAACTCCGCTGGAACGTCCAAGGCAGATTCTCGACAGATTCTCTCAGCTTCCGCAACTGCCTCGCCAGCCTGGGAAATCTGGCCGTGGTCAAGATAATACGACGAAGCAAGCAGCCGCAGCACGAGCGCCTGATGACCGTGAGTGAATGACAGCTCTGCGCGATTAATTGCGTCTATGTCATAATCGCGCGGCCGCAGCTGCGTTACGGATGTCGAAGCGGCAATAGAGAATGCGCGTTGTAAATCCGCCCACGGACCACCTTGGAGAAGCTGATAAATCTTCGCGCCGTCGGAGTAGAAAGCATCAGGGCGCATGGGTATCAAATTTACGATAAAAGCGATCAAGGAGATCGTCGTAAAATCGGAGAAATACGCCCAGTATTGCTGGTATGGGTGCCCAACGGCCGTGAGAGTAATGAAAAGTGCGATCAGCCCTGTAAACAGGTTTGTTAAGGGCCCCGCTGCGATCATACACATCCCTCGCCACTGGCTCTGATGGGGATTTGTTGGGACAAGCGCAGCGGCGCCGCCAGCTGAGAGAAACTTTGCCGGGAGAAATTGGAACTTCCAGCGGCCGTCTCGGATGCGCCATTGAAATGGTCCAATAACAAACATACGAAGTTTCATCCCGAGAGCCAAACCCGCTGAAGTGTGACCTAATTCATGCACTACCGTCGTGATGAAAAGAATCGCAAAGAACGGAAGCAATCCAACATAAGCTCTGGGCAGTTGTTGAGCCTGGCTCCAGCGAAACCACAACATCGAGCCGGAGAAGTATCCAACAACGGCAACGACGCCAACAAACGCGTCAAGCAATTTACTGGTTCCATCTCCAGCAATGCGAGGAGCCTTCGTAGGCTCGACGGATTGCGTCATGGCATCGCGCCGTGCAAAGGCCACGATTCCACCAATCCCGAGAGCCATCAGAGCTCCATCCATCATTCCGTAATGGTGGATTAGATGAGACGCTGTTCGATGGGGGAGAAGCGGCAGCATGCCTATCAGTACAAATACCAAACTGGCAACAATGCCCCAGCCTCTCGCAAATCGTTTCTGCTTCTTGATGGTCCACCACGCCATTGCAAATGGAACTGCCATCGCGACGCAGGACACGCAAAGAGTCAATAAGATTTTGGGAGTCATCGGATGAAGGCTTTGCTTAGAGGGTTGAAGAGAGAACACCGTTAGGGCTGCGCAAAGCACTACCGGCATTAAGGCGAAAAATCCAAAGCATCCGCATAAAAACCTTCTAACCTTGAGCATCATTTAGTGGTCTTGCCGATCTTAGTTCAAATTAGCCGGAGCTTTTCTTCCCGCTTTTCGGCTTCCAGACACTATACATTCAGCAATCGACGATAGGGATTTATTATTGGCCAATCTCCAGATATTTATCAGATTCGCAATGACGCCATTTTTGCTGCTCCGGATCGAGCCGGATGAGGAAACCCACGGCTGCGCCATGAAAACTTGAACGTGTCTTGACTCGAGCGGCAGGAACGGGTTTTCCGGACATCTCCTAATTCTGCTTCCCTTCCGCGGGCGGGACGGGAGCGGCTGCGTGTGAATTCGCAATAGCCGGATCTTTCAGTTCCTTGCGCGCCTGCTTGCCGTGCGGGCCGTCCGGGTCGTAGTCGAGCAGCTTCAAGTAATTCGCCTTTGCGCTGGCAAGATCGCCCAAGTGGTGTTGCGCCTCAGCCAGCCCCCAATACACCTCGGGGTTTTCCGGATCAAGGACCAGAGCGGACTCGAAGCGCGAAAGAGCAGCCTTCCAGTTTTTGGTCTGTAAGTAATAGCCGCCCACATTGATGTCCTCGGTTGCGGCCTCCTCGTGGGTTGGCTCCTTGAAGAGCAGCTTTTTCTTCTTTTCCGGCTGATCGTCTTCCGGCTTGGGAAGTAACCTGTCCAAACCCGAGAGGCTGGAACTCGATGCTTCAGAAGCCTCTCCCTGGTCACTGCTGGTGGCTGGCGCGGGGTCGTCCGGACTGCGTATCGGGTCGAGGTCGTCGCCACGCAAAGGAACGGGAGCGTTGTCTCCGCCGTAATATGTTCGCTCAGAAAGCGGCGGCGCAGCCTTCGAGGGCATCAGAGGAATATTGCTCGTGTCTTCGGGAAAGGGATTGGCGCCGGCTTGCGGGGCCGCTGCCGGCTTTTGGCCCTCTGTGGCAGGTTTGCTCTCCCCATTCGCCTGCGAATCTCCGGGAACTGGAGCCTGCGCAAGCGCCACTGTCAGGCAGCCCGCGAGACAGCTAATCACGACCAGCACGACTGGAAAAACCCTTCTCATCTTCTTGGCCTCATGCCCGCAATGATAGGATGCGGTTCATACAGCTCCAAAAGAAAGCATCGCACATTCGCATGGCACTCATCATCCGATCCTCCGCTATTCACTCCTCGGGCTGCTACACCACCACGGCGATCCGCAAAGGGGCGCGCGTGGCCGAATACACAGGCCCCCTGCTCACACGGGCCGAGGCCGACGTCGCCTATAAGAACTCGCGCATCACCTACCTGTTTGGACTCGGCGACGGCTCGATGGTTATCGACGGTAAATGCACTGCGATGTACATCAACCACAGTTGTGACCCAAACTGCGAAACCGTGGAGAAAGCCGGCCGCGTGTGGGTCAAAGCAATCAGGAACATCACTGCCGGCGAGGAACTCACATACGATTACTGTCTGTACGACGGCGATGAAGATGAAGCCCTCTGCAATTGCAGGTCTGCCACTTGTCGCGGGACGATGTACTCGGAAGAAGAGTTGAAGCGGCGCAAAGCCACGGCGAAGAAAGCTGCCAAGAAAGCTGCGAGCAACGGGCGTGGCAAGACCAAAACCGTAAAAAGCGCTAAGAGTGCTCAGGCGCAGCATTAACTTTAATCTTCCGGTGCATTTCAACAGGTATTTTCCACCTCTCCGTGCATAGGCCCGGAACGATACAATCGCGTCTAGGCCGTCTTGTGAGCCGGGCGGACCAAGGGAGCGGGTTTAGCGATGGGTTATCAGGTTCTAGCCAGGAAATACCGCCCGCAGCGCTTTGCAGACGTGGCCGGGCAGGATCACGTCACGCGGACCCTGCTGAATGCGCTCTCGCAGAACCGCATCGCCCACGGCTACATCTTCTCGGGCCACAGAGGCATCGGCAAGACGACTATCGCGCGCATTGTGGCGCAGGCGCTGAACTGCCGCACCGAAGTTGGCAGCGCGGAACGGCCGACGCCGGAGCCTTGCGGAGTTTGCGATTCCTGTGTGGAGATTCGCCAGGGCAACGCCGTGGATGTGATCGAGATTGACGCGGCAACCAATCGCGGCATTGATGAGATTCGCGAGTTGAGGGACGCAGCACGCTACGCGCCTTCGCGCGACCGATACAAGATTTACATCCTCGACGAAGCGCATCAGATTACCGATGCGGCTTTCAATGCCCTGCTCAAGACGCTGGAAGAACCCCCGGCACACGTCATCTTCATGATGGCCACCACGCAGCCGGAGGACATTCCGCAGACCATCCGCTCGCGGTGCCAGCACTTCAGCTTTCATGCGGTCAAGTTCGACGACATTCTGGCGCAGTTGAAAATGATTGCCGGGCAGGAGGAAGTGGTTGCCGAGGACGCCGCACTGGCCCTGCTGGCCGAGGCTGGTGACGGCTCGATGCGCGACGCGCTCTCGATCATGGATCAGGCAATTGCCTCGGCACCAGTGGAGAATGGTAAAGCTGTCCTCTCAACGGAGCAGATTCGCGAGTTGATGGGCGCGGTGCCGAATGCGGTTTTCGAACGGCTGCTGGAGGCCGTTGCGGCAGGACAGAGCGCCGAGTTGATGGAGCAATTGAACCTGCTGGTCAATGCTGGCCACAGCCCCTCGTCGCTGGCGCGGCAGATGGTGCGCTACCTGCGCAATGCTCTGATGGCCAAACTGGGCGGCGAACAGACGGAGTTGCTGCAAATCAGCGGCGATGAGCGCGCACGCGCAGGACGAACCGCACTTCTCTTTACCGAAGAGGAGTTGACCCGTAACCTGCAGATTGTTTTGCGCACTTTTGACGATTTGAATTACCGCCAGGAGCAGCGTTTTCATTTGGAACTGGGCCTGCTCAAGCTGATTCATGCTCAGCGACTACTGCCAATTGAGGAGTTGCTTAGCAGCGTGGGGATGGGCGCGAGGCCTGCCGGCCCGGCTGCTTCTCCTGCTTCAGCGCCGCGGCCAGTTGCGAGCCCTGCGCGCCAGGCAGCTTCGCCTGCCGCCCCGTCGCTTTCGCCTTTTGGCTCGACAGGCACGAGTTGGAGCACGGGGTCCAAGGGCTCTGATTCTGTTATGAATTCCAACGTCATGCCAGCTTCGACGGCTTCGCCGGTGGTAACCATGGAGCGCACGAGCCAGACCGATCCGATCGCGCCCACGGCTTCGGCCGGCGCATCCGGAAGGGTTACGCCCTTCCCTGCTGCAAGTGCACAAACCAACGGACACGCCGCAACTTCCACTGAAGGTGCACGGGCAATTGCGCCGCAGACCGACGCTGCTCCCAACATCGAATCCATTCGACACGCGGTGGGGTGCGCGCTGGCTGAGGGCGGCCATGTGTCGGCGGCACAGTTGCTCGGCGCGGGAGCGTGGACGCTGGACGGGGCAAGCTTGCGCATCGAGGTTGGCGGCATGGGCAAGAAGATGGTGGCCTTGACGGTGAATGCCGCGGCAGAGAAGATTATTCGCCAGGAGTTGAAACGTCTGGGAGCGCCGAGCCGGTTTATGGTGGTTCCCGGCGAAGGAGTTGCAGCTCCCGCACCAATGGCCGCACCTATGGCCGGGAGCATTCAAGAGGCCGCGATGGCCAATCCTTTAGTTCAGCGGGCGCAAGAGATATTCAAGGCCGAGGTGCGCTCAATCGTCGATTTGCGGCAGAAGTGAACGGAAACTCCAGATAAGGAGAAGAAGCTATGCTCAACCCGCTCAAAATCTCTGAAATGCTCTCCCAGGCAAACCAGATGCAAGAGGAGGTTCAGCAGAAGCTGGCCCAAACTGTGGTGGAAGGCACGAGCGGCGGCGGGGCCGTGACAGCAACCATGAATGGCAAAAAGCAGCTTCTTAAGATTCGCATTGAACCTGCGGCGGTGATTGGCCTGAGCGGCGATAAGCCAGATGTGGAGATGCTGGAGGATCTGGTGGTGGCCGCTGTGAATGAAGCTGGGCGCAAAGCTGACGATGCGATGCAATCGAGTGTGAAGGGAATGTTGGGCGGGCTCAAGCTGCCGGGGCTTGAGTAGGGTTTTGGCAAATGGGGACGATTGGAGTTCCTCGTTTCCCACCCTAGCCGCAAGAATAAGTACGCGGCGAGGGTGGGGCACCCGGCGAAGGAAGTAAATGCAGGTCCTTCGACTCACATTCGCTACGCTCATGGTCGCTCAGGATGACGGCGTATTTATGTGATGGATGTGAAAGATCAGGGAGGCACGCACCGTGTCACGCTTTGCCGAGCCGATGGCCCGGCTTATTGAAGAGTTGAAGAAGCTGCCCGGAGTGGGCGCGAAAAGCGCGCAGCGGCTCGCATTCCATATTCTGCGCGCGAGCGACGAGGATGCGGCGGCGCTGGCCGAGGCAGTGCGTGGCCTGAAGGCCAGCTTGCGCCTGTGCTCGGTGTGCAACAACGTGACCGATATTGATCCTTGCGCCTACTGCGCCAGCCCCGCGCGTAACCAGCGCCTTGTGTGCGTGGTTGAGGAGCCCACGAGCATTGCCGCGGTAGAGCGGACGCGAGGTTCGCAGGGAGGCTATCAAGGGGTTTATCACGTGCTGCACGGCAGCCTCTCGCCCCTTCACGGCGTGGGGCCGGACCAGTTACGCATCGGCACACTTGTGGGACGCGTGGAGCGTGGCGAAGTGGATGAAGTGATTCTGGCGACAAGTCCGACGCTTGAGGGTGAGGCCACAGCTCACTGGCTGGCAACTGCGCTACGCGGCTTTCCGGTGCGGATCACGCGCATCGCGACTGGCGTTCCTGCGGGCAGCGATATTGAATACGCTGACGAGGTGACAATGGCGCGGGCATTGGAGGGACGGCGGGAGTTGTAGCTTTGAATGAAGCTTCCCTCAGGGGCAAAAGCCCGGCGGGTGTTGATTGGCTTTTTTCGGCACGACTGAAGTCGTGCCCTGACACAAGGCAGTTTATAAAGCCCGTCCGAGCCAAAGCAGATTCATTGGTTTGAAACCGGGTTATCTTAGATTAAGAGAACAAGGATTGAGAGATCCACTGGCCGCGGCTATTGGCTTGCGACCCCCAACCGGAGAACCAGTCATGGAAGAAACAGGCATCCTCAGCGAAGGCCAGAGCACGTCTGCGGCCCCAGAACCGACCCAGGCCGCCGATGCGATTATTCGCGCCGAGAAGATTGAGAAGTACTATGCGCAGCCCAGCCAGAATCGCATCCAGGTAATCTCCGCGACCGATCTCTCAATAGTCGCCGGGGAGATAGTTGCCCTGCTTGGTCCCTCCGGTTCGGGCAAATCGACGATGCTGCGCATGCTGACTGGCCTTTCAACACCAACAGCCGGCCAGGTTTATTGGCATGAGAAGCCGATTGCCGACGTGGAGACCAACGTCTCCATCGTGTTTCAGAGTTTCGCGCTCTTTCCCTGGCTGACGGTGCTGGAGAACGTGGAAGCTCCGCTGCAGGCCCGCGGCGTTTCCGCCGATGTACGCCGCGACCGCAGCATGAAGATGCTGGACACGGTCGGGTTGGACGGATTTGAAGCCGCCTACCCGAAGGAATTGTCGGGCGGCATGAAGCAGCGGGTCGGCTTTGCGCGCGCGCTCGTGGTTGAACCTGAAGTACTCTTTATGGACGAGCCTTTCAGCGCCCTCGACGTTCTAACGGCGGAAAACCTGCGCAGTGAACTGCTGGAACTGTGGGCCAACAAAACCATGCCCACCAAAGCCGTCTTCCTCGTTACTCACAACATTGAAGAGGCTGTGCTGCTGGCGGACCGCATCATCGTGCTTGGCCGCAATCCCGGGCACATCCGCACCGATTTTCGGGTGCAACTGGCACAGCCCCGCGACCGCAAATCCGAGCCTTTTACGCAGCTGGTGGACTACATCTACAAGGTGCTTACCCGGCCAGACGAGGTTCCGGCCGAGGCGCCAGAGCAGCAGGTACGCATTCGCGACCAGCGCCAGATGCACTATCAGATGCTGCCCCATTCACGTCCTGGCGGAATCGCCGGCTTGTTGGAACTGCTGCTCGACAAAGGTGGGCGCGACGACATTTACCGCCTAGCTGAAGACTTGAGCTTCGAGATTGACGACCTGCTGCCAATCGTGGACGCCGCGCAGTTGCTCGGTTTCCTGAAAGTCGAAGAGGGCGACGCGGCTATTACAGAAAGCGGAACGGAGTTTGCCAACTCGGAAATCCTTCGCCAGAAGGAACTGTTTCGCGATGCAGCCTTGGCGAACGTTCTGCTCTTGCGCCAGATTCGTCGCGCTCTAGAGACCAAGAGCGACCATTCCGTGCCCGATGAATTCTTTATCGACATGCTCAACGAGCAATTCAGCGAAGAGGAGTGTGAACGCCAGATAGAAACCGCCGTCACATGGGGCCGCTATGCGGAACTGTTCGATTATGACGCCGGTCATCGCCGTTTTGTGTTGCCTGACGCGCAGGACGAAGAGATTGCCGCAAGCGAGGAAGGCGAGTGAAACTACAGCACTCTCTGGCACGAACGCTTGTCACAACCCGCACCTGGCCGGTTTTTACCGATCTGGGCGCCGCGGCATTCTGCCTGGCGCTGATGATGGCCATCTTTCACATGGCCGCCTACTGGCTTTCGAGCCCGGTGCCAGGCGCAACGATTTCGCTGTCGCCAAGCGCGCTGCCGCTCTACGCCTTTTACTCGATCGTACGCATCTCCATCGCGTACCTGCTGAGCCTCATCTTCGCAGTCGGCTACGGCTACATGGCCGCCTACAATCCTCGCGTCGAGGCGGGGATGATCGCAGTTCTTGACATTCTGCAGTCTATCCCCGTGCTGAGCTTTCTGCCCGGCGTGATGCTGGCCATGATGGCTCTGATCCCCCATCACCAACTAGGCATTGAGATGGGGTCCATCCTGCTGATTTTCACGGGGCAGGTCTGGAATATGGCCTTCAGCTTCTACTCCTCGCTGAAGAGCATACCCAAAGAGATGATTGAAGCCTCGCGTATTTATCGGTTCTCCGCGTGGCAAAGATTCTGGCAACTGGAAATGCCGTTTTCCTCTATTGGGCTGATCTGGAATTCGATTGTTTCGGTGGCCGGCGGATGGTTTTTTCTGATCGCCTGCGAGATGTTCCCGCTGGGTGAGCGAAGTTTCCGGCTGCCCGGACTGGGGAGCTACCTGCAGACCGCGGCCTCAGCCAACCCCGTCAACACACATGCGCTGCTATGGGGCCTTGCGGTGCTGATACTCATCATCGTGGCTACGGACCAGTTAGTTTGGCGTCCGCTGGTCGCGTGGAGCGACAAATTCAAATTTGAGAGTGTCGAATCCGCCACGCGAGTAACCTCGCCCATCCTCTCGCTTCTTCAGCGGCCCAGCGTGTTCACCCGCGTGCCAGCCCGCGCGTGGAACGCGCTGGGGGAGAGCGTCTGCCATCACCTGTCGCGCAGCCGCGAATGCCGCTTCGTGCAGCCCATCGACGATACTGCTTCCAAGCGCGGCCGTCTGCTCCCGATTATTTTTGGCGTTTTTGCCGCCGGAGCGGGAATATGGGGACTTTTCAAAGCATTCCAGATCGTCCGCGGCGTCACCTGGGCTGATGTTCACCTTCTGCTCATGGGCGCCGGAGCCACTTATCTTCGCGTGAACATTACCTTGCTCATCGCGGCGCTTTGGACCGTTCCTGTCGGCGTTCTGATTGGTCTCAGCCCGAGACTGGCCAGATTTCTCCAACCCATCATCCAGGTGGTGGCCTCGATTCCCGCAACTGCCTTGTTTCCGGTTCTGCTACTGGGCCTCATCCGGCTGGGTGGGGGTCTCGGCATAGGCTCCATCGCTCTCATGCTGCTGGGAGCGCAATGGTACGTTCTCTTCAACGTCATCGCCGGCGCCATCGCCATTCCCTCCGATTTGAAAGAAGCGGCAGCGGTATATAAATTCACCCTTTGGCAGCGATGGACCAGGCTCATCCTGCCCGGAATTTTTCCCTACCTCATTACAGGCATGATCACTGCGTCCGGCGGCGCGTGGAATGCATCCATCATTGCCGAGTATTTTCACATCGGGGACAAAACGCTTCAGACGCTGGGACTGGGAGCGCAGATCAGCGCGGCCAGCGACGCAGGAAATTTTGCGAACCTGCTGCTGGCTACTGTCTTGATGGCGACCATGGTGGTGACCATGAACCGTCTGGTCTGGCGGCGGCTTTATACGCTGGCGGAAACGCGGTATAAACTTGAAAGCTAAAGCGGGCTCGCCGTCAAGAAGCTCGTGCTTTGGGAGACTGGATGATTCGAGTAGGTTTGGTAGGCTTTGGCATGGCCGGGCGTGTTTTTCACGCTCCCCTGATCTCGTCCGTCGAAGGGCTGGAACTGGCGGCAGTGCTTGAGCGCCGCACTGACCAGGCAGCCACGCGTTATCCAGAAATCGTCACCTACCGGTCGCTGGAAGAGATGCTCGAAGACGCGTCGCTAGGGCTGTTCGTCGTGGCTACTCCTAGCGGAACTCATTTTGAGATTGCCCGGCAGATTCTCAAAGCGGGAAAGAACGTGGTGGTAGATAAGCCGATGGCAGTCCAATCGGCTCAAGTCGCGGAACTAATGGAACTGGCAACGACCCACGGAGCTGCGCTTGCGGTTTTTCATAACCGCCGCTGGGACTGCGAGTTCCCGACAGTTCAGAAACTATTGCATGAGGGTTCCCTTGGACGCCTCGTGCACTTCGAGTCCACGATGGACCGCTGGCGGCCGACGACAACGAGGGTGCCGTGGAAAGATGTCCCATCGCTCGGAGGCGGTTTGCTGCTGGATTTGGGCTCCCATCTTTCCGATCAGGCTTTGGTGCTCTTCGGCAAACCCGAGGCTATCGATGCTGAAATCCGGCGGGAGCGCGACGGCGAAGGCTCGGAAGATTCATTCACCTTGCGGTTGCGCTATCCGGGTCTTTCGGTTGTTCTGAGCGCAAACAATCTCTCCTCGCTGGCGCGACCCATATTCCATTTGCGAGGCACGAAGGGAAACTTCTGGAAATGGGCACCGGACATCCAAGAGGCCGAGCTCAACAAAGTGACTCGCATTGACAGTCCCACGTGGGGCCAGGAACCAACCGCCAACTGGGGCACGCTCACAGTGGACGCGGACGGCGCGATGATCACTCGCCCCGTTGAATCCATTCCCGGCGACTATCGGCTCTTTTACGTGGGCATGCGCAATGCTCTGGTGGGCATCGCACCGGTTCCCGTTCCGCCCGTGGCCGCTTGGCGCGTGGCGCGATTACTCGAGTGGGCTCGGATGAGTTCGGAGCAACGCCGTGAGATTACCTGTGATTGGAGCGAAGAGCCAAAAGCAGGCGGGAAATAATCTTGCAACTATTAACGGTATGGCTTGCTCCAGAGAACTGGTTCTCAGGGTTTGGGGAATAGGATGCGCGTAGCGCAATCGCCCGTATTGAAGAGCGCTGCCAGTCCACACGGTGAGCTCAACATTTTGTAAGTGTCATTCCCCACGCCGGGAACGTACCAGAGTTGCTGCGAAGCAGGTTCTGTGGCCAACTCAGGATGGCGCAATTCAAGATAACGAAAATAAGCCTTGCCGCGAAAGAAGCGGTCCGGGCCTTCGTTCTCTCCGGCGCAGCTCGTATCGAGCGAGGATTCGTTCGGATCAATGTCATCCGTTCCCAGAAGGTAAACGACATCGCGATGAATATAGCGCTCCTCCAAAGCGGCAAAATCCGCGTTGGCTGCGTAGGGCGGGGGGTCGTCGATGCCGTATTTCCAGCGATTGTTATCGCTGGAGCACTCGCGAGGGGGAACGATAAAATCGAAGCCGCCAGAAGCGCCAGGCGTCGGTCGTTCGGGCGAGAAATACAAATATGAAGACGGATTGACGATGACGTAGCGAAGACGGATTCCGCTGTGCACCAGCGCGTCTCCTCCCCGGCCTGCCACGGCGTAACGCTGGACCATTTGCCCGCCGGCGCCGTAACCCATGAGAACCACGCTCTGAAGATTCGGCAATAGGATGTGGTTGGAAAGTCGTTCGAGGATTGCGTCGAGCGCATCGAAGGAACTGATCGGCGCATTGTGGGCATTCTCGCCAGCGATCCACGCTTCGTGCTTCCAGCGCAGATCGTCGTCGGGGAGCTGATTGACCGCTGCATCGATTTGCTCAAGGAATTCCGGCGTGATCAAAAGCGTATTCCAGTTCTCTTGGCCGGAATCAAGAATAGTGTATTCTCCGATATTGTTATATCCTGCCGCATTGCGGCGACTGCCGTGAATGACGATTACAGCGTGCTTCACCAAAGGATAAGTGGTTCCCAGATCGGCAACACGCGCTCGGATTGTCGTGTAGAGGGGAATGACTCCCCAGCCCGCAGTTGTGGACACCAGCAGCCTTTGACCTGGAACTACCAAGATGGGTTTTTTGCTGCTAGGCGCCTCCTTTGCGGCCTGACCACCGACGGGCGTCAAGGCTGAAACGAGTACCAGGCAGGCGAACAGACGGGCAGCTTGCATTGAAGCCTCGAACAGGGCAAGTGGAAGTCAGCGCCAGTATAGTCGATTGTTCCTCGCTGCGGACGTCAAGGCGATGCCCGGCACTCTGACGGGGTGATCTGTTCAGCGGCGGCGCGGGGATGGTTTGCGCGTAACGGTGGCCAGCTTGCCGGTGACAGCATAGCGGCGGCGCTCAATAGGCGAGGAGAGTACAAGGCTGGTGACAGGATTGCCATAGGGCAACAGCGCCTCGATCAGTGCCTCCAGATCGGCCATGTTGGTGGTGGTGACTTTGAGAAGGAAGTCGTCACCGCCAGTCAGATGATGGCACTCGCGGACCTCTTCGAGGGTCTGGACGAAATCGAGGAGGCGGTGGTACTGGTTCCCACCGCAGCTCATGCGAATGAAGGCCATCACCTCCAGACCTAGCGATTCATGGTCGATTTCAACGGTGTAACCGTGCAGAATGCCGGCCTCTTCCATTTGCCTCAGGCGTTCGGCGGCCGCAGTGGGCGAGAGTCCGATGCGGCGGCCCAGCTCAGCTAGACTGAGACGCGCGTTGGTCTGAAGCTCATCGAGAAGCTTTCGTCCGTAGCTGTCAAGTAATGCCGTGGAATCCATTGCCATAGACAGCCAGCATAACCGAATTAAGCGGCAAAACCAAGACATACCGTGCAATTGGTCTGTACTGCAGTCTTCAGCCCACCTACCATCAGGCATATGGATCCCTTAACCGAAGATTGCCTGATTTTGGATGGACAGCCGCTGACGCTTGCCGAAATTGGAGCCGTGTCGGATTCTCACCGTCCGGTGGCTATTGCGCCCACTGCCCTTGCCAGCGTAGCCCAGAGCAGAGCGCTAATCGAGGAGATTCTGGCAGCCGGGCAAACGGTTTACGGAGTCAACACAGGCTTCGGCAAGCTCTCAGAGGTGCGGATTCCTGCCGACAAGCTGGCGCAATTGCAGACCAATCTGGTGCGGAGTCACGCCGGAGGAGTCGGACAGCCGCTGAGCGAAGCCGAATCGCGGGCGATGTTGTTGCTCAGGGCCAATGTGCTGGCCAAGGGATTCAGCGGCTGCCGACCGGCTCTGGTGGAACTGCTGGTGGCGATGCTCAACGCAGGGGTGCATCCAGTGATTCCTGAAAAAGGCTCCGTGGGTGCGAGCGGCGATCTGGCGCCGCTGGCTCACCTGGCGCTGGTGACGATCGGGGAGGGCGAGGCGTTTTACAAGGACGAGAGGATAGCAGGCCGCGAGGCTTTGCGCAGGGCTGGCTTGCAACCCATCGTTCTGGCAGCCAAGGAGGGCCTTGCCCTGCTGAACGGTACGCAGGCGATGACCTCAGTGGGGGCATTAGCGATAGCGCGCGCCAGGCGCGTGGCGCAACTGGCTGATTTGGCTGGCGCGATGAGCCTGGAGGCGCTGATGGGCACGCCGGCGGCATTCGATCCGCGCATCCACCAGGCGCGGCCACATGCAGGGCAGATTCGAGCGGCGGAACACCTGCTGGAATTGCTTGCCGGCTCGCAGATTCGCGAGTCGCACCGGGAGCACGACACGCGGGTGCAGGACGCCTATTGCCTGCGCTGTATGCCGCAAGTGCACGGGGCCGTGCGCGATGCACTGGAACATGTGCGGGGCGTGCTGGAGATTGAGGCTGGTTCGGCTACGGATAATCCGCTGGTGTTTCCAGAAGTCTCAATCCAAGCGCAAAACCACGGCACGGTTATATCCGGGGGAAACTTTCATGGCGCGCCGCTGGCGTACGCGTTTGACTACGCGGCAATTGTGCTCACCGACCTCGCCGGCATTACCGAAAGGCGCATCGATCGGTTGCTGAATATGGACATCAACGAAGGGCTGCCGGCGTTTCTGTCGCCTGACCCGGGATTGTCGTCAGGATTCATGATTGCGCAAATCGTTGCAGCTGCTCTGATTAACGAATGCCAGGTGCTGGCGCATCCCTCGTCGGCTAGCAGCATTCCGACCGATGGAGGCAAGGAGGATCATGTCTCGATGGGCATGACCGGAGCGCTCAAACTGCGGCAGATTGTTGAACACGCCGAGCGGATTGTGGGTATCGAGCTGATGTGCGCGGCGCAGGGGCTGGAGTTTCGCCGACCGCTGCTGGCTGGTTGCGAAGTGGAACGCGCTCATGAGGTTGTGCGGACAGTTGTGCCGCGACTGGAGCAGGACCGAGTGCTCGCGACTGACATTGAAGCAATGGCCACGGCCGTGAGAGATGGGGCTTTCGACTTCTGGTGCACATAAGCCTCATAGTGTGTGCAAAAATAGCTGTACGGGTAACGGTAATGCATCGCGCTTTGCTGTCTAACCTATTTTATATGAATAATATATATGTATATTACTCAATAAACTAGAAGTGACTATTGTTCTCAGATGTGAGCAATTTTGCTATTGATTTTTGAAGAGAAAATCCGTAAAATAAGAATGTTATTGAACAGCCCGGGTTGACAATACCCTCGCCCGGTTCGAGATCTACAGGCAAGACACCCTCTTTCCTTAAGGAAACCAAATCGATGGCAAAGCGTCGTGGAAATCCGAATTGGGGCAAGCCGGAGCCCATTGGCCCGGTTGTGCCCACTGTGACCTCCTTTGAGCAGATTGTGAAGGAGTTCAAGCTCAGCCCGGACCAGTACATCCGGTCCACCCGTCTGCGGGAGTGGGCTAGACGGAACAAGAACTCGAAGTACATTCCCGAAGCTCTTCTTGAAGCCTGGGGATTTGAGATTGAATCGGCTCTGTAAGCTCCGCTCCACTTGGCTTTTATTTTTTGCCGCCTGTTGTTTTTCGCCGCCTGTTTCTTCCAAAAGCGCTGCCTTCGGGCAGCGCTTTTGCTGTCTGGGCCTGTCATAGGCGAGAATAGAGTGGTCGCCATGCCAGAAACCATACACACAATAGAACTCCCTTTTACGGATGTGCCCGGCGCTTTGGCCGAGATTCGCGCAGGCCGCATGATCGTTGTTGTCGATGATGAAGACCGGGAAAACGAGGGCGACCTGACCCTTGCCGCAGAGTTTGTAACGCCGGAAGCGATCAATTTCATGGCCAAGCACGGGCGTGGATTGATCTGCCTTACGCTGACCGAGGAGCGCGCAGATTATTTGCGCCTCTTCCCGATGACGCAGCAAAACTCGTCGCGATTCGGCACGGCATTTACCGAGACCATAGAAGCGCGCGAAGGTGTGACCACCGGCATCTCTGCCGCCGACAGGGCGCATACCGTCCGTACCGCGATTGATGAGCGCTCGACGGCAGCCGACCTGGCCCGTCCGGGACACATCTTTCCATTGCGAGCTCGCAACGGCGGAGTGCTGGTGCGCGCAGGACAGACCGAGGCTTCTGTAGATTTGGCTCGGATGGCTGGCCTTAATCCGTCGGGCGTGATCTGCGAAATCATGAAAGACGACGGCACGATGGCCCGCGTTCCTGATCTTATTCCCTTCTGCAAGGAACACGGTATGCGGATTCTCACGGTGGCGGAACTGATCCGCTATCGGCTACGCCACGAGCGGTATATCGTGCGCGCCGGCGAGAGCCACATTCAGACACGCTACGGCGAATTTCGCATGATCGCATACGAGAGCCAGGTGAACGGCGGCGAGAGCCACATTGCGTTAGTGCGGGGCAACCTTTGCCCTGATTGCCCGGCCTTTCACACCGGACCCGCAATGTCGGGCGAGGCAGAGACGCGGCCACCGTGCGAACGGCCTGTGCTGGTGCGTGTTCATACCCGCTGCACAGCGGGCGATGTCTTTGCCGCAGACTGCCACTGCCGCGAGATTCTGGATCAATCGATGCGCATGATTGCCGAGGAAGGTTGCGGGGTGTTGCTCTACCTGCACAACACGTCGCACGGCTTTGCGATTGACCACGCGCCGGCGGCAGCGAGTGCGTTCGAGCCCGGAGGAGCGGCTGCATTGCACCCTGTTTCCGGCTTAGACGCAGGGCGGCTTGTGTTGCACCAAGAGTTGCGCGCAAGAGAAGGTTCGCAAGCTCGCAGCGGCCGCATTTTGCGCGCCATCGGACTCGGCGGCCAGATTCTCTCAGACCTGGGCATTCAACGCATTCGCCTGCTGTCAAATACTCCGATGCACATCCCTGCACTGGAAGGCTTCGGGCTTGAGATCGTAGAGCAGGTAGCGGTGCCAGTAGAGGAATGCAGCCACGTAAGATGAGATTTGTGGCGCGATGATGTCTTATGTCGTTGCTCAAGCCTCCCGTTTCTTGACTTTGTCCTCTTCTTAAGACCCTCGTATCCTGAAATTGAATTTTGAAGCTTTGATTGAAGAGAAATAAATCTTTCTACGAAACCAAGAGGGTCGCAATCATGGCCGATGTGCGGCATGCCAGCGAATCACCGAGCTTGTATGAACTGAACTGGGCTTATGCTCAGGACGGCAAGCTGGCTTTCGACGCAGATACGGGGATATTGATTGATGTAAACCCTGCAGCAGAAGCTTTGACAGGATACTCCCGCGCAGAACTAATCGGGATTCATATTGCGATGCTGCATCCGGAGGCCGAGCGGGCGCGTATCCAGGCTGAAGCTGAGAAAGCAATGAGCCAGCAGAATCCCCATTATGATTTTCATGATTTTCATATTCAGCGTAAAGATGGGCGTTGCGTGCCGGTCGCGATATGGTCGACTGCGAGGTTGGAATTGGCTGGAAGAGCGCTGGTCATTGGCCAGTTTCGCGATATTACTGAAGAAAAGGAAAGAGAACATCGCCTTGCAACCCAGAACTGGGCATTGTCTGCGTATTCGATTGCCAGCTTAGCGCTTGGCCGCGCGCAATCCGCGGAAGGCTTGATGCAGTCAATTTGCGAGGCCATTACATGGGAATCCCTTTATGTCCTGGCCTGGATGGGCATCGCTGAAGACGGTCCGGATAAGAAGATCCGGATTGCCGCTGGAGCCGGGAGTGCCATGGGTTATCTGGACGGCCTACATCTGACCTGGGCAGACGATGAGCAGTGGGGGCAAGGACCGGCAGGTATCTCCATTCGCACCAACACGCTTCGAATTGTGGACGATGTCGAGATATTGACGGCGTTCAACCCGTGGCGCGACCGCGCGAAGGAGTTCGAGATACGGTCCTCGGCGTTCGTTCCACTTCACGTCCCAGGTGGCCGGCAAGGCGTGCTGGCTGTTTATGCCACGCGCCTCAATGCATTTGGAGCCGCGCCGATCGAGATATTTCGACGTCTTGCCGAGCAGATTGCGCACGGCATCCAGGCGCTCGAACAGAAGCAGCTTCTGGAGGCAGAGCGGCTCAGCCGCGAAGAGACTCAAAAGCAACTAGCTGGAGCTTTGGCCGCATCAGTAGCGGCTATCGTCACCGCGATGGAGATGCGAGATCCTTACACCGCTGGCCACGAGAGCAGAGTTGCCGAGATCGCGGTCGCGATTGGGAAGGAGATGGGCTGGTCAGAGGATCGATTGGACGGGCTGCGAATAGCGGCCATGCTGCATGATATCGGGAAGATTTCGATTCCTGCTGAGATTCTGACCAAGCCGGACCGGCTAAGCCCGGAAGAATGGACGCTGGTTAAAGGGCACCCGGATAGTAGCTATGCCATTCTGAAAGACATTCCCTTTAGCTGGCCTATTGCCGATATCGTACGCCAACATCACGAAAAGTTAGATGGTTCGGGCTATCCACTGGGTCTAAAAGGGAATGCGATTCTCCCTGAATCCAAGATTCTGGCAGTAGCGGACATTGTGGAAGCGATGGCCACCGACCGACCTTACCGCGCGACACTCGGATTGGAGGTTGCCCTTACAACCGTTGAAGGACTCGCTGGAACGCAATTAGATGCAGAGGTTGTGCGGGTATGCACTACCCTGTTCCGCGAGCAGCGCCTGGTTCTGCAGTCTGGCAAGCCCTATTGAATGTGTCACAGGACTCTCCATTCGTTGCAGATCCGATTCTTCATGGATTCATTGAGTGAGTTTCATTTGCGTAAGTGGTCATTATTGACCATTGAGAAACACTATGAGTCGGTAAGACCATGAGCACCTTTCGACATGAAACAAGGCAAGCGCGATATTATTCAATCATTCATCGATTTACTTCTCGATTTGGTCAATTGTGGCCAATATTGACCTAGCAATCTGTATGGAATCTGTAAAATAATCACGGATATTCGAGAACTTACGGGAATGCGCTGTTGCGACGTTCCCGCTCAATAATAACGGCGCTCTATGAGGCCACCTACTCGTACGAGGAAAGGTTGGACTCATTGAGCGTTCATCTGGTCAATCCGAGTGACAATTCATTTGGTACAGCGGTCATTACGCCGCGCTGGCTCTTTGTGCTGGCGGCAGCTACGCCCAGAGTGGCTGGCGACCCAATTCTCGTTGATGAATCTCTGGAACAGATTGTGCCAGAGACGATTCAAGCAGGAGATGTTGTGGGCATCAGCGTCCACACAGGCAATGCACTGCGTGGATATGAGGTTGGCAGGATGGCGCGGAGCCGTGGCGCATGGGTGGTTTACGGCGGCATTCACGCTACGCTGTTTCCCGAAGAGGCGCTGGAGCGGGGTGAGGGGCACGCGGTGGTGACCGGAGACGGCGATATTGCATGGGGCAAGGTGGTCGTGGATTGCATGGCGGGGAAGCCAGAGAAGATCTACAAAGGCGGGCGTATTGAAGGCAACGAGTTTTTGCCCGCGCGCTGGGATCTGATGAATCCTGAGAAATATATGTGGGCCTCGGTGCAGACGATTCGCGGATGCCCGAAGCATTGCTCCTTCTGCAGTGTGTGGCGTACGGATGGGCAGAAGCCGCGGCAGCGGAAGTTCCAAAGCGTGGTGGATGAAATCGTAGCCTTGCGGCGCCTTGGCTTTCGCTTTATTGCGCTGGCCGACGATAACTTCTATCCGGTGACGTTTACTGATCTACGTCAGGCGCGGGAGCAAGGCAATAACGCGAGGTTGGAAGAGCTGACCGCGATTCGTGCGGATCGCTTCCACTTGATGGATGAGCTAGCCAAACTGCCGAAGGACATGGTGTTTTATACTCAGATGACGATGGAGGCGGGCGAAGACGTCGAATTCCTGGACGCGATGAAGAAAGCCAATATCAGGGGCGCGCTGGTGGGTATTGAAGCGGTGACCCCTGAAGGACTGAAGGCAGTTTACAAGGACTGGAATCTCTCCGGCGACGCGATGGCCAAGCAGTTGCAGACCTTCAAGGAGCATGGTGTTCACGTGCTGGGTTCTTTCATCTTCGGGTTGCCGACAGACAGGCCGTCAACCTTCGACTTTACAGTGGCGATGGCGCAGAAGGCCGGCGTTACCTTTGCACAGTTTGTCATGATGACGCCGTTTCCGGGCACAGTGGATTTTGCGCGGTGGGAGAAAGAGCAGGCGGAGAATCCAACGATGGTGGGCGATGTGCCGATTACCCGCTACTGGCTGATACCGACCGCAGTGAGACCCAAGATGTTTACACCGCATCCAACGATGAGCTCGGACGAAATCCGGGAGCGAACGCAAAAAGTATGGGACACGTTTTACGGATGGGGCGCCGTCTGGAAGCGGTCGGCATGCACGCCCAATCTGCGGTCCAGAATTGCGTTTATGTTTCTGTCGAAGCTCTATCGGCAGATGTATGCGGGTACAGGAATCTCGACTGACAGCGCTCGGCGCAAGAAGTCTAAGGCCTGGGCAAGATGGACTGCACACCAATGCAAGAAGCTGTTCCGGGCACAGCCCATGCCAGAGCTTGCGTCGCGCACATGGGAAGGGGAATTAGCGCAGTCGATCGGCCAGGCCGCGTTTGCCGGCGGCAATGGCGCAGAAATGGCGGGGCCTTTCATCGTGATCTCAGGAAAGCAATGAACCAAAGCACCAATACAATTTGGCGTCTCATTTTATGATTTCGTCCACCACGTCCCCCTCGCCCGGCGCGAGAAAGAGATTTTCTTCCAGGCCGTGCTGGCGCGTGTAGAGGTCGTAGTAGCGGCCGCCAAGAGCCAAAAGCTCAGCGTGGCTGCCGCGCTCAACGATGAGCCCCTGCTCTACTACTAAGATCTGGTCGGCGCGGCGGATGGTTGACAGGCGGTGAGCAATGACGAAGGTTGTGCGGCCCTGCATCAACTGGCTCAACCCGGACTGAATCATGGCCTCGGATTCTGAGTCGAGCGAACTGGTGGCTTCGTCGAGGATGAGGATGCGCGGGTCTGCCAATAGGGCCCGAGCAATAGAAAGTCGCTGGCGCTGACCACCGGAAAGCTTCACCCCGCGCTCCCCCACCACCGTGTCGTAGGCATCCGGGAATCGTTCGGCGAATTCGTCCACTCGCGATGTGCGGCAGGCGAAGAGAAACTGTTCTTCGGTGGCATCGGGTCGCGAAAACAGAATGTTCTCTCGGATGGTGCCGTCGAAAAGGAACGACTCCTGCAGAACCACGCCCAACTGCGAACGAAAAGTGTTCAGGTTCACGCGGGCCAGGTCAACGTCGTCCACGAGCACACGGCCGCTGGACGGCGTGTGGAAGGCGCAGAGCAGGCTGATCATGGTGGACTTGCCTGAGCCTGAGGAGCCCACGAGCGCAGTCACCGTTCCCGGCTCGGCAACAAAGCTGATGCCGTTCAGAACAGGCTTCTCCGGGTCATAAGCAAACTCAACATTCTCAAAGGTCACGGTGCCGTGGATGGGCGGCATATTGAGAGTACGTTCGGGGCTTTGGTTTTCTTCCAGCTCGGCCATCAGTTCGTTGGTGCGGTCCAGGCCGGCAAAGGCCTCAGTCAACTGCGTACCGATCGCCACAATCTGAAAGATCGGTGCAGTCATGAAAACCAGAAACATGTTGTAGCTCAGATAATCGCCAAAGGTCCACTTATGGGCCATGATCAAATGTCCGCCCATGCTCATCACAATTGCAGTCAGCAGACCCACCGCAGTGGTCGCTGTAGCCGCGAGAGCGCTGGTCATGGTCAGCGACTTCATCACGTTGTCCAACAGGCGTCCGACACCCTCGGCAAAGACACCTGCCTCGCGATCTTCGGCGTGGTAGCCCTTGATCACGCGCACACCGCCCAGTGATTCTGTGAGCCGGCCTGTGACTTCGGCGTTAATCTTGCCGCGTTCTCGGAAGATTGGACGAATCACCCTGAAGGCGTATTGCAACACGAAGACGAACGCGCCCATTACAGCAAAGGCAGTCAATGTCACCGACGCACTGAGGTGCAGAAGATACACAAACGCCAAAATAGCGGTAAACAGCCCGCCCACAAACTCTACGAGTCCGGTACCTACCAGGTTGCGCACGCCTTCGACGTCGGTCATGATGCGGGCGACGAGAGTGCCGGTTCGATTCTCATCGTAATAGGAAACCGAAAGAAGCCCTACGTGTCGTTGAACCTGGCGACGCATCTCGGCAATCAACCGCTGGCCAGCCTTGGAGAGAAGTTGAGTCAACGCGAACGAAGAAATCGCCTGTATAACCATGGCCGTGAAAACGACTGCGATGATTCCCGGCAAAAGCTCTGGATGCGGGTGTTCCTGATTGAGCACTTTATCCATGAACGGCTTGGAAATATAAGGCATGACCAGCAGAGCAACTCGATTGACGATCATCAACCCCATGCCGGCCAGCAACAGTCCCATGCGCGGGGCAACGAGAGTCTTGATTTGCGGCCATATCTTCTTCAAGCTCGGCTTGCGTTTGGGCGCGTCGGGCTGGCCTGCTCGCGCGCCGCCGCCGCGCGGCGAACGCTCAGCGTGCCTGCCCATACTCATCCCACCGCCTGGTCCGTGAAGTCCACCCATGAGCTAAACCTTCCCCGAAAGACGCGCGTTGATGAAAGAACGAACACACAGGATGACATAAATCAGCATCAATCCCGACATGGTGAGCTGCGCGGCAATCGCGATCACGTCCGGCTCGAGGCTCGCGGCAGTTGCGTGAAGATAACCGATCAGAGCCTTAATTCCGCTCCCCAGAAAGGCGAATAGGCCGATGGTCACGTTAATGTGCATGAACAGCTTTCTCCGGCTCTCGCTGGGGCTGATCGCCAACAGGCCGCCAATGCCGAGTGCAAGGCCGAACCAAGTGGGTATCAGTGCCGTGGGATGCACGCTGCCGGTGCCCAGGAAACCAGCCAGACCCAGGAGAATCAATAAAACCGCAAAAATCAATGTCACTCTTGCCATCGAAAACCTCCGTCTCTCATTCTTTCATCCGCTATGCATCGAAGATCCGGGAGACTTGTTCATTCTCTCAGCGGAACATTTGAACAGTCGGCTATATTTGGATTCAAAATCAGGTGTCGTTGACGTATTTAATCGAGCAAGCGGCTTGAAATTCAATACCAAATCAACGAGCAAGGCAATTCGATGCTCTGATTTGAGTAAGAGACGGAATTTCGCAACACATATGCTTTGAAACGCAAAGCGTGCGCAACTGAGAGTGGGCGATTCGGTATGAATGTTTGTGTATTCTATTCATTATAAATAACTTATCTGGCTGGCCCTCAGGGATTCGAACCCCGATATGCTGCTCCAGAGGCAGCTGTCCTACCATTGAACGAAGGGCCAACATTTAAGCATTGTCAAGCTGAACGGCCGCTTGCCACTTTCAAAACCAACTTTTACATCATAAGGGGATTCTCCGGCGCTGGTCAAACCTCAACATGAATCTTCTGCGCTTCCAAAGGTTCTATTCCTCTCGCAAGACTTCCAACGGACGAAGGCCCAGAATCCGGTAACTCGCGATCCATCCTGTTGCTGTAGCCAGCACTGCCGTCCCAAGAAGAGCGACCAGCGTGGCAAACCACTCGACGTGGAACCCGACATCCAGTTTGTGCAATAACACTCGGGTGAGCACGTTAGCGAAGACGACGCCGACCGAGCCTGCCAGCAAGCCCAGCACACTGAACTCCACACTGAAAGTGCGCACGATCCTCATCCGCGTGGCGCCAAGGGTTTTCAACACTACCGCCTCGCGCATGCGCCGGAAGCGAGTGCCGGCAATGCTCGAAGCCAGGATCATCAGCCCCGCGAAGATCGAGAATCCGGCGAGAAACCGCACTACAAAGGTAATCTGATCGACCACGCTTTCAATCCGCTCCAGCACATCGGCCACGTTGATTACCGACACCGTTGGATAGGCGGCAAAGAGCGCCCGCTCCATCGCAGCAATCTGCTTCGGGTCGATATGCACGCCGCCGTACCAGGTGGCCGGCTCGTTCTTCAGTTGGCCTGAGGGTAGTACAAACGCCACACGCGCTCCGAGATGCTGGCCATCAGCTTGATAGATGGCGGACACCTTCAACGCGCGCACGACCCCGCCGACTTCGAGTTCGACCGTTGAACCCACGCTCAGATGCAGCCGTTGGGCCGTTCCTTCATCTAAAGCCAACTCGGCAGCGTCTGCGCCGGTCGACCACTTGCCTTGTGTCACTTTGTCGCCTGGACGAGGGACATCGGCCCAACTCAGCTCTGCATTCTCAAGCAGCCGACGCGGAAAATGCTGCTCTTTCAGTTGCTCGATTGGTATGCCGTTGAGCGAAATAAACCGGCCAGTCACCACAGGCATGAGGTTCAAGGCCTGACCGGGCGCCTGGCTCACTCCCGGCTGATGCTGGAAGAACTCTGTTACACCTGCGACCTCATCAGTTGAGATATCAAGCAAGAAAATATTAGGCAAACTGGGCGCTGCGGTCTCGCGCAGATCGCGCAACAACGCAGCCTGCACCAGGAAGACCGTCAAAATCAGCATGACGCCTGTGCCCAGCGACGCTAGAACTGCAGCCGACTGGTTCCCTGGCCGGTAGAGATTGGCCAGTCCTTGACGGAGAAACGAAGGCAAGCGCAACCGGACGCGATTTAGGAAAAAGCGCAACGCGCGCAACGCAGCAGCCGCCAACGCCAACAACACAACCAATGCAATGGTGAATAGCAGCGCAAACCAGCCGCCTACCGTGACCGATTCCGACAGTGCCCAGGCTATTCCGCCTAGAGCGGCAATCACTACCACGGAAATTCCCAGTTGCAGGCGGCGCGCCCACCACTGTGCAAACCTGCCGCCGATGCCTTCCGGTCCCTGCTCGACTAATCTGCGCAAGACCAGAACGGGCCTGACATTTCGCACGTCGAGCAGAGGCGGCAGACAGAACAATAGCGTGGTCAGCAAGCCAGTTCCCAGTCCGGCCGCAACCGAACGCCAGGGAAAATCGAGCGTCGCGTGGACGGGAAGCAGTTTGCCGAATACTGCAGGAAGCGCGGCCATTACTCCAATGCCTGCGGCTACGCCGAGCACTCCTCCGGCCAGGCCAAGTCCCAGCGTCTGCAACACGAAGATTCGCAACAGGTCGCCGGAACTAGCACCAACGGCCTTCAAGATGGCCAGCATGTCCATGCGCTGCTCGAGGTGAGCATGCATGGCCATGGCGACTCCAATCGCGCCCAGCACCATGGCCACAAGGCAAATCAGGCTCAAGATTGCGGTCGCGTTGTCGAGTCCTTTGTTCAATCCAGGATTGCCCTCGCGGAAATCCATCACTTGCGCGTCGGGCAAAGCTGCTTCCACCTGCTTGCGCAACGTGGCAAGATGGGAGGGTGCGTCGGCTTTCGGCGGGAGCTTCAAGAGCAACCGTTGGCTGGCCCGGCTGCCGGGAGAAATCAGGCCGGTCCGCTGGAGAGCAGCCTGCGAAATCATCACGCGCGGCCCCAGTCCAGCCCCGGCGCTGATGCGGTCCGGTTCCTGCTTTAGCACAGCGGCAATGCGAAAGTCCGTGCCTCCCAACCGGAGTGTCTGGCCCACACGCGCATTCAGGCGAATGAGAAACTCCTCTGCTACCACGGCTGAATCCCCGTCGAGCGCCTGCTGCAAGCTCATAGACGGCTCCAGCTCAGCTTCGCCATAGTATGGGTATTCACTGGGGTCAACAGCCTTGAGCGAGACCAGAAGAGGAACCGGATCTGGCGGGACAGAAGCCATGGAGACGGTCTCCGTCACCCATGTGGTGCGAATTCCCGCCGGTTGTGCGATCGTGGCAATCTTGCCCAATTCCCCTGCCGTCGGCGCATGAAAGAGACGCGCGCTCAGGTCGCCGGCCATTAGAGCCCGGGCTTCAGTGGAAAGGGTTCGCCTGAAGCTGTCACTGAAACCACGCACTCCGACCAGCGCCGCGACTCCCACGGCCACCGACAGCACGACGAAGCCGAATTTGCCCGGCGCGGAACGCAGATCCCGCCAGCCTATGGCCGCGGCTCGCTTCCAACTCAACGCGCGCTTAGCCATTTTTCTCCTGATTGACGACAAGAGTCTGCTGTGAATCGGAGAGTGGAGCAACGTAAGGGAGAGTGTCTTCCACGATCAGACCGTCCTTAAGCGCAATCTTGCGGTCGGCTTGGTTAGCGATTTCAGGATCGTGGGTAACGAGAACAAGTGTTGTGCCCGCCTTGCGGTTGCGATCGAGCAACAAATCCAAAACCAGTTTCCCATTGGCGGAATCAAGATTTCCGGTCGGCTCATCGGCCATGACAATTGGCGGTTCGACGACGAAGGCTCTGGCAAGAGCTACGCGCTGCTGTTCGCCGCCGGAGAGCTGCACCGGGTAGTGATCCACGCGCTCGGTCAGTCCAACCTCATCCAACAGCCGCCGAGCCTGCGCAATGCCGCTGCCTTCCATGTTCAACTCGTACGGCAGCAGCACGTTTTCCAGAGCCGTCAGTGTCTCAATCAGCTGATACGACTGGAACACGAAGCCGATCTTGGCGCCGCGCACCTCGGCCAGCTCCGCCTCGGCAAGATTGTGAATGGGCACGCTGTCGAGGAAAATCTCGCCAGAACTAGGCGTATCAAGGCCAGCCAACAGGCCTAAGAAGGTGCTCTTCCCACTGCCGCTGGCGCCGACAATGGCCACAAACTGACCTGCGGGAATGACGAGCGAAATTCCTTTTAGAATTTCCACGCGCCGCGCACCGTTCTGAATCCATTTCTTTGCGTTCCGAACCTCGATCACGCTGTAGGCCCCCGATCCTCTTCGCCAGTTCTCTGCCGTTCGCTACACTGTTTATGTGTACGTTCGCCGCTGGCTTATCGTTTCGTTTTGGATGATTTTTATTGGCGGTCCGCTGTTGGCTGCGGATCGGCCGGTTCTGGTTTGTTTCGGCGACAGCATCACAGCAGGATACGGACTGCAAAGCGGCCAGTCCTTTCCCGACGCCCTGCAGCGCGACCTCGACCTTCGAGGCTACCACTACAGAGTCTTAAACCAGGGGACAAGCGGCGCTACCACTAAAGATGCTGTCGCAAGTCTACGCGCCATCCTGGCGCTGCACCCGACGATTGTCATCGTCGAATTTGGCGGAAACGACGGCCTGCGCGGGCTGCCACTGGCCCAAACCCGTCAGAACTTGGACCAAGTGCTGACCGTGCTTGAAAATGCCCGCATCAAAGTTCTGCTGGCCGGAATTACTCTGCCGCCCAATTACGGTCGTGATTACATTCAGCAGTTTGAGATGGTCTTCCACGATCTTGCTACGAAACATCACACAGCATTTGTTCCCATGATTTACAAAGATTTGGTTCATGTTCCCGAAACCATCCAGCCTGACGGGATTCATCCCACTGCCAAAGGTTCAGAGATCATTGCGCGGACGCTGATGCCGGCGCTGACGCCATTGCTGCGGAAGGGCGGTTTCTAGCTGCCAGAAGCATTTCTACCCCATTATGATTACTGGCTGAAAGAGCGTTCCGGCTATGCGCCTGGCGATGCCCATTAACTCGCGCTGACCGTCAAAGACTTTCACCTGCGACGCTTGGGAGAACTCCGGAAGGTTGGCTTGCGCGCCGTTGCGTAACCTCCCTAAAGCCATCGAATCGGCAGTAACGGAGGGCATTTCCGGCAAGAGGGTGCGCGGATGGAGGCACAACTGTTCGAGGGCGTCGATGTTTCCGGTCAGCGGTTGCAGTTCGTCGAACGTGTGCGCCTCGCTCAACGTAAAAACTCCGGCCTGAGTGCGCCTCAAGCTGTTCAGGTGCGCCCCGCAACCCAGTTCCTGGCCCATTTCGTGGGCCACAGCCCGCACGTAACCCCCTGCGCTAATCGTCATCATGAATTCGGCTTCCGCGCCGACGAGCGAAATAATTTCAAAACTATGGATATTTATTGTGACTGCCTTCAGTTCCACAGGCTTGCCCTCGCGAGCCAGTTTGTAGGCGGGCGTTCCGGCAATCTTTTTTGCTGAGTAGGCCGGCGGCATCTGCTCGATCTCGCCGTGGAAGCTCGCGGCTGCGGCTCGCACTTCTTCGAGGGTAAGCGAAGGTGCCAGATCTGGCCCGGACGGCTGGCCTTCAGCGTCGTAGGTGTCGGTGGCAAAGCCGAAACGGATCGTGCCTGTGTAGCTTTTCTCCGCCGAGGAGAAATATTGAGCCAGGCGGGTAAATTTGCCCAGCAGCAGGGGAAGAACACCGGTGGCCATGGGATCCAGAGTACCGAGATGGCCAATGGAACGCTCGCCCGTAATTCTTCGCAGGATTCCTACTGCATCGTGGCTGGTCATGCCGGCCGGTTTGTCTATAACGAGAAGCCCGTTCACTTATCTACTTTAGCTGACGGCGCTGGTAGATCACACTCCGCCGGAACCGGCCTGGCGTACGAGCGACAGGAACTCCAGGCGCGTCTCCTTCTCGCGGAAGCAGCCCACCATGGCAGAGGTCACCGTGGAAGAGTGCTGCTTTTCGATGCCTCGCATCATCATGCACAAGTGGCGCGCCTCAACGACAACGCCTACTCCCTGCGGCTCTATGGCCTGCTGAATAGCGTCGGCAATCTGGCGCGTAAGCCGCTCCTGCACCTGTAGACGGCGCGCAAATACCTCGACGAGGCGCGGAATCTTGCTCAACCCTATAACCTTGCCTTTAGGAATGTAAGCCACGTGCACCTTGCCGAAGAAAGGCAGCATGTGATGTTCGCAGAGGGAAAACATTTCGATGTCCTTGACGATGACCATCTCGTCATAGTCAACATTGAAGAGCGCGCCGTGCAGAATTCGCGTGGGGTCCTCGTCGTAGCCTTTGGTCAAATAGGCCATCGACTTCTCCACGCGCACTGGCGTCGCGCGCAATCCTTCGCGGTCGGGGTCCTCGCCCAACCGGGAAAGAATCTCGCGATACAACTCCGGTGTGCTGACTTCGTTCAGGCCCTCGCTGATATCAACTGCTCTGTGAACGGGCTTGCTTACTGCTATTGGCTGCGCCATGATTGTCATCCTCTCGCCCTGGGGAATAGGGCGTAATGCATCCACGCCTTTTGATTTCTTATGCGTTACATTCAAAGAAATTGTTTTCGGTTTCCTCTACGCGCACCCGCTCCAATTTGCCGGCCGGCAGCGCGTCTTTCAACAATGAGTAAAGCTGTCTAGTTAGATTCTCCGTCGTGGGCACGCGATTCGCAAACAGCGGGTCAAGGTTGAGATTGGAATGATCGAATCGTTCGATGACCAGCGCGTGCACTATTTCATCCAGCGTGGCAAGATTGATCACCATGCCGGTCTCGGGGTCCACCTCTCCAGCAACCACCACTTCCACAGCATAGTTGTGCCCGTGGCCGTGAGGATTGTTGCATTTGCCGTATGTTGCACGGTTCTCTTCAGCCGAGAGTTCGTCCGTGTGCAACCGGTGACTTGCGGAAATCGTGTATCGGCGGCCAAAATATGCAATCAAGCCTCACCTCGAAATTCCGCAAAGATTTCCGGCGTTTCGTAGATACGGACCCGGCTCAGTCGCGCCCCGCCTGCTTCAATGACGGACGGCTCCAGACGCTTCCACGCGGCGATGGCGATGTTCTCCGTGGTTGGGATGGTTGCGGCAAACTCCGGCACTTCAAGATTCAAGTGGCGATGGTCCCAGGCATCGAGCACTTCGCGCTCAATTACGCTCTTGAGCCACTTCAAATCGACGACAAATCCTGTGATGGGGTCTGGCTCGCCCGCCAGAGTGACTTCGAGCGTGTAGTTGTGCCCGTGGCCGTTGCGATTCGCACAGCGGCCGAAGACCTGCATATTCTTCTCTTCGGTCCAAGCCGGGTTCCAATAGTAGTGCGAAGCAGAAAATGTGGCCCGCCGCGTCAGGAAAATCATGCATATCCCTCATTAGAAAGGATGCCAGAGCATCGGTAAAGGCTTCATAGATTGAGCTCCCAACGGGTTATGTCTTGTAGCTTCTGCCCTTCCAGCTTACGCGTTTCAGAATGCGGTGCTGGAACCAACTGCTGTAAAGAAGCGCAACAAAGAGCGGCAAACCAAGCGGAGCCATGGCGCAATCGAGAAACGGAAAATTGGATTTGGCTACGCGCCCGTAGAAGCGGAAGAGATTGCGTACCCACAAAATCGCGAGCACCCAGCCCGCAGCCAACCACTGCGCGGAATGAGCGAAGAGGCGGGCATTCCACAACTCGACTGCCAAGACCGGCAACAGAAACAAGAGAAAGATGTCGATGGCGCGCCAGACGGCCAGCATCAGACAGTTGTCGAATAGTAGCGCGAGATTTTTTGTCCAGCCTTCGATCATCGCTGTTGTCGACCGATACATGCGTGTGGAAACCGCATCCTCGGCATAGCGGAAGCGCAATCCAACTTTTCGCCGTTTGGCCAGGAAGGCAAGCTCGACGTCTTCAAGCACCTTTTCAGCCACACTCGAGTGGCCGCCGAGCCGCCGGTAGGCCTCGCGCTCAATCAAGAGAAACTGCCCGTTGGCCGCGGCGATGCGCTGAGCGGGATCAGAGACCATGGCCGGCGGATAGGCCAGCGCCAACTCGCAAAAAACCAGCGGCATCAGCGACCGTTGCCAAAGCCCATGCACAATTTGCCGGGGCGAATAGCTCAACATGCCTACCTTGTGCTTCATCGCCTCATGGATTGCCCTGCGCAGACTTCCCTGCTCGTGGATGGTATCCGCGTCAGTGAAGAGCAGCCACCGTCCGCGCGCCCGCCTTGCCGCTGTCCAGATTGCGTTGGCCTTGCCGGTCCAGCCGGATTCGAGCTTGTCTGCCGCGACCACGGTCACGCCAGTGAAGCTATAAGCAATCTCGGCGGTCCGGTCGGTTGAGTGGTCGTTCACTACAACCAACTCCCAGTCTCGGCCAAGCTTGAAAACATCTTCGGACTGGCTTACGAGCGACTCCAGGCATGCGGCCAGACAATCTTCTTCATTGCGCGCCGGAATGATGACCGTCAATTCGAGCAATTGATCCAGCGCCGGTTCCGGTTGATCAAAAACGGTCCCCGGCGCGGCTTCCCAGCGCAAGAGTTGCGCCGCTGGCGCATCGGAGAGTCCGAGCACCGGGGTCCCGATGGACCCGCCTTTGTCCGTGGGGTGAAGCTCCGGTTTGAATCCCCGCTCCTCAGCCGCTCCCCTCTCCGATTTCTTCTCCATGCGTCTTGCCCTTTCCGTTGATGCCATTCGCTAAGTATTATAGAGATGTGCGGCTTTCTCGGATTCTCGCTCTAGCTATGGTTGTGCCGTTGGCGCTCGTGCCGGGGTGCGACCGCGGCGCGCATCCTGCCCAGACCGGACAGAAGGCGCCTGATTTTACCGTCTCCGACGGCTCCACCACCGTCCATCTGGCCAATTACCGGGGCCAGGTTGTGCTACTAAACTTCTGGGCTACCTGGTGTCCGCCTTGCATTGAAGAGATGCCGTCGCTACTCGAACTGCACCGCGAGCAGCCCGACCTGGCCGTGCTGGCCGTAAGCATCGACGAAGATCCGGAGGCTTACAGCCGGTTTCTCGTTCGCCACCACGTAGACCTGATTACCGTCCGCGACCCTGGCCAGAAGGCAGCCCAGCTCTACCGCACCGAGATGTGGCCAGAAACCTATATCATCGATCGAAATGGATTTATACGGCGCAAAGTCGTCGGGCCCCAGGACTGGGGCAGCCCGGAAATTCGCGCCTACCTGAAGAGCTTATAGATTCTTGGTATCATTCATTCATGACCTCGGTAGAGATCCTCTTTCGCTATGCCACGCCGCCTACGGACGCGGTGACCTTTGCCTTGGCCAACACAGGCGAGGTTTATGGTATTCGCCGGCTCAAATTCGACCGCGCCGCACGGACTCTGCGCGTGGAGTATGACGCCACAAGGCTCAACGCCGCCACTGTCGAGAAGCTGGTGCGTCAGGCTGGCCTGGAGATCGTCGAGGAACTGCCGTTGATTTCCACCGAGGCAGCTCAAGAGCAAGCGTCCGTAGCCTGAAAACTGTAATTGCACCGCAGGGCAAACCCTGATATTCTGTCTCTGGTTTCGCTTGAGACCAAATGTGCGCGCCCGTAGCTCAGTTGGATAGAGCGACTGGCTACGAACCAGTAGGTCGGGAGTTCGACTCTCTCCGGGCGCACCATACATTCCCCAACTTGTTGTTTCCCTGGGAGCTCATTTATTTCACTGGGCTCTCCACTTAGACGGCAAAAGCCGTTGTAAATCAGCAAAACAGCAGTCCCCTTTTCATACGGTCTAAACTCCCGGCGGGTCACGTGCATATCACTGACCAGCCGGGAGTTTTAGTCTGCATGCCGCAAAACCGCAAAGAGCGAAGCGCAAATGCGCTTCGCTCTTTGCCATTCATGTTGCTACGGACCCTCAATACAGCCGGAAGTCGACTGCAACTGTTATCAACACCGCAACAGGCGTTTTACCGTCCCTCATTGCCGGCTTGAACCTGTATTTCATCACCGCCTCGATGGCTTTCTCGTCGAGCCCCATTCCCAAAGGCTTCACCACCCGCGGATTCTGAGGATAGCCCTTTGTGTCTACTATAAAGCTGACCTCGACGGTTCCCTGGTATTTAGCCTTGCGCGCCTCGTCGGAAAACTCGGCTTCCACATTGTTAATTGCTTTCGGTGGGGAGACACGACCTCCCACACGTTCAAGTCCTCCTCCGAAGTTACCGCCAGATCCCGATCCTATCCCACCGCCGTTCCCTGAACCAAGGCCTGTGCCGGAACCGTTTCCGCCCGAAGCGAGCTTCACGTTTCCAGAGTTGGACACGCCGAAGTTCGGCAACTTCGTATCCGTCGGGATAGTGACGTCATTCTGTATATCGATTGAGGGAACCGGCGCCTGTATCACGGGCGATATTACCGGAGTCTTCATCGGCGGAGGAATCTTGCCTTTGATTGCTTCGATCTTGTCCGGGCTTCCGCCGCCGCCGCCGGCGGAGATGTCGGATTTGGGCGCCTTAAATTCGGTAATATCAACCGGCGTGTTGGTGAGTGCTGGCTTGTTTACCGTTTCGAGAATCTTCTTGCCCATAATAAAGAGCAAAACCAGCACAACAGCCACATTCACGCTGGCGGAGATGCCGAAGGCCCATGGGTTGCGCTTCACCGCCATCCGGTCAGGGACCGGAATCGGCTTTGAGGTCAGCTTCAGCGGAGGCAGCTTGGGCGGGAAAAATACGTCGCGTATGCTCTCGTAGAGATCAACCCAGATGGGTTTCGACTCAATAGGAACGCCGAAAGTAAGGTCGAGATCGCTGCGGTCCATAATGGCCGTGGCAGTTTCGGATTCAGTGTCTGGCTGGATGAGCAAATCGTTGGCCATCGTTGAGTCTGGTTCCGTTGCCTCTGGATGCCTGGTTTCAGTTGCGAACGGAAGGTTCTCCGTATCCGGGCCCATCCTTCCATTATGCTTGACGCGACCCGCTTGTGTCTCGTCGGAGAGAGCCAAAAAATCCAGACTCTCATATTTCGTCTCGCTCGCGCTTCCCATAATCAATAGACGACTCATGCTCGCAATTGTTGCCGAAAAGATCTTGCCTCGCCATTTACACTTAGAAATGAAGCAGATCGAATGAACCCAGGGAGTGAAGATGTCCTCAGTACCAGAGTTGAAGGCGACGCTGACCTTGCCGCAAACCGCCTTCCCGATGAAGGCTAACCTGCCGCAGAATGAACCGCTTCGTCTGGCCCGATGGGCCTCGATGGGGCTTTACGAAGAGCTGCGCAAGGCTGGTGAAAAGCGCCGCAGCGCAGGCGGCTCCTATTTTCTGCTGCACGACGGCCCTCCCTATGCCAACGGACCGATTCATCTGGGCCATGCGCTCAACAAAGGGCTGAAGGATTTTGTCGTCAAATCGAAGACTATGGCCGGTTTCGACGCGCCGTATGTCCCCGGTTTTGATTGCCATGGACTGCCCATTGAGATCAAAGTTGACGAGCACCTGGGTCGCAAGAAACTCGAAATGCCCGCTCCCGAGGTTTTGGAGGCTTGCCGCAAATACGCGCAGAAGTATATCGATCTGCAAACCTCGCAATTTGAACGAATTGGCTGCTTTGGCCGTTGGAATAAGCCCTATAAGACCATGTCTCGCGACTACGAGGCGCACACTCTGGAGGCTTTTTACGGCTTTCTGGAAAAAGGCTTCGTCTATCGCGGTCTGAAGCCGGTCTACTGGTGCATACACGACCACACTGCGCTGGCAGAGGCAGAGGTCGAATATGACATGCACACCAGCCCCTCGGTCTATGTGCGCTACAGACTCACATCGAGTCCCGAGGCGCTATCGCCTGCCTTGGCCGGCCGCGAAGTTTACACCATCATTTGGACCACCACCCCGTGGACTCTCCCCGCGTCGATGGCCGTGGCCTTTCATCCTGATTTTGAGTATGTGGCATTGGCGACCGAAAACGGGCCAGTCTACATCGTCGCCGCAGAGCTGGCCGCGTCAGTAGCCGAAGAATGCAAACTGGGGTCAACCACCGAGTTGGCGCGTTTCAAAGGCAGCGTACTTGAACATGCAACCTTCCAGCATCCGTTCCTGGAACGGAGCATCCTGGGCGTGCTGGCCACATACGTCACCGCCGACACAGGCACGGGCGCGGTACACACGGCGCCCTCGCACGGTGCAGATGACTTCTACACCGGCGTTCGCTACAACATTGACCCCACCTGTCACGTTGATGCTGCCGGCCGCATTTACGTAGACCCGAGTGCATGGAGTCGCAGCACTCCACCGGCTTTCGAAGGAATGAAGGTGTGGGCGGCAAATCCCGTCATTGTGGCCATGCTCGAAGAGTCCGGTGCACTACTGGCCAGCCACGATCTGGAACACTCGTACCCGCATTGCTGGCGCTGCCACCATCCGGTCATCTTCCGCGCAACCGAACAGTGGTTCATCGGCCTGGAGACGCCGGTTAAACGCGCTGATGGCTCAGAGACCACTTTCCGTCAACAAGCTATCGAAGAGATCGACAAGGTGGTCTGGGACCCGGCATGGGGCAAGGAGCGCATCACCAACATGATTGCCACGCGCCCGGACTGGTGCATCAGCCGCCAGCGCATCTGGGGCGTTCCCATCGCGGTCTTTATGTGTGAAGACTGCAAACAGCCCATTCTGGACCCGGCGCTCAATCGCAAGATTGTGAAGTTGTTCGAGGAGCACGGCGCGGAGGCATGGCACACGACGGAGATTTCCGCCCTGCTTCCGGCCAACACCGTTTGCGCACACTGCGGAGGCAAGGCGTTCCATAAAGAGACAGACATCCTCGACGTGTGGTTTGACTCCGGCACAAGCTGGTTTGCGGTGTGCGAGTCCGATGCGGAATTGAAGCCGGCCTACACTGCTTTCCAGAGCGAAAAGGGCTCGAAGACTCCGGAGGTTTTATATCTCGAAGGTGGCGATCAGCATCGCGGGTGGTTTCACTCTTCACTGCTGACATCGGTGGCGTTGCGCGGACGCGGGCCCTACTCCCACGTCTCGACTGCAGGCTGGACTCTGGACGAGCAGGGTCGCGCAATGAGCAAATCGCTTGGCAACGGCGTTGACCCGGTGGACATTGCCAACCGCATGGGCGGAGAAATTGTTCGCCTGTGGGTAGCGTCCATTGATTTCCGCGAAGACATGGCGGCCAGCGAGAACCTGATGCAGCGCTGCGCGGAGACTTACAAGAAGCTGCGCAACACATTTCGATTCCTGCTCGGCAACCTGAATGGCTTTGATACGGTACGCGACCGCGTGGCTGAATCTGATTTGTTGCCGCTCGACCGTTACATGCTGGCCCGCACGCGCGAGTTGACCGAGGACATTCTCGCCTGGTACGAAAGCTTTGACTTCCACCGTGTTTATCACGCGGTGAACGAGTTTGCGGTCGTCGACTTGAGCAACTTCTATCTGGACGTGCTGAAGGACCGGATGTACACCTTCGCACCTACAAGCCAGGAGCGCCGCTCCGCGCAGACTGTTTTGTGGCAGATTTCGGAAACGTTAGTCAGACTGGTTGCTCCCATTCTTTCGTTCACTGCCGATGAGATTTGGGAATATCTGCCCAAGGTTGAAGGCCGCGAAGCCTCGGTGCACCTGGCTCAGTTCCCTTCCCCGGCGGAGATTTTTTCCGAAGATCCTGCGGCGTTGTTGGAAGAGTGGAGGCAGTTGTTCGTTGTGCGCGATTGCGCTCTGCGTGAGTTGGAAGTCGCTCGACAAGAGAAGCGTATCGGCAAGGGGTTAGAGGCGCAGTTGGAAATCATTGCTACTGGTGAACAACTTGCTCTCCTCAAGCGCCACACTGCCGGACTGAAGGAAATTGTCAACGTCTCTGGTGTCACGGTGCTCGTGGGCGACGAGTTGCAAGTCACCGTGCAACCAGCCACTGGGACAAAATGCGCCAGGTGCTGGAACTTTATGCCCCAAGTTGCCAATTATGGAATTTGGCAGAATGTTTGCACTCGCTGCAGTGACGCTTTAACTGAAATGAAGATTGCTCCACCCACGGAGGATCCACAGTGAAATTCACCGCTCCCCGCCGGCTGCACTGGCTTCTGCTCATCTCCGCTGTGGTCATCCTTATAGACCGGCTCACAAAGACATGGGTCACACTGCGCATCCCATTTGGCGGCGCCATCCCGGTTGTGCCTCACTTTCTGCGCATTACTCACTGGACCAACGAGGGCGCTGCTTTTTCGCTCTTTGCTAACACGGCCTCGCCCAACACGGTCCGATGGGGTCTGGTTTGTTTTTCCTCAGTGGCTGCGTTAATTGTCCTGGTCTTTATAGTTCGTCTCGCTGACCGCATCACGCTCACAACCTTTGCGCTGGCTCTGGTCTTTGCCGGGGCCCTGGGCAACGTGCACGACCGCATCGCCTACGGCTCGGTGGTGGACTTCATTGAGGTCCACATCTTCGGCTACCACTGGCCCGACTTCAACATAGCCGATACGGCCATTGTCACCGGGGCCTGTCTGCTGCTGCTCGATTCTCTGCTGCCAAGGAAAGAGAGCGCCGGAATAGAGAAGCTCTGAAGCTATGCGAGTTATTAACTTGGACGGATAGGCCTTGAGCCGCCGAGAGGTCTGCCGGATTACAATGGCACCTGTCAGGTTTTAGATCATTGATCACAATCCGAGGATTCTATGATGATCCGCAGCTCTGTCTTATCGACTATGCGTGTATTTCTTCCGTTTGGAGTATTCGCCTGTGTATTGCTTGCGTCGTCCTGCGCGCTGCATGCTCAGCGGCTTCCGCAGACTGTTCGCCCGGAGCACTACACGCTTATTCTCACGCCCGATTTGAAGGCCGCCACCTTCTCCGGCGTTGAGTCAATCGAAGTGTATCTTGCCGAGCCGGCAGATCACATCACGCTGAACGCTGTAGAGATTGCTTTTGAGAGCGTGAGCACGACTGTTGAGGGCAAAGAGCAGAAGGCCACGGTCTCACTCGACAAGGAGAAGGAGCAGGCGACATTTACTTTTCCCGAAACCTTGCCCGCAGGCAAGACTACGCTGGCCATCCGTTACACCGGCATTTTGAACAACGAGCTTCGCGGCTTTTATCTCTCGAAGACCCCCAAACGCAACTACGCTGTCACCCAGTTTGAGTCCACCGACGCGCGGCGTGCTTTTCCGTCGTTCGATGAGCCGGCCTTCAAGGCCACCTACGACGTTTCTCTGGTGATAGATGCAAGCGACACCGCCATCTCCAACGGCGAGATCATCAGTGACACTCCCGGCCCAGCTACTGGCAAACACACGCTCAAGTTTTCCACCACGCCCAAAATGTCCACTTATCTGGTGGTCTTTCTAGTCGGCGATTTCCAATGCACCGCGGGCGAGTCCGACGGCGTGACCATTCGCTCCTGCTCCACTCCTGACAAAGTCGCGCTTACTCCATACAGCGTCGATATTGCCAAATATGTGTTGCACTACTACAACGACTACTTTGGCATTCCTTACCCGCTTAAAAAGCTCGACCTGATAGCGTTGCCAGACTTCGAGGCAGGCGCCATGGAAAACTTCGGCGCCATCACTTTTCGCGAGACCGCACTATTGATAGACCCCAAAACGGCCTCTGTTGACGCGGAGAAGGAGATAGCTCTGGTCATCGCCCATGAGATGGCGCACCAGTGGTTCGGCGATCTGGTGACCATGCAGTGGTGGGACAATATTTGGCTCAACGAAGGCTTTGCGACATGGATGGAAAACAAGCCTGTAGCCGCCATGCACCCGGAATGGAACATCGACGAATACGTGGTCTCGGGTATAGACGAAGCGCTCAACCTGGACGCGCTTCCCACGACGCGCGCCATTCGAGCCAAGGCCGATACTCCGAGCGACATCAATCAGATGTTCGACGGCATCTCCTACGGCAAGGCCAGCGACGTGTTGCTGACTGTGGAAAATTATCTCGGCAAAGAGACTTTCCGCCAAGGAGTTCACAACTACCTGGCGGCCCACACCTACGCGAATGCCACTGCGGAAGATTTTTGGGGCGCACAAACTGCAACCAGCCACAAGCCGGTGGACAAGATCATGGAAAGCCTGGTGGCGCAACCCGGCGCGCCTATCCTCACCTTCGCCGTGCCAGTCGATGGCACGGTTGCGGTCGAACAGAAGCGTTTCTATCTCAGCCCCAGCATTGTGCCCGACCCAGCGCAGAAGTGGACGCTCCCGGTCTGCTTCAAAACCGTGGAGGGGCAAGACTGCCAACTTCTGACATCTGCCGACTCCAAATTGAAGGCACCCGCAGGCGGCGTTTTCTTCGCCAACGCCGACGGCAAAGGCTACTATCGGAGCGCCTATCCGCCCCGCGAGTATGCAGCGCTGGTAGACCAGGTGGAGACTCGGCTTACGCCTGCTGAACGCATCAGCCTGATCGGCAATGAGTGGGCCCAGGCACGCGCCAACAAGACTCCCATTGGCGCTTATCTTGACCTTGCGGCTGCCGTAAAAGCTGACTCTGGCGCGGAGGTCGTGGCCGCGGCTTTGACAGGGATCGACGGAACCTACGACAAGGTAGCAGCTAACGCCGAAGAGCACGACGCGATGGCGGCCTGGATTCGCTCCACGTTTGCTCCGCAGTACGCCAGACTTGCCCCTCCCGCTGAAACCGACTCGGCCAACACGCGCGAGATGCGCGCGCAGTTGTTCGGCTTCCTCGGTTTCTACGGCAAAGATCCGGCCGTACTCGCTCAGGCACAAGAAATCGCCGCCAAGTACCTTGCGAATCCCGGGTCGGTCGATGCTACCCTTGGCCAGACTGCCATGGCAGTGGCCGCCCGTAACGGTGACGCGCAGCTCTTCGACCGGATGCAGCAGATTTATGAAACCTCGACCAATCCGGAGTATCAGGAGAACTCGCTGCGCCTGATGGCCGAGTTTGAAAACCCCGCTCTGCTTCAGCGCGCTCTCGACTACGCCGTTTCGGGCAAGGTCCGTAACCAGGATGCGGTGATTCAGTTTGTCATCGCCCTGAGCATAGACGAAAACCGCGAGCAGACATGGAAGTACATTCAAAACAATTGGGACAAAGTGCAGGCTCAATTCACAACTGAGATGGGCGCCTACCTTGTAGGTTCCACGGGCAACTTTTGCACCGCCGACGCCAGAGCGAGTGTGGAGACATTCTTTTCCACACATAAGGTTGCCGCCTCCGATAAAGCTCTCAAGCACGCACTCGAGAGCATCGACGGCTGCATTGAGTTGCGGAAGCTCCAGGAGCCAAAACTGAAAGAATGGCTGACTGCTCAACCGAAACCGTAAATCGGATTCAATAACCGGGTGGTGTGAACTCCAGGTCTCGATTTCGAAACCTGGGGTTCCACACCAAACTCATCCGGCTCTGATTCGTTACCATAAAACTATGCCGCCATTTGCTCCAGGTCAGACGCTGCTCATCGATGCCGACGATACGCTGTGGGAGAACAACGTCTACTTCGAGCGTGCCATTGCCGCTTTTATCAGCTATCTGAATCACCACAAGTACACACCAGCCGAGGTGCGCAAGGCGCTGAACGCCGTGGAGCGCGAGACTATCCTTTCCCATGGCTATGGCCTGTCAAGTTTCAGCCGTTCGCTGGTAGACTGCTTCGAGCGGCTCAGCCCCGCACCCATGACCGAAGAAAAGCGGCAACGGATCGAAGGCTTTGCACGCTCCATCGCCGAGCAAGAGATTGAGCTGCTTCCCGGCGTGGCCGAGACCCTGGCAGAACTGGCCACGCGGCACCGGCTCATTCTCATGACCAAAGGCAACCGCGCTGAGCAGGCCGACAAACTTGCCCGTTCCGGCCTTGCCAGTTACTTTTCCGCTGTCGAGATTCCCGCTGAAAAAGACCCTGTAACTTACCGCGAAGTTCTTCAACGCCACGAGCTATCGCCGCGTACGAGCTGGATGGTTGGCAACAGCCCCAAGAGCGACATAAACCCCGCTCTCGCCGCCGGACTTAATGCTGTTTTTCTTTTTCATAAGGACACCTGGGTGCTGGAACACGCCGCGCTCGACACAGCGCCGGAAGGTCAGCAGTTAATTGAACTCGACGCGTTCGCCAAGCTTTCTGCGTTCTTTTAAACGTTGGCGACAACCTCGTACTCGCTCTGGACCAATCCGGTTTGATATTGCCGTGTCGCAATATGCTGGAGCCGGATGTCGTGCGATAGCGGACCGAAAAGAGGAATCCCCTCACCGATGAGTACAGGCACGCGAGTGATAATCAGGCGCTGAATCAGCCCCGCATTCAGAAACCGCTGAATCGTGATCCCGCCGTCAACGTAGAGGTGCTGCGCACCACTAGCGGCAAGCCGCGCAACGATCTCCGCAGGAGACCCGGACATTTGTTCAACAACGCCTCCTTTGATTGCGCACAAATCGATAGGGCGGCTACTCAGGACCACTACGCGCTTGTCGCCGTACGGCCAGGCATCAAAGGCCAGAACTGTCTCGAAGGTCTTGCGACCGATCACAATCACATCAACGCTGGCAAAGAATTCGTCGAAGCCGTGGGGCTCTCCATCACCCTCCGGCAGCCAGTCGAGTTCGCCGTTCGGACGCGCAATGAATCCGTCTACGCTTACGCCGATAAAGACAGATGCTTTCATCGGGAATTCCTCGGGGCTGAAACCGACTGAACTTTTACTATCCTTAACCGGCAATTGCGTCCAACTGTTTCACATCGGCAAGCACCTGCTCCGGTGTCCACTCGTTGCCGGGATAGAAGCGTACCACCTTCCCGTCGGGGCCGATGAGCGTGGTCGAGAGCGTGTGAGTAATGGTTGAATCATCGTTGTCGGTCATTCCCAGGTCAAAAAATTTGGCCATCTCAGCGAGTACGGATTTCTCCGGTACCGCAAACTCCCAATGCGCAAATGCGGCTTTTGTATCACTGCCAATGTACGTTGCGCCATAGGCCTTGAGTCGCGCGGGCGTGTCGTGCTCCGGATCAAAACTGATCGTGAGCAGATGGGTTTTCGCGTATAGCGCGGGGTTGGCCACTAATAACTTATTCAGAGAGGCAAAACTGCGCGTCACACGCGGGCAGAAATCGGGCGAGGGGCATCGCGTGTAAATAAAAGTGATCACCAGTGCTTCGCCGTGGAACTGACCGAGATGAATTGGCCTCCCGTCTTGATTCCGCAGCTTGAAGTCCGGCACTGCATCTCCCGGCACCGGCACGTGATAGATGACCTTCGGCCGGTAATCAGGCTTGCCCTGCGCCACCACAACAATGTGGTCCAGCAGTACGTCAGCATCCGGATCCTGCGAGACCAGCAAGTCGGCGGTAATTACGTCGCCCGCATGCAGCTCGCCCAGGATGCTAGCGTCTTTCAACTTGTAGGGCATGGTCATGGCATCCATGAAGCCGGGAATGGCCTCATGGTTGAGCGTGACTTCGCCCTTGGCAGCATCGGTCGAAACTACCTTGCCGCGCAGATGGTAAACCTTGAAGTTTTGACCAGAGGCCGGCTGGAAGGACGGTTTCTGGCCGGAGTGGCACCCGGCCAGCACGAATAAAGCGAGCAAGGAGAAGGCAATCAATCGACGCATCACAGGCTCAGTGTACAACCACCCGTGCTCACCGCAAGAAATTACAAGGTGCGTTTGAATAAAGGCGTGGCGACAAGCAACGTGCCAATGCCGAAGACAAAAAGAAAGAAGAGGTCAAAACGAATAGCCGCGAAACCGCCGTCTTTGAGGATAATGGCCTTGAAGCCATGGATGACATATGTGAAAGGGTCTACAACAGCTAAAGCACGCAACCAGCCGGGAAAAGAGGCAATGGGATACATGGCGCCTGAGGGATAAAACAAAAGCGTGTTGAGTACGCCAAACATGGCGCGGGGGACGAGCGGATCATCGACGCGGACCATGAGAAGGAACATCATGCCGTTGAAGGCAATGGCCGTCACCAGAATCAGGCAGAGGAGTTCGAGGAGCACCATGGGATGAAAAATGACGCCCAGCCCAGCCATGAGCGAACCAATGACCGTAAGCGAAATTCCTGCAAGAGTGGCTTTCATGGCGCCGGCTGTGTTGAGTCCGAAGACTAACTCCAGCTTGGTGATGGGAGTTACAAGATAGCCTTCGTGGACACCGCGGGCTTTGTCGTCGATGTACAACATTCCGCCGCCAATCATGACTGAGATATACATGGCCAGGGCGATGGTGGCGGGGAGAAGAAACTTCATGTAATTAACGTAGGGGTAAAGCTCGACGATCTCTAGAGCAATCTGGCTGGCCAGGCGCGGCTGAATAACGGGGGTAGTGAGAGCGGTAACCACCAACTGCATCTCGGCCTCGATGCTGCTGGAGCTGAATGGGTCAGTGTTATCGACAACCAGACCGAGGACCGGCGCGTCCTGCGCATATACGCGGCGGGAATATTGGGCGGGAATGATGACAGCGGCATCGACTTTTCCGGTGCGAACGTCCTCTCGGGCCTGCACCTCGGAGGTGTACTCGACGGTGGTGAAGGTCTTGATGTTGACGGCGATGGCGTCGAAGGCTTCGCGGATTTTGACGGCCTGCGGGCCGTGGTCATAATCGATGACCGCGACGCGGCAGCCCACGATCTTGCCGCCGAAGGCGTTGCCCATGATGACCAACTGCAGAATCGGCATCATCAGCGACATGATCATAAGCGTGGGCGAGCGAAAGAACTTGCGCATCTCGCGTTCGACAATGGCGAACATTCTATTCATGGCTGCATTCCTGGACGAGGCGGCATGGTGAAGGCCGGAGCTTTGACTTGCTCATCGCGGAGTTGGCGGCCGGTGTAATGGATGAACACATCGTCAAGGGTGGTGTTCTGGACGCTGAGAGAGGTGAGAGTCTCGCCGAGGGATGCAGCTAACTCGACTAACTGCATGGTGGTTTTGGAGCCTGAAGAAGTCAGCACACGATAGTACCCGGCGCTCTCGGCCTGCACGCTGGTGACTCCTTCAAGCTTTTCCAGGCGGCCTTGCCACTCCTGAGTCTCACGGTCGAAATGGACCTCGACAACATTGGCGCCGGGGACACTGTGCTTCAGTTCAATGGGCGTGCCCAGCGCGACGAGTTTGCCATGGTCGACGATGGCGATGCGGTCGCAGAGCGTGTCGGCTTCATCCATGTAGTGAGTGGTGATAAGCATCGTGAGATGACGGGTTTTTCTCAGGTTGTCGAGCATCTCATAGACTGCGATGCGTGAGACAGGATCAAGGCCAGTGGTGGGTTCATCGAGAAAAAATATCTCGGGATTGTGGACCAGACCGCGGGCAATTTCAACACGACGACGCATTCCGCCCGAGAGTGTCTTGACCTGCGCGCCGCGCCACTTGATGAGGTCAACCGCTTCGAGGACCTCGGCGATATTTTTTTTGCGCTCGGCCTTGGGCACGCTGTAGAGCTTCGCGTAAATATTCAGGTTCTCCTCAACGGTGAGGTCGGGATCGCTGGTGAGGGCTTGAGGAATCACGCCGATCATGCGGCGCACCGCATCGGCATCTTTACCCACGTCATGCCCTGCGATGATGGCGCGGCCGCCGGTGAGGGGGATGAGTGTAGTCATCATCCGGATGAGCGTGCTTTTGCCCGCGCCGTTGGGGCCGAGAAGCCCGAAGATTTCTCCCTCGGCAACCGAAAAGCTGATGTCCTTGACGGCTTCAAAGTCGCCGTAACGCTTGACGATGTGCTCCACGGCAATTGCAGGAGGACGAGAGCCATTCTGCGCGTTGACGAAGGTCGTGGCCGATGCCGTCATTGCTTCACCAGCTTGCTCTTGGGTATGTACACTTCGGCAATCATGCCGGGGACGAAGCGTTCGCCGGGATTGTCAATGAGCAGTTTGAGCTGGACGGTTTTGATGTCACGTTTGCGCGCGCCAACGTCACGCTGGGTCGCAAAATCGGCTTCAGCGGATTTGTTGATCACCTTGCCCTGGAGTGTTGCGCCTGATGGCATCACGACGCGCAACGAATCGCCAAGCTGGACAGCGTCAGCCTGCGTCTCCGGCAACGGCGCGTAAACCCAGGTTTGGGTCAGATCCATAATGGTGACAATCGGCGCGCCAACAGTCACGACTTCGCCCTGACGGGCGGCGCGCACGTTGACCTTGCCGCTGACCGGAGCAAAAACCTGAGCGTAACCGAGTTCGACCTTGGCCTGGTCAGCAAGAGCACGGGCATTCTGGAGTTGGTCGCGGGTTTCATCCACCGTGCGTCCAGCAACAGTGGCCAGCAATTCGTGGGCACGCGCCTGGCGCAACGAGGCCTCAGCGGCAGCAACGTTTTCTTTGGCCGTCTCCACGGCGGCCTTCGCAGCCTGAAGGCTGGTAGCCGCTTCATCACTAGATTGCTCGCTCATGATGCCCTGCTTGGCCAACGCAACAGTCCGGCTCGTGTCAGCTTTCTGGTGATCGTAGTTCGCCCCAGCCTGGGCCAGCGATGCCTGCGCGGCACGCACCTGGGCTTCTGCGTTGACAGCAGCACTGCCGGTCTCGCCGCGATCTTGAAGCTCCGTTTCGACGGTCTCGCCAAGTTTCCATTTCTGGCTCGCCGCAGTAGCCTCGGCGGCCTTACGTGCTGCCTGCAGGTCGTCACTCTCGATCATGGCTACAAGCTGGCCGGCCTTCACGTCCTGGCCCTCGTCGACAGTCAGGGTTTGGATGCGCCCCGGAATCTTTGCACTCACCACAACCTCGTTGGCGTCCACTGTGCCAATCAGTTGCAGATCGGCGCTGGGGCGCACCGTAACCAGGTACCAGATAAGGGACCCCACTGTAAGCAAGGCCAGAATCAGAAATACTCGATTGCGTGCATTCACTTGCGCCTCACTTCGTCTGCCTTTTGCAGCACTTGTGCGATGTCAGAATTCATCATCTTAGGGGTTTGCGGTTCGCTCAGATCAGTCTTAGCCTCTGGGGGCATTGGTGTAGATGCAATAACACGAGCAGCAACGAGCGCCCCGTATGCCCTATCGGTAAAAACGGTCTGCCCCAAATACTCAATTGCCGCCTTGCGACGGTGTTCGAGTGCGCCTCGTTCAAGAGGGTTTGTTCCCGTTAGAAGCCCCATAACCGGTGCCGAAAGAAAGTAAAAAACATTGGCCCCCAGCGCGGCATACATCATTTGCATCTCGTCGACCTGAATAAGCTCACCGGAGGCGCTACCCTCCGCGAAGACCTGTCTCATGCGGGCCATCATGGGTCGAAAGACCTTGTCCAAAAGAGGAGCAAGCGCGTTCTCTTCTCCCCGATGCAGGCGGATCATCTCCTGCTGCATCAGGCTCTGAAAGGCTCTTTGCGTATGGATGCGGTCGAAGTGGTTGAGTGCGAAGTGCAACAGGCGCTCGCCAGCCGAGTACCCCGCATCGATGGCAGCCATACTGCTTGTCACGACGTTATTCGCCACCGCTTCCAGAGCGGCCTCGTAGAGAGCCTGCTTGCTGCTGAAGTAGTAATAGAGCAGCGCCTTATTGACGCCGGCTTCCTCGGCAATCAGTTCAGTGCGCGCCCCGGCAAGTCCGTTTTCGCTAAACTGCCGCATGGCAGCATCGAGAATTCGGGCGCGAGTCTGATCGGCGCGTTCGGCCTGGGTGCGGGATGGAGTTGGGCTTGTCATTTTATTAACTAACCAGTTAGTAAGTTAGCATAAAGGATAGGAATTTGCTACTGCCTTTACGAGAAAATCTGATCAATCTCGCGATTGCCCCTCGATAAGACAGATGGGCTGACTCGCCGTAAGCCATTCATTCAGTGACTAATATCCATGGAGTCTGGCTTTGCGAATCCCCTCATAACGACTCAGATTCGTTGGTCCAGCCTTCTGTTTTTTCCGTTTTCTTTGCCGTACCGGACGTCTGGTGTTGCAACCGCTTTTGCGCTCAATCACCCGACCAGGCTGCGCTCACTTTATTCTTCGACGTGTGCGGCAGCGCACAGACTGTCCAACTCGCGAAAAGAGATAGTTTCCGGGCGGTCAAACGACCCCGAAAACAGTAGCGGCGCAATTTCTTTCCGCTCCGTTCTCACGCTTCGTTGACGCAAATCTTTGATTTTTCTAGGTAGCGAAAGGAATTTTTATGCTTCACATTGACACTGGCAACACTGGGTTCATGCTGCTGTGCTGCAGCCTCGTCATGCTCATGACCCCCGGTCTAGCCTTCTTTTATGGAGGCCTCGTCGGCCGTAAGAATGTACTTGCCATCATGATCCAAAGCTTTGTCTCCATGGGCTGGACCACGGTGATCTGGTTCCTCTACGGCTACTCACTTTGCTTCAGCGGCGACTGGCATGGCATCATCGGCGACTTTCACTACGCGTGCCTGCGCAACATCAGCCTGAACACCATGTTCCCAGGCGATGCAGGCATTCCGCTGTTTGTTCACGTCGCCTACCAGATGATGTTTGCCATCATCACCCCGGCGCTGATCACCGGAGCCTTCGCCAACCGCGTTACGTTTAAGGCTTACATGTTGTTCCTTACCGGCTGGCTCACTTTCGTCTACTTCCCGTTTGTCCACATGATCTGGGGCGGCGGCTTGCTGGCGCAGTGGGGCGTGCTCGACTTCGCCGGCGGCATCGTGGTCCACAACATAGCCGGCATCGCGGCTCTGGCCAGCGTTCTTTACGTCGGCAAGCGGAAGGTGCTCGATAGCGGTCCGCACAGCATTCCTCTGGTTGCCCTCGGCACAGGCCTGCTCTGGTTCGGTTGGTACGGCTTCAACGCCGGCAGCGAGTTCCGCGTAGACTCAGTTACCGCGACCGCCTTCCTGAATACAGACGTGGCAGCCTCTTTTGCCGCTGTAACCTGGCTGGTAGTTGGCTGGATACACCAGAAGCGTCCCACATTCCTGGGCTTGCTCACAGGCGCGGTTGCCGGCCTCGCGACCATCACCCCCGCGTCGGGATATGTCTCGCCTACCACCGCTGTCATTATTGGCGTCGTCTCTGGGGTGGTCTGCTACCTGGCCGTCGAGTTGAAGAACAAGCTGGGCTGGGATGACGCGCTGGATGTCTGGGGCGTTCACGGCGTCGGCGGCTTCCTCGGCATCGTACTTTTGGGCGTCTTTGCCGACAAGGCATTTAACCCGGCGGGCGCGGATGGTCTGTTGCTGGGCAATAGCTCATTCTTCTTCAAGCAGCTTGCCGCGACGGCCTTCTCGTCGGTGTGGGCCTTTGTCTTTACGCTGGGCATGTTGTGGCTCATCGACAGGATCACACCAGTCAAGGTAACGAAAGAAACCGAGGAAATGGGCCTGGATAACGGGCTGCACGGCGAACACGCTTATGAAGATGTGTTCACACCCCAAAAGGCAGCCTGATTCGGGGTAGCGTCTATACGGTGTCACTTTGCCTGGGGCGGTGCTTGCGCTGCCCCGGCGCATTTTCTAAGAATGCGCCTGCAAACTGTCTATAACCCTCCACCAAATCTGGCGAGGTAAATGAATCGCAGTTGCCAGGCTCAGGCGAAGCGGCTGACTTTTCCGTCTCTTGTGGATTGCGGCCTGGATTCGGCATCGACATCGTCTTCCAGTTCGTCCAATGTGTCCTCGTCGTCTTCAAAGCCGCTGGCGGCTTTTGCCACGCTGGGAGAGTAGGTTTCATCACCAGTCCGGGATGAGCGCTCGACTTGGTAGATGTCCGTGAGCCCAAGATCGGCCTCTCTGGGCCTGACCATCGGTGCAATGCGTATGCCGGCTACCGGGCTGATCTCCATATTCGTTTGGTTCCAGTTTTGGAACTCCCCCTGCCAACACGCATCGGCTGGCTAAGCGGGAACTTTAGTTCTGTACAACATCAAAACAGTCGATTCGCGCTATTCCCTACAAATACCGCTCTTGGGGCTGGATTACTTGCAAAGAGCCGGCCTGGATTAAATGAGTACTGGCATCTTCAGTGTTCGAAAACAGAGATGTTCATAGATTTCCTAACGGGCAAAGGAAAAGGAGACTGGAGAAAGCCGGGCGCTGCTAAGCGGGGCCTGATTGAGCAGGGAGAATCCTTGGGCCAGACTCATGCCCGCCGGAACCGAGGCAAAGCCGCCACGGTGCTCGCTGGTTTCGTGCGCGATGGTCTTGAAGAGCATGGCGCGACCGCTCATGTGGACTTCCAGCCGCTCAGTCTTCCAGTCTGTGGCGCTGACCTGCGCACGCTGCAACCGGAACCAGCCGCCTTTGTAGAGCCTACCCAGTATGCCATAGCCAAAGTCCACATTCTCCTCCAAATGCCCATCCAACCGGGCGAGGCGCTTGCAGCGTGCGCTGACCCACAATTCACCATTCATGGAGTGGAAGATACGGGCCTCGATAGAGTGGGCTGGATACTCTGGGTTCGGGCGAAAGCGCAGGCGATAGCAGCCGTTCTCCTCGCCGTCGTATTCATAGAGGAAGGCGTCCGGTAGCAGTGCGACAATACGTCCGATGCGCTCTTCGTCTTCGGCGTGCTCCTGGCGATAGCGCGCCTGCTCTTGAGGCGAGTTGAGCAGATGATTGAGGCGGTCCTGCTCCGCAAGACGGCGCGCAGCGTCCAATGGACGTCCGTCGCTCTGTTCAAGGAGGGTGATGGGCCCGTCAGTCGTCTCCACCTGTTCTTCAAGCCGCGTCTCCTTCTGAACGCGGCGCTCGACCCAGTAGCGCCAATAGCCGTGGCGCTCGTGATCGTGGAGTTCGTTGTAGACCACCTCGCGCACCAACTGGCCTGCTGGCATCGACGGTTGAGACTGCTGAGCACTGGCACTGGAGAGACCCAGCGCCAGCAACAGAATTCCTGTCATTGCACGAAGTACACTCATCCTCGCACCTCCAGGGAGAAGGAATGGAACTCACTCGCAGTATGGAGGTAAAACGGTGAATAATCGGCAAGCTTCCGATAAAAATAGGAAGAAACCGGGAAAAATCCAGAAAGCATCATTGGTGGCTGCCAATCCCCGGGAACTTGTTACACTTTTTTCATGCAAGATGAACTGGAGTTTCGCCGCGCGGCTGAAGCCGCACTCGACTCACTGATGCAACATTTGATGGCGCTCGAAGAAAAAGCCGATGCCGGTTTTGAGGTCGAGCAACAAGGTGGAGTGCTGAATGTGCTCTTCGAAGAACCGGAGGGTAAGTTTGTAATTACACCCAACACGCCAGTACGCCAGATTTGGATTTCGGCGCTATCAACCAGCTTCAAGCTCGATTGGGATGACGCGATTGCTGCTTTTGTGCTTCCGCGGACGGCCGAACAACTCTTGGCTCTGGTTGATCGATTGATAGCTGAACATCTGAGGGGCTAGATCCCCCACCCCGCTCCAATAACTTGAGGCGCAAGGATAGCAGGGCGCCGCTTAAGCGCCCCGCAATCTGAAAATTCAATTACTGCTTCACGAAGTCAAAAGTACAAGTGCGGCCGACAATCCCGAGGCCTTGGCTCTTTGTGCCTGTGCCCTTCGTCTCTTCGAATTGGGCCTTGATATCGTAGCTATAGTCCTCTCCCTTGTGAGCGAAGACCCCGCGGGCATACGCTCTGGAGGCAACAATCCCGTTGGCTGAAAGCTTCGCGGAACCGTCATCAGCGATTGGGCCTTCGATCAGCAAGTAGCCGGGTTCTCCCGCTGTGCCATGCTCTCCTCGGAAGCTGCCGCCAGTGATCACGCTCGGAATACGCCAAGTGTAACCTTCAGTGTTTCCTTTAGCAGGACAGGTGAGAGTCGTGAGCCAATTGCCGTCGAAGCGACCCCCTGCGAACGATACTGCGGGCAAGAATGCCAAAGCAAATACTAGCAAAAGTCGAACAGTCTTTCTCATTGCTCTTCCTCCGTCACGGATGGTAGCACACGCCACGCAAGGCAGCGCAGCGTTCGTGCGACAGCCAACGGCCCAAGGCTGGTTAAGGAACAAGCACGAATGCTCCTCACTGCTTCACGAATTCAAAAGTGCACGGGCGGCCCTCAACGCGAGTACCAGTGCCCTTTGTCTCGCCGAACTGGGCTTTGATGTGATAGCCGTATTCCGTGCCTCGCGGAGTGTCGCGTCCGGGAACGAGTTCCTTTGATCCGGTCTGGCCTTTGGCATACAACTCGGCGCTGCCGTCGTCAGCGATCTGGCCTTCGACAAGCAAGTAGCCCGGTTTGCCTTCCGTGCCGTGGAGCCCGCGGAAACTGCTGTCTTTGACTTCGCTGGGAAACCTATAGGAGAAGCCCAGAGCGTCACGAATGGCTTCACAAGAGACGGTTGTAGCCCACGCACCATCGAACCGTCCACCGCCGGCACGCGAGATGCTGGGCAACAGCAGGAGGGCGAGGATTGCGAGTAGTCCTCTGGCATTCTTGACCATTGCATTCACCTCGTGCGCCTATACTAGCGCGATAGCTTGCGAGGCGAAATGAAAAATCGAGGCCATGAGTGCGCTGGGTGTAATGCAGAAGTGTTGGGGTCCGGCGCCAGGTCCGGACCCCAACCAGTTTCTACTGTAATGCGTAAATACTCTTGAGTTCTTTTTCTATCAGACTTGCAGGCAACGGCGCATAGGACAGTCCAGAAACCTCGCTCTCACCGTTCTTGACTATCCAGCTCAGCATATCCTTGATGACCTTGCCCTTGACCGGATCGGCTGCGTGAACCGGAATCAGCAGGTAGGTGAAGCTGGAAATCGGGTATGAAGTTGCACCCGGAGCATTGGTGATTGAGACCCGATAGTCGGCGGGCATTTGCTTCAAATTAGCCGCGGCCGCGGTGACGCCTTCGATTGACGCCTTTACCCACTTGCCGGAAGCATTCTTCACTTCGCCATAGCTGATGTTGTTTTGCAGCGCATAGATCAGCTCGACATAGCCGATCGCTCCGGGAAGTTGGCGAACAAGGCCGGCAACGTTCTCATTGCCTTTGCCGCCAACGCCCACCGGCCAGCTTGGCGACGGGCCTTTTCCTGGGCCGTTAGCCCAATCGGAGTTCACCTTGCTCAGATAATCGGTCCAGATGAAGGTAGTGCCGCTGCCGTCCGAGCGGTGAACCACGGTGATCTTCTTTGCCGCTTCTGGAACCTGGGAGAAATTTACACTTGGGTTGTCTTTCGCGATGCGCGGATCGTCCCAGCGCGTGATCTTACCCAGGTAAATGTCGGCCAGGACGTCGCCGCTGAATCTGATGTCGCTGATGCCGGGAACGTTAAAGATCGGCACAACCGCGCCCAACACCGTGGGAATATGGATCAGCTTAATCTTGGAGCCAGCGAGCATCTCGTCAGTCATGGGCATGTCGGAAGCGCCAAAGTCCACTAAACCCGCTGTAACCTGACGTATGCCGCCGCCCGAGCCGATCGACTGGTAGTTGATCTCAACGCCAGGATGCGCGGCGCTATATTCGCTAAACCATTTGGAGTAAATCGGATAGGGGAAAGTCGCACCCGCTCCGGTCAACTTCTGGGCCTGAGCCGTGCTCAAGGCCATCACCAACAAGCCAACCGCAATCAACGTTCTCTTCACTGAAACTCTCCTTGGCAGAATAGCCGCCGCTCTCGATTGTGTGCGATCAATGTTAAGGGAGTTTGAATCGAGCCCGAATTTCTTAACTTCTTTAGCTAGTTGCATGAAGTTCCCTACTCTTACTCGCCGGGTATAAACTCATCGCAAGCCTATGTCAGTCCACCTCTCAACCGCTTTGCTGCTCGCTACTTTCCCGGCGCTGCTTTGCGCCCAAACCCCCGCTAATCCGGCTCACAAGATGACTCCGAAGACCGAAATTGCCGACCAGGTGCATCGCTCCGCGCTGGTTATTGATACCCACGCAGACACGCCGCAGCGCTTTGTGGATGAACACTTTGACCTCGGCGACCCTCTTAACGGCGGCAACCTGAACCTCGCCTCGGCGCGCAAAGGAAACCTCGGTGCCGAGTTCTTTTCAATTTGGGTTGATCCGGCCCAATACAAGGGACAGTATGCCCGCCGGACACTGGAGTTGATTGATTCCGTCAAGCAGCAGTTGGCACACCACCCCAAGGAGATGATGTTTGTGGCCACGCCCGCCGGCATCGAGTTGGCCCATCGGGAGCACAAGCTGGCCACGCTGATGGGGATTGAGGGCGGCCACTCCATTGAAGATTCAATCCCGCTGCTGCGCCAGTATTACGCTCTGGGCGTTCGCTACATGACCCTCACCTGGGCTAACTCGAATGGCTGGGCCGACAGCTCTGGAGACATTGATGACGCGTCCGTGCCGCACACCAAGGAGGGTCTCACCGAGTTTGGCAAGGACGTGGTCTACGAGATGAACCGGCTGGGCATGATGGTTGACATCTCGCACGTCTCCGACCGGACTTTTTTCAGGACCCTGGTTATCAGCCGCGCACCGGTCATCGCCTCTCACTCGGATGCGCGAGCCCTGTGTGATTCTCCCCGCAACATTACCGACGATATGTTGCTTGCTGTTGCCCGCTCTGGAGGCCCGAACTCCAAGGGCGGAGTCGTCCAGGTCAATTTTTACTCCGGCTTCCTGTCGCAGGCTTATCGCGACCAGCAGAAAGCCATCGAACCTGAGATGAGCAAGGCTGTCCAAGCACTCAAGGATCATGCACAGGCGGACGGCAAACCGGTTCCTTACGCCGAGATCGAAAAGCTCCAGCGTCAATACGGTGATCGCATCCCACGCCCGCCGTTCTCGGTCATCATCGACCATATCGACCACATCGCCAAAGTGGCCGGAGTGGACCACGTGGGCATCGGCTCAGACTTCGACGGCGTCAGCGGACAGCTTCCCGAGGGGATGGACTCGGCAGCCGACCTGCCTAAAATCACTGAGGCGCTCATGGCGCGCGGATATTCTGCGGAAGATTGCCGCAAGATTCTCGGCGGAAACCTGCTGCGCGTCTTCCGCGAGGTCGAGCAGGTATCCAAGGAGCTGCAAGCTCAGGACCGGCCGAGAATCAGCGAAAGACAGCCGTTTGATAAAGTTCAGAAGTAGGAGTCAATCGTCAGCGCGCTCTGAATTATGGACCGCATTGAACATAGCACGAGACCTATACTGACTTTGTGCGCATTATTTTGATTCCGCTCGAATTCCAAATTTGGAGAATTCCGAATGTCTCGTTTCTGTCGCTTCCCTGCAGCCTTGCTCGCAACCTCTCTTCTCTTTTCGCCAATCTTAGTGCGTGCAGATGACGAAAAGCCAGCTGATAAGACCGCTGAAAAAACCTCTGAAAAAACTGCGGAAAAGGCTCTGCCGGCGGAGGTCACTACTCAAAGCACTGTGGATGTGGGTGGCCAGCATATCGCCTATACGGCCATTGCGGGCACGTTGACGGTTGGCTCGGCAGACGAGCAAGACGCGCAGCTTGGCGCCGACGGCAAGCCGCAGCCGGGCAGTCAGTTGGCGATTTCGGAGCCAAAAGATCCAAAGGATGCAACTCCTCTTGCACGAATGTTTTATGTGGCGTACTTCAAGAAGGACGCGAAGGCTGAGGACCGACCCATTACCTTCTTCTATAACGGCGGTCCCGGCAGTTCCACCGTATGGCTGCACATGGGTTCACTCGGCCCCAAGCACGTGGTCACAGCCGGCGACCAGCACTTGCCTGCCGCCCCATACAAGCTCGTGGACAACGCCTACTCACTCCTCGACACAAGCGATCTGGTATTCATCGACATGCCCGGCACCGGCTTCGGACGGCTGATCGGCAAGGATGCAGAGAAGGCTTTCTGGGGTATCGATGAGGATGCCAACGCCTACGCCCGCTTTATCGTTCGGTTCATATCAAAATACAACCGCTGGAATTCGCCCAAGTTCATCTTTGGCGAGAGCTACGGAACGACGCGCTCAGCTGTCCTCACCAACATCCTGGCGAATCGCGCAAATATAGATCTGAATGGCGTGATTCTGTTGTCGCAGATCTTCAACTTTACGACGGATATTGATGCGCCCAGCGCGAACCCCGGCGTGGACCTACCCTATGTGATGGCACTGCCTACGTATGCAGCCACAGCCTGGTATCACAAAAGGCTGCCTCAGCAGCCGACTGCGCTTGAGCCATTTCTGAAAGAGGTGGAATCGTTCGCGACAGGACCGTACACCCACGCGCTCGCCCAAGGCACCGATTTGGGTTCGGACGAAAAGCAGCAAGTGGCCGAGAAGCTGCACGAGTACACTGGCCTGCCGGTTGCTTACCTGCTCAAAGGCAATCTGCGGATAAATGGCGGGGAATTCGAGAAGAACTTGCAGGACGATCAGGATCTAACCACAGGGCGACTCGACACGCGCTTCTCCGGACCCACACTCGACCCACTGAGCGAAGGCGCGGAGTACGACCCGCAAAGTTCGGCTATTTCGTCGGCTTATGTCTCGCTCTTCAACGACTACGTGCGCCGTGACCTCAAATATGGTGAGGGCCAAACCTACCTTCCGGCAATGTTTTCGGCCGAAGGGCATTGGGATACGATGCGCCATGGTCATCCGCTGGGCCTCAATGTGGCCAACGATCTGGCTGAGGCGCTTAAGACCAATCCCCGGCTGAAGATCATGGTCAACGGCGGCTACTACGATCTGGCCACGCCGTTCTTCGCCGCCTTATATGAAGACAAGCACCTGGCGATCCCGCAGTCGCTGGCCAAGAATATTGAGTATGACTGGTATGAGTCGGGACACATGGTTTACGTCAACGACGAAAGCCTCAAGCAGCTTCACGACCGCGTAGCCGCATTTATCAAGAGCACTCTGGCGGACAATAAATAGCCAGGATTAAAGACGGCTGGCCCCAGGTTTAATAATCGAAACCTGGGGCGATGCGCCTACCGCGATTGTGCAGCTGCGAATCTCGACGTGTCTCCGTGACGCCCTGTATAGTTCCCCATATGAAGCACATAGTCCTCCCACTGGTTCTATTGTTTCCCATCGCTCTGGCCGCTCAATCTTTTTCCGTCACCTTCCCAAAAGAGATAAGCGCACAGCCTCTCGATGGCCGCCTGTTACTCTGTCTCTCCACGGACCCGAGCGACGAGCCGCGTAACCAGATCGACGACACCATGCGCTCGCAGATTGTCTTCGGCCTGACTGTCGATGGGTGGCAACCTGGCCAGCCTGCCCTAGTGGACGCAACTGCCTGGGGCTATCCCATACGCAGTGTCAAGGACGTTCCGCCGGGCGATTATTACGTTCAGGCTGTGCTGAACAAATACGAGACTTTCCACCGCAGCGATGGCAAAACCGTGAAGCTGCACCCGGACCAAGGCGAGGGGCAGCGCTGGAACATTTCACCCGGCAATCTCATCTCGAAGCCAATAAAAGTCACTGTCAAGCCGGGCGCTTCCATCTCCGTCGCGTTGACCGAGGTGATTCCGCCCATACCCACGCCGGCTGACACAAAGTACGTTCGCCACATCCGCATACAGAGCGAGGCGCTGACCAAATTCTGGGGCCGGCCGACGTTCATCAGCGCCATCGTTCTGGTGCCCGAAGGCTTTGACGAGCACCCCAACGCTCGATTCCCGCTGATGATTTTCCACGATCACTTTGTGGATGATTTCAACGACTTTCGCACAATTCCGCCGGACCCGAACCTGAAACCGGACTACAGCGAGCGCTTCCACCTGGCCGGCTACAACCGCATCCAGCAAGAGGAAGCTTACAAGTTCTATCAGAAGTGGATTTCGCCCGGCTTTCCGCGGGTGTTGATCGTCAAGATTCAGCATCCCAACCCCTTCTACGACGACTCATATGCAGTAAACTCTGCCAATGTTGGGCCGTACGGCGACGCAATTGAAAATGAATTGATTCCTGCAATTGAAAAGCAGTTTCGCGCCATCGGCCAGGGCTGGGCGCGATTCACTTATGGCGGCTCGACCGGCGGCTGGGAAGCGCTGGCCGTGCAGGTCTTTTATCCGGAACACTACAACGGCGCATTTGCATCCTGCCCCGACCCCATCGATTTCCACGCCTACACCGACATCGATATTTACAACGACAAGAACTTCTATTACCTGGAAGGCGCGCATAAGCGTGAAGCACAGTCGGCTATGCGCGACTACCTTGGCCACAACTTCATCACGAACGAGGAAATCAACGCCTACGAGTTGGCACTTGGTGACCATGGCCGCAGCGGCGAACAATACGACATTTGGCAAGCGGTCTTCGGACCGGTGGGCACGGATGGTTACCCTGCTCCCATTTACGACAAGGTGACCGGCGAAATCGATCACAAGGTTGCGGACTACTGGCGCGAACATTATGACCTGGAAGCGATTCTGGAACGAGACTGGGCAAAGCTGGGTCCCGATTTAGAGGGCAAGATTCATATCTATGTCGGCTCCGAGGACACGTACTTTCTCAACAATGCCGTTTATCTCATGGAAGATTTTCTGAAATCAACAAGGAGCCCACCGTACGGCGGTGAAGTGGCCTACGGCTCGCGCGCAGAGCATTGCTGGAACGGCGATCCCACGCTGCCCAACGCATATTCGCGACTGCATTACAACACCATGTATCTGCCGAAAATCCTCGACCGAATTCAGAAGACTGCGCCCAAGGGAGCAGACCTGACCAGTTGGCGGTATTGATGATAGTGTCGGACGCGCGCAGTTGGCCGAGGCCGCTAACTGGCGGCCTCGGCGTCGAGCCGCTTGATATAGATGAGCCCCGCGCGTCCCGAGGGGTAATAGTCCTCTTCGCGTCCCTCGCACCGAAAGCCCTGCGCCTCATAGAGGCGGACAGCGGCTGCGTTTCCCTCCTCGACATGCAGGCAAATCGAGCGAGCGTCAGCGAGGCGTGCTGAGCCCTCGATACGATTGAGCAACTCGCGGCCAACGCCCCTGCCGCGAGCTTCCGGGGAGACTTCCACTGTCTGAATATAGGAAGTGGCTTCATCAGCTTCTTCGGTCCAATCGATGATGGCGAAACCCATTATTTGTCCGGCTTCTTCCGCGATCCAGGTCGCCGCACAAGAGTACTGAACAAGCAGTCGCATAAATCGGCGGCTGAATCGGCTGGGCGGTTCGAAGCAGACTTCTTCCAGCGTGTAAAGCTGCTCGAAATCCGCGGGAGTGTAGAGGCGGTACATCACAGTTCAACTCTCAGAATCTGTCTATAGCCTAACAATTTCGCAAAGGGGTGACTTCCGTCGTGCCGATTGGGGTGCACACAAGAGTACACGGATTCCGGGCTACACCCCCACCCATATTTTTGGCGTAAAATCCTTTGTTTGTTAGAGTTAGGCGATGGTATGCGCTGTAAAATCCTCTCAACAAACGACTTACTCGCAAAATCCTCCAGCATAAGGAGTTACAGGCCAACCCCGACAATTGTACGGCTGCCGCTCATAGCTCCGCCATTCATCAGTGTGCGCCAAAGCGGAGAAATTCTCTGCAATACTGATAAAACTCTCGAGCGCCCGATTTGTGGACGAATCTGGGAGCAAACGGCATAGAAAGAGCCATCCCCGTAAGAGGATGGCTCTTTGTAAGTGAATCAAGAAGGCCGACGAGTGGGCGCATGGCCCTCGGCGCAAAGCTATACCTTAGCTTCCAGATCAGCAATCACGTCGAAGAATCGCTGGTCGAGGCGGCGGTTGGTGGCAATGGCTTCCTTGATGGTGATGTCGGTGATGTCTAGGCCCCGAAGGACAGCAATGCGGCCCCACTTCTTCTCGTGCACCATGTCGATGGCGTGCAGGCCGTAGCGCTGGCCGAGCAGGCGATCATAGGCTGTGGGAACGCCACCGCGTTGGGTATGGCCCAGGTTCACCGAGCGGGTCTCGTAGCCGGTCTTCTCTTCAATCAGATCTGCCAATGCTTCGCCGATGCCGGAGAGGCGCGCGTGGCCGAAGGAATCCAGTTTGGCCTTTTCATTGACAACCTGCCCTAACCTGGGCAGCTTAGCGCCTTCTGAAACCACCACGACGCCGTAGTGCTTGTCGTTGTCGTAGTTCGACTTGAGCAGCTTGCAGACATGGTCGATGTCGATCTCTTTTTCAGGAACCAGGGTGACATCGGCGCCGCCAGCCACTCCGCAGGCGTAAGCGATCCAACCGGCATCGCGGCCCATCACTTCAACCACGATCACCCGATTGTGCGAGTCTGCCGTAGTGCGGATGCGATCGACAGCCTCAGTGGCGATCATTACGGCGGTGTCGAAGCCAAACGTCTGATCTGTTCCGCTGAGGTCGTTGTCGATGGTCTTGGGCACGCCCACGCTGGGGACGCCGTGCTCGCTCAGAAAAAGCGTGACCGACTGGGTATCGTCGCCGCCCAATGCGATCAGCGCATCAAGATTGTTGGCCTTGAAGACTTCCTGCACCTTCTCAATGCCGCCGGGAATTTTCTTCAGGTTGGTGCGCGAGGAGTGGAGGATGGTGCCGCCCTTTAACTGGATGCCGTCGGTGCTCTTCAAGGTGAGGGGAATGAACTGGTTCTCCAGCACGCCCTTCCAGCCGTTTAGAAAGCCGATGAACTCATCGCCATAGTGGTTGATACCCTTCCGCACGGCGGCATAGATCACCGCATTCAATCCGGGGCAGTCGCCGCCACCGGTCAACAAAGCAACTCGCATCGTAAAAATCTCCTCGTAGAAGGCGCAGGTTATAAAGCCACGCCGGGAATATGGTTTTGAATCATGAGTTCAGAACGGAAAAACGTCCGGACTCGACACCTTAACTAGTTTACTCCGCCACTGTAAAGAAAAATCGTGACCATGCTCACGCCAGTTCCGGCATACTTTCCTTGTTGGGAAGGCCCTGGAATGATTGAATAAGGTATGCCCGGAACCGGAGCACTTTTATTACTTGCCTTTGCCAGCCTGGTTGTCGTTGTCTTGCTGATCCTGCTGCAGTTGACCCGGCTGGGATACCTGGTCCGCTCGACCATTCCCGACCGCCCGCGGCAACGCATGTTCCTCGCCTCGCTCTCCTTCCTGCTTACTTTCGTCGGGGTCCGCGTCCTGGTGTGGATGATTGTTTATCATGAAGGACCGTTTCAATGGGTGATGGTGCGTGGGAGACACATTCACCACCTGGTCTGGGGAATCCTGATCCTGCTGCTGGTTGGCTACGGCTGGCTAATGGACCTGGGACGGGCCCATTCGCCTCTTTCCATCTTCTTCAGCCGACTGATGTCGATTGGCTATGGCGTTGGCGCGGCGCTGACTCTGGACGAATTTGCCATCTGGCTTGATCTGGAGCCGGATGCTTACTGGTCTCGCACCGGGCGGCTCTCGATCGACGCCGTCATCCTTTTCGGCAGCCTGCTTGCTGTAGGCGCGGGAGGAGCTCCGTTCTTCCGCGGCCTGGGCCGCATATGGGCCAAACGCGCTGTGTTCGGCAAGGAACTGGGCCGTGGCCTTACCTTTCCAATTCGCCGCGCGAGGTCGCTTCGTCCGCGTAAAGCGCGCCGATCAGGTCCGCGTATCGCTCCGTAATCACACGCCGTTTGAGCTTCATTGAGGGCGTCAGTTCGCCGGATTCCTGCGACCACTCTTCGGCCACTACGCGGAAGCGCTTGAGGCTCTCAAAGTTAGCCAATGAGCCGTTCACCTCACGCACGATCTCGGCGTAGAGAGCCATCACTCTGCTGTCGGTCACCAGTTCAGCATGTTCCTTTGTTTTGATGCCATGATGGCTTGCCCATTGCTCCAGAGCTAGGAAATTCGGAGAAATGAGCACCGAAACAAACTTGTGCCTGTCACCCACCAACGCAGCCTGCGCCACCAAAATGCTGTTCTTGAGCTTGTTTTCGATTGGCTGCGGCGCCACCAGCTTGCCACCTGACGTCTTGAGCAGTTCCTTTTTGCGGTCGGTGATGTAGAGGAATCCATCCTGGTCCAGGTGGCCGATGTCGCCAGTGCGAAACCAACCCTCCGCGTCGATGCATTCGGCGGTTGCTGCCGGCTTCTGCCAATAGCCGCCAAAGACCGATGGTCCGCGAACAAGCAGTTCCCCGTCCGAGGCCAGCTTTAGTTCGACATTCTTCAGGGGCAGCCCTGCAGCGCCCATGCGGTGGCTAATCGGCGTATTCAAGGCGATGACCGGCGAGGTTTCCGTCAATCCGTAGCCTTCCCAAAGAGCAATGCCCACGGAAGCAAACCATTGGGCTGTATCGATCCCCAACGGCGCACCGCCGGAAACGAAGATCTTCACCCGCCCGCCAAACGCTTCTCGCACCTTGGAATAGGCCAGCTTGCTGGCCAACTTCCACCGCCGCGAAGAAGGCTGACGGCCGTCATAAACCGTATCTCGATGACGTGCGCCTACACTCAAAGCCCACGCGAGTATCCGTTTCTTGATCGGCGAAAGCCCGGCGCGGCGTTCCACCTCCTGGCGAATCTTCTCAAAGACTCTCGGCACGCCTACAAATACCGTTGGCCGAACCTCGCGCATGGCCTCGGGAAGCTTGTCGAACTTGGAACAATACGCGACCTGCACCCCGTGGGTGTACATCACATAGTCCAGCGCGCGAGCCGTGACATGCGAGAGTGGCAGGAAGGAGATCAGGGCGTCGGCAGGGCTGAAATCAAAATCGGCAGCGACAATGTTCTGATTGGCCGCAAAGTTGTTGTGAGTAAGGGCAACGCCCTTGGGCTCGCCGGTGGTCCCGGAGGTGTAAATCAACGTGGCCAGGTCCCCGGGCTCGACGGAGCGCACCAGCGCGTCAAAGACCGGGTCGCGTTCGGATCCTCGGTCATCGGCCCCGGCCAGCACGTCGCTGAAGGCAACCGCTCCCTCGGGCGGCGCGGGCGAGTCCATGATCAGTATTTGCTTCAGTTGGGTCAGGCCGCGTACTGCATGCAGCTTGTCGAACTGCTGCCTGGTGGAGACCACGGCAATGCGGCAGCCTGCGTCCGCCACCAGCGCGGCAATCTGTTCGCCGGTGAGCGTAGGGTAGATGGGCACATCCACTGCACCGATGGCCAGCGTGGCAAAGTCTGTAACGGCCCATTCCCAGCGGTTTTCGGCGATAAGGGCGATGCGGTCGCCCTTTTTTGCGTCCCAGCCGAGAAATGCCTGGCCCAGAGCACGAACCCGCTGATAAATCTGGTCGGAAGAGATGGGTTGCCAAAGACCGAACTCATCTTGCCAGAGGATAGCGCGCGGGTTGGCGGCCGCGCAGACGCGGATAAACAAGTCATTGATGGTGGAAAGCGAAGGGTTATCTGTCATGTCTCATCGAGTGGAACGCGCGGTGGTTGTTCACCGCGAACATTCGAGAGTGTATCAGTGTGGACGCACCATCGTCCCAAAAATATTTTGCGGATTGCAATCCTAGCAAAATGCATCGGACTTGCATACTTATGCAACCTTAGTGTATATTTATTCATACGCAGAAAAACTGACATCTTTGCTCTGCGTTAGCGCGGAAGTGGTTGATGAAGACTTTGCGACACAATGCGATTCGTGAACTGGTGGCCGGCTCACAGGTAGCCAATCAGGACGAGCTGCGGCGCAAGCTGCGCCGGCGGGGTTTTGCGGTAACCCAGGCAACGCTGTCGCGCGATATACACGAGTTGCGGCTTTCGAAGGGCCCGGGCGGCTACACGTTGTTGAATGGCGCCGGTCCGGCGGTTGAGGACAACAGCCCGCCTTCGCTGGCGGAGATGATGGAAGGCTTTGGACTGCGGGTGCGGCGGGCGATGAATCAAGTGGTTTTGACCACGGTAGCGGGCGGAGCACAGCCGTTTGCCGCTGTTCTGGACCGCGAAGGTTGGGCCGAAGTTGTGGGGACCATCGGCGGCGACGATACCGTGCTGGTTATCTGCACAGACCACCGCCGGGCAAGAGAGGTTGAATCGCGGTTGAGGACGATGTTGGAATCATGAACGATAGGGTGCAAACAGCGGTAGTGGGAGTCACAGGATACGCAGGAGCGGAGTTGGCCCGGCTGTTGCTGCGGCATCCCCGTCTCAAAGGCGCTCCGCCAGTATTTGCCGGGCGCGTGGACGAAAAAGATGCAGCCAGAGGCGGGGTGCCTTTGGGCGAGATTCACCCCCAACTCGCCGATTGCAACGGTAGCAGAGCGCTCAAGCTCGAGCCCTTCTCGTGGGAGCTTCTTGCCCGCCGGGGTGTCAGTGTTCTGTTTCTCGCCACGCCTCACGAACAATCTCGGGAATGGGTACCGGAGGCGCTCAAGCGCGGTCTGCGCGTGATTGACCTGAGCGGAGCCTGGCGGTTGACCGACGCAGCCAATCGTGCCGTCTATGCATTCGAGGACAACGATGCCGAATTGGCAGCAGAAACACAGGCGCAGGCCGTCTACGGCATGCCCGAGCTTCATCGCGCCGGTATTGCCAGTGCGCGCCTCGTTGCAAATCCCGGCTGCTACGCTACCTCCATTATTCTCGCCCTTCGGCCGCTGGTTGCCGCGGGATTGGTTGACCTTTCGCGCGGCGTTGTTGCTGATGCCAAGAGCGGCGTAAGCGGAGCGGGCAAGGCACCCACGGCCAAGACGCATTTCATGCACGTGGCCGACAATCTCTCCGCATATGGCGCCTTCACCCATCGCCATACAGGCGAATTGCTGGAACAGGTGGGCATTGATGCGAACGAAATCATCTTTACGCCGCATTTGTTGCCGATTCCGCGCGGAATCCTCTCCACCATTTACGTGCATTTCCGCGAGCCGCAGACCAGGGCAGGCATCGCGACGATTTACGGGAAATTTTTCGCCGGCAGCCCGATGGTCCGGCTCTATGACACGGCACTGCCGCAGATTCAATTCTCAGTTCGCACCAACTATGCGGACATTGGCTTTCAACTCGCCGCCGACGGCCGTCGCGCGGTTGTCGTCAGTTGCCTGGATAACTTGCTGAAGGGCGCATCAGGTCAGGCCGTGCAGAACCTGAACGTCATGCTTGGCTGGGGCGAATCGGAGGGGTTGGAATGAGGTATGTCGTCAAACTGGGTGGAGCGGGCCTCGAAACTCCGGCACTTCTGGAGGGGTGTACGCGCGCCATTGCCGAACTGGCACGTGACGGCCATCAGGTTGCTGTGGTCCACGGCGGCGGCATTCAGTTAACGCGCATGCTTAAAGCGATTGGCAAACAGAGCCAGTTCATCGACGGCCTGCGCGTCACCGACGCTGAAACCCGCGACGTGGCGCTGATGGTTCTGGCTGGAAAAGTGAACAAGCAACTCGTTGCCGGCCTGGGCGCTCTCGGCGTACCTGCCATGGGATTGTCGGGCGGCGACGGGTTGATTTTTCGCGCCCGCAAGAAGCGCACCACGCCTGACCTGGGATACGTGGGCGAGATTGCTGCGAGCGATCCACGCTGGTTGGAAGCGATCTGGCAGTTGAATGGTGTGCCAGTGCTCTCTTCGATGGCTCTCGGCTTTGACGGGGAATACTACAACGTCAACGCCGACGAGATGGCCGCTGCATGCGCCATTGCCTGCCACGCTGACGCACTGGTCTTTCTCACCGATGTGCCCGGCGTGAAGGGCGCGAACGGCGCTGTGCTGCGCTGGCTCTCCATCGATCAGATTGCCGAGATGGCCCTGAGCGCAGTTATATCCGGCGGAATGTTACCCAAGCTCAGCGCCTGTCGCGAGGCTCTTTTGAACGGCGTCAAGCGCGTAAGGATTTTGCCTGCTGAAGCTGCCTCGTCGCTTCCTGACCTGTGCAGCTCTCGTGTAACCCACGGCACCGAAGTGATGGTGGCCTAGCGGTCCGCAGGACAAACGGACCAGGAGAGATGAAATTGACAAGGCTCGAACAAATTCAAGCCGCCGAAGCGCGGCTGCTGCTTTCCACTTACGACCGCAACCCGTTACTGTTTGTGCGCGGCGAGGGCGTCCACATTATCGACGAGAAGGGCGACCGCTATCTTGACCTGTTGAGCGGCATCGGCGTCAACGCGCTTGGCTACAGTCATCCAGCAATCGTGGAGGCAATCGCCAAACAGAGCCGCGCGCTCATTCACACCTCGAACCTCTATTACCACGAGGGCCAGGCGGAGCTCGCGCTGCGACTTACCGAACGCACAGGTCTGGATCGGGTCTTCTTTTCTAACACGGGAACTGAGGCCTGGGAGGGCGCGCTGAAGCTAGCTCGCGCGCACGCCGGACTGCTGCGCAGCGAAGGCAAGCAGATTGGCACAAAGTTTCTCGCGCTGGAGCAAAGTTTTCATGGCCGCACCTTCGGCTCCATGTCCACAACTTACAAAGCCAAGTACCGCGATCCCTTTGCGCCGGGCGTTCCGGGCGTGGAATTTGTTAAGTTTAACGACATCGCCGACTTGCGCGCCAAGTTCTCCAACGAAGTCTGCGCAATTCTTGTCGAAACCATTCAGGGTGAAGGTGGCATACGCCCGTTGACGCAGGAGTTCTTCGCCGAGGCCCGCGCGCTAACCCAGTCAACTGGAGCTTTGTTGATTGCCGACGAGATTCAATGCGGCATGGGACGTACGGGCAAGTGGTGTGCCTACCAGCATTTCGGCATTTTGCCCGATGTCACCACGCTTGCCAAGCCTCTCGCAGGCGGGATTCCTCTGGGAGCAATTGTCTGCACCGAAGAGGCAGCGCGCGCCATTCACGCCGGCATGCACGGCACCACATTCGGCGGGGGGCCTTTGGCCTGTGCCGTGGCCATCGCCGTTATCGACACTCTTGAAAAGAACCATTTGCTGGACCACGCAACCGAGGTCGGCAACTACTTCCTCGCGCAACTCCGCGCTCTGGCCTTGCGCCATAACGCCATTGTGGATGTGCGTGGCAAGGGACTCATGATCGCGGCCGAAATCAGTTCCGCTGACTTGGCCAAGCTTGCCGTCGCCGAGATGCTCAAACGGCATATTCTCATCAACTGCACCAGCGACACGGTTCTGCGCTTCCTGCCGCCTTATATTCTGGAGCGCGCTCATGTGGACACTGCCATCGCGGCACTGGACGAAATCTTCACTGAACATGCCGCACACAGCGGCACTGAAACCGCCGCCTACGCGGCAACGCAGGCCGCAGGAGGTAACAACAATGGCTAGCAGAGCAATTCTTGATCGCAGCGATTCCGCGATTCCCGTTCAGAAAGACTCCGATATTCTTGCCGCGGCGGCTCGTTTGGCTGGCGAAGATTTGTGTTCCATTGCCGATCTATCGAGCGCAGAAGTGCGCGCCATTCTCAAGCTGGCCCGCGATGTAAAGCGCAATCCCAGCGAGTACCGCCATGCGCTGGACGCCAAACAGATGGTGCTGATGTTTGAGAAGGCCAGCCTGCGAACGCGTCTCAGTTTCGAGGCCGGCATCAACACGTTGGGCGGCAGTGCAATCTTCGTCGATCAAACCAGCGTGCAGTTGGGCGAGCGCGAATCCATTGCCGACGTAGCCCACAATGTCGAACGCTGGGTGGATGTGATCGTGCTACGCACCTATGCGCACGACACCATCACTGAGATGGCAGCTAACGCGCGCGTCCCGGTGATCAACGCGCTCTCCGATTTCGAGCATCCATGTCAGGCGCTGGCCGACTTCATGGCGCTCGACGAGCATTTCGGTTCCGCTGCCGGGCTAAATTTTACTTACGTGGGAGACGGCAATAACGTTTGCCATTCGCTGATGCTTACCGGCGCACAACTGGGCGCCAATGTCACAGTGGCCACGCCCCGCGGCTATTCGCCCGACATCGAAATCGTTACCATTGCTCGCGAGATTGCCCAGGCCAACGGCTGCGAACTCCGCCTGCTCCAGGACCCGCAGGCCGCAGCCGAAGGTGCAGATGCAATCTACACCGATGTCTGTGTCAGCATGGGCTTCGAGCACGAGTCAGCCAAGCGCGCGCCCATCTTCCGGCCTTTTCAGGTGAACGAAGCTCTGATGCAGAAAGCCGCGCCGCATGCGGTTTTCATGCATTGCCTGCCTGCACGCCGCAACGAAGAAGTCACAGATTCGGTGATCGATGGGCCACAGTCGATTGTCTTCGACCAGGCCGAAAACCGGCTGCATGCGCAAAAGGCATTGTTGCTGCTGCTGCTCGGCGGGCTGGCGAATGTGAAAGCTTTTAGCTGCTAGCTTTTTCTTCGTAAATTGAATCGGCATCAACCACTAACAGGGACTTGCTAGTAGCTAGAAGCTAGCGGCTAGAAGCTCATCGGGGTTTGCAAGCATGTCCGTAATTCTTGAATCACTGCCCATCGGCCAAAAGGTCGGCATCGCCTTCTCCGGCGGGCTCGACACCTCCGCCGCCCTGCACTGGATGAAGCAGAAGGGCGCCATCCCCTATGCCTATACAGCCAACCTTGGCCAGCCCGACGAAACCGATTACGACGCTATCCCGCGTGCGGCCTTGGAGTATGGCGCCGAGAAGGCTCGCCTCATCGACTGCCGAGGCCCGCTGGTTCGTGAAGGTATTGCCGCGCTGCAGTCGGGTGCCTTCCACATCGCGACTGCTGGAGTTTTCTACTTCAATACCACCCCCATCGGTCGCGCGGTCACGGGCACGATGCTGGTGTCCGCCATGAAAGAGGACGATGTCCACATTTGGGGCGACGGCTCCACGTATAAAGGCAATGACATCGAGCGCTTCTACCGTTACGGCCTGATCGCCAATCCCAGCCTCCAGATCTACAAGCCTTGGCTTGACGCCGCTTTCATCGACGAACTCGGCGGCCGCGCTGAGATGTCAGCCTATATGCAGCGCCACGGATTCGCCTACAAGATGTCGTCCGAGAAGGCCTACTCCACCGACTCCAACATCCTGGGCGCAACCCATGAAGCCAAAGACCTGGAACATCTTTCTACGTCGCTCAAAATCGTCGCCCCCATCATGGGCACGGCATTCTGGCGTGACGATGTCGAGATCCAGCGCGAAGAGGTCGTGATTCGCTTTGAAGAGGGATTTCCCGTCGCCCTTAACGGGCGTCGATTTGATGATCCGATCGAACTTCTTCTCGAAGCCAATCGCATCGGAGGCCGCCACGGCCTCGGCATGAGCGACCAGATTGAAAACCGCATTATTGAAGCCAAGAGCCGCGGCATCTACGAGGCTCCGGGCCTTGCCCTGCTCTTCATCGCCTACGAGCGCCTGATCACCGGCATTCATAACGAGGACACCATCGAGCAGTACCGCGACAATGGCCGCAAGCTTGGCCGTTTGCTCTACCAGGGCCGCTGGTTCGACTCACAGGCCATCATGCTCCGCGAATCCGCCCAGCGCTGGGTCGCCAAGCCCATCACCGGAGAGGTCACGCTCGAGTTGCGCCGCGGCAACGACTACTCCATCCTCAACACCGAATCGCCCAATCTCACCTTCCATCCCGAGCGCCTCAGCATGGAGAAGACCGAATCCACCTTCTCTCCGCGGGACCGGATTGGGCAATTGACCATGCGCAATCTCGACATCACTGACACCCGGGAGAAGCTTCTTACTTACGCTAAAACAGGCCTCCTCACGCTCAGCAAAGGCAGCGAAATGCCACAGCTCAATAACGGCAAGGAAAAATAGCATGAGGTACGCTTAAAGCAATGCTTAACGAACAACAATCCGGGAAGATGTGGTCCGGCCGTTTTCGCGAGCCGCTGGACGCGGAGTTCGAGAGCTGGCAGCGGTCAATTGTTTTCGATTGGCGGCTTCTCGACGAGGAGATAGCCGCCAGCAAGGCTCACGCGACCGCTCTCTGCGCTGCGGGGATTCTCACAAGAGATGAGACTGCGGAACTGCGCGCGGCGCTCGACTCGATTGCGGCCGATCATGCATCGGAAGCGTGCAAAGCGCAGGTTCGTGATCACGCCACGGCCGAAGACATTCATCATTTTGTGGAACTTAGGCTTGCGGAACGCATGGGCTCACTGGGGCTCAAGCTTCACACGGGGCGCAGTCGCAACGAGCAAATAGCCACCGATCTGCGGCTCTATGTTCGCGCACAAGTTACCCTCGTGGTGGAAGCTCTGGCAACCTGGGGCAATGCGCTGGTTGAGCAGGCCCGAGCCGCCGGCGACTCTGTGATGCCCAGTTACACACATATGCAACGGGCCGAGCCAGTGCTCGTCGCGCATTGGCTACTCGCGTACGTAGAGATGGCTCTGCGCGATGCTGGTCGACTTCGCGATTGCGCCGCCCGGCTAAACTTCTGTCCGTTAGGATCAGGCGCAGTGGCCGGCGCTACGATCGCGCTGGAGCGCAATCTTACCGCGCGCGAGTTGGGCTTCACCGCGCCCACCGCGAATTCCATCGACGCCACCAGCGATCGCGATTTCATTTTGGAATATTTGCAGGCGCTCACCTTTGTCGGCCTGCATCTGAGCCGCTTTGCCGAAGAAGTCACACTTTTCGCCACGGCGGAATTTGGATTTGTCACTCTGCCCGAAGCCTTTTCGACAGGCTCCAGCGCCATGCCGCAGAAGAAGAACCCAGACTTTACCGAGCTTATCCGCGGCAAGGTCGGCAGGATTCACGGTGCCGCGGAAGCTGTGACACTGCAACTCAAAGGCCTGCCTTTGGCCTATAACAAAGATCTGCAGGAGACCCAGGAGCCGGCATTCTCTGTCGAGTTTGTGCCACAGATGCTCAAGCTAGTCGCACGATTTACTGCGGCTCTTCAGTTCAATCGCGAGCGCATGAATGAGGCAGCGCAGTCAGGCTATCTTAATGCCATGGCTGCGGCCACCTATCTTGTCCACAAGGGCGTTCCCTTTCGCACAGCACACGAGAAGATAGGCCATGCCGTTCGCTTCGCGATTGAGAAAGGCGCCGAACTTGGCGAGTTGACACTCGACCAGCTCCACCAGTTTGGCACGGAATTCGACGAAGACTTCTACGCTGCCGTCACGCTCACTGCTACGCTCGACTGCCACAACGTAGTCGGTGGAACGGCGCGCGAGCGGGTACGCCAGGCGCTGGCCGCGGTGTCTAAGCGTATCGCGGAACTCGCCGCACATACCAGCACTCAGGAGGCCGTTCATGCTGGTTCGTAAAGCTCTGGTCACAGACGCCACTAACGTCACCGATCTGGTCAATTCACATTCGGGCGACGGCACGCTGCTCAAGCGGTCCTTCGCCGAGGTTTGCGAAAACATCCGCGACTTTACCGTTGCGCTCTCTGATGGCGGTGTCTTCCTCGGCTGCGGCGCCCTGCACTTTTACGGACCTCACCTCTGCGAAGTCCGCTCCATCGTAGTCAAGCCCGGAGCCAAAAGCCAGGGCGCGGGCGGACGCATCCTCGCGGCGCTCATCGAGGAAGCCGAAGAGCACGGTATTCAATCCGTGTGTCTCTTCACGCGCATTCCCGATTTCTTTTTCAAATATGGGTTCCGTACGGTCGAAGACAAGTCCGAGCTGCCCGACAAGATCTTCAAGGACTGCCAGAACTGCCCGCGCTTACATCGCTGCGACGAGGTGGCCATGGTTCGCGGACGCATCCCGCGCATCTCGATTCTGGGTCCACGCGAAGAGGCGCAGCAGTTAGTCAAGTTTTCTGGCTGATTTCGACTGGTTCAGCATCGCGGCTGACACTGCAACCTGGCCATAACTTAACCCTCCATCTCCGGGGCTGACCTGGACGTGCTTAAAGACCTCGAACCCCAAAGCCTCTAACTTCGCCCGGAGCAGCCGCGTCAGTCTCCGGTTATGCATGCAGCCGCCGCTCAGTGCAACCTGACTAACCCCTGTAGCCGCCCGCGCCATTACCACAGCTTGAACAAAGCCAGCAGCCACGCCACCATGGAACCGCGCTGCAATTCGGGGTTTGCTCACGCCAGCGCGCAAGTCCTCAACTAACTCATGCCATAAGGGATCGGCGCTGATTCGCATCGGCTCTCGCACAGTCCAATCCCCGCCAATGAACTTCATCGCATACCCCGGCTCATCGTCTGGTTCATCCACAGCAATGCCTTCGAGTTCGATGGCCGCCTGTGCCTCGTAGTCCACCACACGGCGATTCAGCACTACGGCAGCGACTGCATCGAAGAGACGTCCCAAGCTCGAAGTGAGCGGAGCGTTTACGCCGCGCTCCAACATTCGGTCCAGCACGCGTGCTTCCTCGGCCGTAGGCCCTGCCAGCGACGCCGCGCACTCCAAATCGAAACCCGCAGTACGCAACGACGCGAACGCCATGCGCCACGGCTCTTTGATTGCGGCCTCACTTCCCAGCATGGGCACATATTCGAGATGTGCGAACCGCTTGAAACCTTCCAGCCCGGCAATCAATACTTCCCCGCCCCAAATCCTCCCGTCAGAACCGTAACCAGTGCCATCAAGTGCGAGGCCGATCACCGGTCCTTCGAGACCGTGCTCGGCCATGCAACCGGCTACGTGCGCATGATGATGCTGTACGGCAATCAACGGCAGCCCGCGTTCTTGCGCCCATTCTTTTGCCCATTCGGTCGAGAGATAGCCGGGATGCAGGTCATGAACCACGGTCTGCGGCTCAATTTCAAATGTTCGCATCAGGTGGTCGAGCGATTCGCGAAAGAATTCGAGACCCGTCAGGTTTTCCAAATCGCCTAAATGCTGGCTCTGGTAAGCAAATCGCCCACGTGCCAGAGCAAAGACATTTTTCAAATGCCCGCCGACAGCCAGCAGCGGCGGCGCATCAAATGGCAGTGGCACGCCCAGCGGCACAAATCCGCGCGCTCGCCGGACAAGTTGCTGCGCGCCATCGACCACGGCGGCCACCGAATCGTCACAGCGCTGAAGAATCTCGCGGTCGTGCATCAGAAAGGCATCGGCGACACCGCCGAGACGTGCCAGAGCCTCATCGTTGTCGATCGCAATTGGCTCTTCACTGAGGTTGGCCGATGTCATCACCAGCGCCCGGACGCGCGGATCGGCAAAGAGAAGATGCTGCAACGGTGCGTAGGGCAAGTAAACGCCCAGCCAAGGAATCCCCGGCGCGATGCTCTCTGCGATGCCGCAGTGATCGCGCCGACGAGCCAGCACAATCGGCCGCGCGGCCGTGGTCAGCAGCGCTTCTTCTTCCGGTGTCAGTTCACAAACAGCCCTCGCCGCATCGAGGTCGCGCACCATCACTGCCAGCGGCTTTCCGTAGCGATGCTTGCGCTCGCGAAGGCGCATCACGGCTGCCTGGTTCGTCGCATCCACGCTCAGATGAAAACCGCCGATACCTTTGATAGCGACGATTTGGCCCGAGATAAGCAACTCGATGGTCTGCTCGATGACCGCAAAAGAAGAAGCCCCCGCGCTTTCTGAATTGATCTTTTCCGACTTCGCTATCGCGAGTAAATCTTGCTGCAAATGCGGCGCAATTGAACTCGTGGCCTTGCAGATATCTCCGTTCGCCTCAACCAGCCAGACGTGCGGACCGCACTCATAGCAGGCATTGGGCTGCGCATGGAAGCGCCTGTTCAGCGGGTCGTCATATTCCCGCTGGCACTCCGGGCACATGGGAAACTTTGCCATTGATGTTTGCGGTCGGTCGTAAGGGATGCGGCGCGTGATGGTGAAGCGCGGCCCGCAATTGGTGCAGTTGAGAAAGGGATAGAGAAAGCGGCGGTCCTGAAGGTCGAGCAACTCCCGCAGGCAATCTGGACATGTAGCCGCGTCTGCTGGAATCCCTGTACTTACACGGCCCAGCACCTCGCTGGCCACGATTCGAAAACCTGTCTCGCCAACCAGCGTCAGCTCGCGCTCAGCGACCGAGTCGATGCGCGCCAGAGGTGGTTGTTCTACGCGCAAACGCGCGACGAAAGCGGCCACTCGCTCCTGTGGCCCTTCGATCTCAATGGTCACCCCGTCGGTATCGTTGCCAATAAACCCAGCCAGACCCTCTTCCGTTGCCAAGCGGTAGATAAACGGACGGAACCCTACCCCCTGCACCACGCCACGCACAACAAGCGCCGCGCGCCGCACTTCTTGCCGTTCCCGTACCGGGTTGATCTCGTCAGTCAACAGATTGTCCCTCGCCGCACACCAGCATAGCGCACCAGTCCAGACGATTGGCCATAAGAATCGCTGGGCGCAGCAGCGTAATCTAAAATAAGCGGCGAGCCGGGGAGGCCCAAACAAGATGATTTTTCAGAGAGTTGAGCCGAAACGGACGATTGTGGCAATTCTCTTTGCTTGCATGGGCGCTTTCTTCTGCGCGGCTCAACAACCGGACTCAGCATCTGTCATTCGCCAAGTCGATGCTGCGGTCAAAGCCAGAGTCGATCACATAGCGGGTTATACCGTCACAGAGCATTATGCTGTGTATCGCGGCAAGGACGAGGTTCACCCCGCGGCTGAAATGACGGTGAAGACCGTCTATCGGAAAGAGACAGGAAAAAGCTATACGATCCTCTCCCAGTCCGGCTCCGAATTCATAGGTAAACATGTACTGAATACCCTTCTCGACAACGAGAAGGAGATCAACCTGCCCGGCATACGGGAACATTCATGGTTCACCTCCGCTAATTATGAGATGAAGCTAAAAACGGGCGTAGTCGAACGAATGGATGGAAGGGATTGCTTTGCTTTGGCAATTACCCCAAGACGAAAGGCCTCCAACATGATTGAGGGAACTTTGTGGGTGGATGCTTTGGACGGGTCGATTGTCCGCCTCGAAGGAACCACCTCACAAAGCCCCTCTATATTCACAGAACCCGCCCATGTGATGCGCCGATACACCAGTATGGACGGTTTTAGCATGGCCACCCAGGCAAGGGCCGTATCAGAGAGTTTTTTGCTTGGCCGGACGACCGTTACCATCGACTATCGCGACTACCAGATTCAGCTCAGCCAGGCGAAGTGAACGAAACCTGCTCAGCCGCTGCGCCAGTCGATCCGATTCTCCGTTATACTGGGCCTTGTGACTCCAATTCTTGGGGACTGGAAACTCGATGCCGCTCTCGGCTCCTGCCTGGTGCTTGGGCTACGCCACGGCTTCGACTACGATCATCTGGCCGCAATCTCCGACATCACAGCCGTGCAACACAGCTGGCGCAGCGGATTGCGCTTGGGCATGACCTATGCCCTGGGCCACGCTTTCACCGTGGCCGCACTGGGGATTGCCGTACTGGAACTGCACTTGGGCCTGCCGGAGGGGCTGGACCACTGGACCGAGCGGCTGATTGGGCTGACACTGATTGTGCTGGGAATCGGGGTGGTGGCGGGGATCTTGCGCAAAGATGCTCACGGTCACTCGCACAGCCGTGTCGAAAGCCGCCTGGCCATCGCCATAAACGGCGTCCTGTGGATGGCTTGGCAGGTGCGCCGCTGTTGGAACCCTCAAGCCCCGCAACCCCAACGTTTTCAATGGATGTACAACGGGAAATCGGTATTTGTCATCGGCATCCTGCATGGTGTCGGGGCCGAGACGCCTAGTCAACTGGCCCTGTTTTTTCTCACCGCCAACCTGGGCGGCACCTCTCGCGGAATGATGGGCCTGGCGGCATTCGCCATCGGCCTGGTAGCCATGAATGCCCTGATGACCGCGACCATGGGCGGAGCTTTCAGCTCAAGCGGACACCACCGTCCCCGCCTTTACCACGTCATCGCCTGGACCGGAGCGGCCTACAGCTTCATCATCGGCATCATCTTCCTCTTCGGAATTTCGGACCGCCTGCCGTCGCTCGGTTAGAGCGCAAACCTCCCTTCCCAATCCGGGCGAATCTATCCCTTTGTCACAGAGTGGGATAGGTTACTACGCGAGGTGACCGTGGTCACGGATAAGAATTGCCTCTCAGCGTAAAAATTAGCTAGACATGGACACGTCGCGGCAACGTACCGCCGCCTTTTTGGTTCCATGAATGGGAGGTTTCGTGCCTGCATTCACACCCCCACCGCTGCCTAGCAGCGATAACAGATGGAAGATCGTCAACGGCACCATGCGCAAAAATGGCTTTGCCCGGCATGCGCTCATTGAGACGCTCCACACTGTGCAGTCTGCGTTCGGCTATCTGGACGACGACTCGATTCGTTTTGTGGCCCGGTCCCTGCGCGTTCCGCTGAGCCAGGCCTACGGAGTGGTGACGTTTTACCACTACTTCAGCCTCAAGCCACCAGGCAAGCATACGGCGACCATCTGCGCTGGTACGGCGTGTTACATCAAGGGTTCAGACAAGCTGGTAGCCGCAGCCGAGAAGCGCCTGGGGATTACCCGCGGGCAAACAACCAAAGATGGCCAAATCAGTTTGATGACCGCTCGCTGCGTGGGCGCTTGCAGCCGCGCACCAGTGGTCTTGTGCGACGGCGAGGTAATAGGCGAGATGACCGCTGAACAAGTGCTCGAGCAACTCGAAAGGTGGGCTGTGGAATGACAATCGAAGAGCTCGAACAGGTAGCAAAGAGCGTCTGCCAGGAAAACGAGAAATACGACTTTGAAGTAAACGTCTGCATGGACCTGGCCTGCATGAGCCAAGGCGCGGGCCGTTTACGCGACGCGCTGGAGAAGGCCGCTGAAGCATCGAACAAGAAGGTGCTCATACGCCGTACCGGGTGCATGGGACCGTGTTCTTCCGGTCCTCTGGTGCGCGTTGATCCCGAAGAAATCCTTTACCACCATGTGAATGACGGCCATGCCGCTGCGATCGTGACCAGCCTGGGCGGCGCGCCTGTGCCCGAGTTGCAGTGCGACTTGAACGACCACTTTGACAAGCAGGTGCGGGTGGTTCTGGAGAATGCCGGCCACATCGACCCGGAAAAGATCGACGATTACATCTCTCGCGACGGTTACAAGGCGCTGCTTACTGCGCTGACGGAAATGACGCCCAACGGCGTGATTCACCGCATCACGGAGAGCGGCCTCAGAGGACGTGGCGGCGGCGGCTATCCCACCGGATTAAAGTGGGGCACGGTGGCCAAAGCCAGCGGCGACCTGAAGTACGTGGTCTGCAACGGCGACGAGGGCGACCCCGGCGCGTTCATGGATCGCAGCGTGATGGAAGGCGATCCGCACCGCGTCATTGAAGGCATGGCCATCGCGGCCTATGCCGTGGGCGCGAGCAAAGGATTCATCTATGTCCGGGCCGAATATCCGGTAGCCGTCTCCCGGCTTACAACTGCTCTGCGCGATGCGCGGCGTCGTGGCCTGCTGGGCAACGGTATTTGCAACACGCCTTTTAACTTTGATGTGGAAATTCGTCTCGGCGCGGGCGCTTTTGTCTGCGGCGAGGAAACGGCTCTGCTGGCTTCCATCGAAGGCCGGCGCGGCGCGCCAAGAACACGGCCTCCCTATCCGGCTGTGAGCGGCCTTTGGGGCAAGCCGACACTGCTCAACAACGTCGAGACCTACGCCAACATCGCGCCCATTATTCGCAATGGCGGCAAGTGGTTCGCCAACATGGGCTCCGAGCGGAGCAAAGGCACCAAGGTCTTTGCCCTGACCGGCAAGATCACCAACACCGGCCTGGTGGAAGTGCCCATGGGCATCAAGCTGCGCGAGATCATTGATGTCATCGGCGGCGGAGTACCGGGCGGGCACAAATTCAAGGCAGTGCAAACCGGCGGTCCTTCCGGCGGCTGCATTCCAGCCGAAATGCTGGACCTCGGCGTCAGCTACGACGCGCTCATGGCGGTCGGCTCCATCATGGGCTCGGGCGGCATGATCGTCATGGATGACACCTCCTGCATGGTGAACGTGGCCCGATTCTTTGTCGAGTTCTGCATGACGGAGTCCTGCGGCAAATGCATTCCCTGCCGCGCGGGCACGGCCCAGATGTACACCCTGCTGAGCCGCATCTGTGAGGGCTCAGGAACCATGGAAGACCTGGACCTGCTGGTGAGCCTTTGCAACACCATCAAGGAAGCCAGCCTCTGCGGGCTGGGACAGACGGCACCCAATCCAGTGTTGAGTACGCTGAAGTACTTCAAGAACGAATACATTGAACACATCGTGCACAAGCGCTGTCCGGCGGGCGTCTGCAATATGGAAGCACACGTGGCAGAAGCTTCAAAGGAGGTGTTGGCATGAGCGAGAGCATGGGCGTCAAAACTCTGACCATCGACGGCCAGGAAGTGAGCGCGCGCTCGAACCAGACCATCCTGGATGTGGCGCGTGAAAACGACATCGACATTCCCACTCTCTGCCATATTGAAGGATTGGGTGCAGTGGGTGCTTGCCGCCTCTGCCTGGTGGAGATCAAAGGCAGCAACAAGCTGTTGCCAGCGTGCGTTGCTAACATCCAAGAGGGCATGGAAGTTTTCACCGACACCGAGCGCCTGCGTAAGCACCGGCGCGTCATACTCGAACTGCTGTTTGCCGAGCGGAACCACATCTGTTCGGTGTGCGTCTCCAACGGCCACTGCGAGCTGCAGGCGTTGGCGCAGAGTCAGGGGTTAACTCATATCACCCTGCCCTACCGCAACCCTGCGCTGGCGGTGGACGCCTCTCACGAGCGCTTCACCGTGGATCACAACCGCTGCATCTTGTGCACTCGCTGCGTGCGGGTCTGCGCGGAGATTGAAGGCGCGCACGTGTGGGATGTGATGGGCCGCGGCATTGATTCCATCGTCATTACCGATTTGCACGACGAGTGGGGAAAATCCAGTTGCACCCGCTGCGGCAAGTGCGTGCAGGTCTGCCCCACCGGAGCTCTCTTCGACAAGAGCAAGATAGGTTCCGATCACCCCAAGTATCCTGATTTTCTGCCTTACCTGAATCTCATGAGGGAAGCGCAATGAGCAGACTTAAAGTGGCAACGGTGTGGCTCGATGGATGTTCCGGTTGTCATATGTCGTTCCTCGACATGGACGAGCGGATCCTCGAGTTGGCGAAGTTGATCGATGTGGTCTACAGCCCTCTCGTGGACGCAAAGGACTTTCCCGACGAGGTCGATATCGCCCTGGTCGAGGGAGCCGTTGCGTCGGAAGATGACGAGAAGAAGATCAAGAAGGTTCGCGCTCATTCCAAATTGCTGGTCGCCATGGGCGACTGCGCGGTGGCCGGGAATGTGCCTTCCATGCGCAATCCTTTTGGACCTGATGCAATTCTCGACAGAGCGTACATCGAAAACGCCAGCATACAGCAGCAGATTCCCTGTGTCGTGGTGCCCAAGCTGCTCAAGGTTGTGCGCCCGATCCACGAATTTGTGACAGTCGATGTCTTTTTGCCCGGCTGCCCTCCCTCCGCCGATACTTTTCACGCAGCGCTGACCGCGCTGGTCACCGGTGCGCCGCTGGATATCTCAGCCCTCACCCGTTTTGGAGCATGAGTCATGACCCAGACGATTACCATCGATCCCGTAACGCGCCTTGAAGGCCACGGCAAGATAACGATCCAGCTCAACAGCCAGGGCGAGGTAGAGGACGCACATTTTCATGTCACGCAGGTCCGTGGCTTTGAGAAGTTCTCCGAAGGCCGGCCGTTTTATGAGATGCCCAGCCTCACGGCGCGCATCTGCGGCATCTGCCCGGTCTCGCACATGCTGGCATCGGCCAAGGCTTGCGAGGCTATCATGTCGGTCCGCATTCCTCATACTGCCGCGCAGCTCAGGCGTATGTTGAATCTGGCGCAATTGGTTCAGTCGCACGCCCTGAGCTTCTTTCATCTCTCCTCGCCTGACCTGTTGCTCGGCATGGAGTCCGACCCCAAAGCTCGCAACATCTTTGGAGTCGCGGCTGCCCGGCCCGACTTGGGCCTTGCCGGCATAGGACTGCGACGCTTCGGCCAGCACATTATCGAGTTGCTGGGCACCAAGCGCATCCATACCGGATGGGTTGTCCCAGGCGGCGTCACAGAACCGCTTGCCTCTGCTCACCGCGACGAGATCCTGGCGATGCTTCCCGACGCCTATGCCAACCTCAAGCTGGCGCTGACCGCCTACAAGCAAATCGCGGACACATTCAAGCCGGAGATCAAGGTCTTCGCCAACTTCCCCTCGAATTACCTCGGCCTCATTAACGAAGATGAGTCCTTCGAGATCACGGATGGTGCGTTGCGCCTGATAGATCCTCAGGGCGCGATCATTGAGGACGGCATTACCGCCAGCCGATTTACGGAAGTCATTGGCGAGGCCGTAGAGAACTACACCTACACCAAATTCGTCTATTACAAGCCGCTCGGCTATCCCCAGGGCAGCTATCGCGTGGGACCGCTGCCGCGGCTCAATATCGTTAAATCCATGGGAACTCCGAAGGCGGACAAAGAGCTCACCGAGTTCAAACAGTTATCCCACGGTCCGGTCGAGAGCTCTTTCCACTATCATCATGCGCGGCTGGTTGAAGCACTCTACGGCATCGAGAAGATCGAAGAGATTCTTACCGATCCGCTCATTCTCGACACGCATGTTCGCGCCACGGCAGGCGTAAACCGTCTCGAAGGTGCGGGTCAGATCGAGGCTCCGCGCGGCACGCTCAACCATCACTATAAGGTGGACGAAAACGGCAAGATTACGTGGGCCAGCCTGGTAGTCGCCACGGGCCATAACAACAACGCGATGAACAAGGGCGTGCTTCAGTCGGCGAAAGCCTATGTGAAGGACGGCAAGTTTACTCCCGGCGCACTGAACCGCATCGAAGCCGTGATCCGCACGTTTGATCCCTGCCTTAGCTGCTCCACGCACGCATTCGGACAGATGCCCCTGGCCCTCACTCTCGTCAATGCTGACGGCGAAGTAGTGGACCGGGTTGTTCGCTAAACTGAATTGATGAACCAGACACCGGCCCGATGCCTCATTCTCGCCTGCGGCAATACGCTGCGGGGGGATGACGGTGTCGGGCTTTGGCTTGCTGAGTGGGCGGGGCAACGCTTCTCAACACAAGCCGATGTGCGCGTCATCGCCGACCATCAATGGACTCCGGAACTCGCCGAAGATGTTGCTCGTGCCGAGTCCGTCCTGTTTATCGATTGCTGCGTCAGTTCCCTTCCCGGATCGGTAACACTCGCGCCCGTTGAACCCCTCTCCAGCGGCTCGGAACACAACACTCACCACCTTGGCGCAGCCGAACTGCTCGCGCTGGGCCAAGAGCTTTATCATTCCCTGCCCCGGAATGCTTTGTCGCTGACCATTGGCGCAGGCTCTACCGAATTCGGCGAAGTCTTCAGCGATCCGGTTAACGCCGCGCTCCCCCAGGCCTGCAACTCCATCGAACGCACTATCCACGCCTGGATGCAGTGAGCTCACTCCTTATTTCAAATAACCTGCCAGCTTGAACGAATAGGCGTAATCGCCCTTCAAAGGCTCTCGCACAACAATCCGCATTTCGCTATGCTGCACTTTCGCCCCAAGCTCGCTGGTACCGCCCAGTTGCACAATCGGCACACCAACCTTGGCGGGCAGATCTGCAATCGTAATCGTCTGCGCTTTCGGTTTCCCAAGCACGGTTACAAACAAATCATTCCCATTGCGCGTAAACCGCAGATCGTCGCCCTCGACGCTTTTTCCTTCCGCTCTCTCCCATGGAATCGTATCGTAAATCGCCGAGCCGTTCTGCTTGAGCCATGCGCCTAGCGCCTTGAGTCTCTCCATCTGTACAGGAGGAATGGTTCCGTCGGCCTCTGGGCCCACATCCAACAACAGGTTTCCATTCTTACTGACAATGTCAACCAGCAACGCAATCAGTTCGCCGGGAGCAATGGTTTCCGCCTCGCCCTCGGCGCGATTGTAGCCAAACGATCGGCCCAGCCCCCGGCACTCTTCCCATTTCTTCTTGCTGATCTCGCCCGGAGTCTTGTACTCCGGCGAACTGAAGTCCGCGTGAGCTATGCCAAAACGATCGTCGATGGCGCCGTCCGGAACCGCGTTGTAGTAGTCTGCTTCAACTTCCAGAGCGTTGCCCGTCTTCGGCCAGTCAATATCATTCCACAAAATCGATGGATGGTAGCGCTCGATCAACTCATGAATTTGTACGTTCGCATACTTGCCATACTCTTCGCTTTGCGGTTTCACTGTCTCATAGTCAGCCTTCGTCCGAATCGGCCCCGGAACGAAGGTCCAGTCGTAGCCGCCGGAGTAATAGAGTCCCATGCGCAGCCCTAGTTTTCTTACTGCCTCCGTCAACTCCCCAACGATGTCGCGTTCGGCATGCTGCCGGTCTACCGGGAGCGTAGGGTTGGCGACGGAGCTAGGCCATAATGTGAAGCCTTCATGATGCTTCGTCGTCAGCACCACATATCTTGCACCGGACTGTTGAAAGACTTTGGCCCACTCTTCCGGCTTCCATTTCTTCGTCTCGCGGTCGAAGATTGGCGCAAAGTCGTAATAGTTGAAGTTCGCGCCGAAATGCTCGCGGTGATAAGCCTGGGTAGGCGACCCATCAATGCGCATAGAGTTGAAATACCACTCAGCATAAGGATTGGACTTTATATAGTCAGGCGACTCGAAATCGTGCTCGGGATGCGACAGCGGAGCCCAGCCCGGCACCGAATACAGCCCCCAGTGAATGAAGATACCCAGCTTGGCGTGAGTAAACCAGAGAGGGACCTGGTGCCGATCAAGCGACGCTATCGTCGGCTCATACTTCGCCATGTCTTGCGCGGCGCACTGGACGCTCATCAGCGCGGAAGCCACTAATACAATCCGAAAAAAGCTACGGAGATGAATCATTCAAGATCCTCTTTCACACCGCTAAAGAAGCGCGACTGACAGTCAAGCCAAAATTCATCCTCACTGCATAATAAACACGCCGAACACATCTGCCAATTCCGCAAAATCCTCCGGTTCAAGGCCATAAAAAGACGGCGGCTGCACGAAAGTGCGGCCGCCGTCAGTTTTCAAAAAATGGTTAAGCCAAGCCCCGTTTACTGTTTAGAACGCAGCCACCGTCTGACGCAGGCTGTAGGAGCTGAGCGTCTTGATGTAGTTGCCGCGGTCAAAGGCAGAGGTGTCGGGGACAGAGCGCCGGCTTAGGCAACCGCGCGTCTCCCACAGGGAGGGATATTCGCGCTTCTCCAGCCAGTAGTGCATATCGTCCAGCACTTTCCTGATATGGTCGATGCCATGAATGTGCAGGGCCGACGCCATCTCCACGACGCCGCCGCCGGCCATGATGCTCTTCAAAACATCTTCAGCGGAGTGAACACCGCCAGTAATGGCGATATCCACATTCACATTGCCATAGAGAATTGCTGCCCAATGCAGGCGAGGCAGCAATTCCGATGGCTTGGAGAAGTGCAGCGTTGGCCGCACTTCCAGCGTCTCAATATCGAAGTCTGGTTGATAGAAACGGTTGAACAGCACTACGCCTTTCGCTCCCGCTTCTTCCAACTGGCTGACGAGGTGGGGCAGGCTGGTAAACCACTGCGACAATTTCACAGCGACCGGCACCTTGACAGCTGCCGTAACCGCACCAACCAGCGCCAGAAGCTGCCCTTCGAGATCGGCTGAGGTCTGGCGCTTGTCTGTGGCCAGGGCGTAGGTATTCAACTCGATAGCGTCGGCTCCGGCTTGTTCCATATCCTTCGCAAATCGCGCCCAGCCGCCGGTAGTGGCGCCGTTGAGGCTCCCCATGATGGGAATACTCACAGCCTCCTTGCATTGCCGCAGGTGGTCCAGATAGACCTCCTGCGTCATGCGGTAGTCCTTCAAATCAGGCAGGTAGCCTAGCGACTCGGCGAAGGACTCGGTGCCTCTCGACAAGTCATCGTCCAGGGTCCGGGATTCCAGAGCGAGTTGTTCCTCGAAGAGCGAGTGAAGAACAATCGCCGAGGCGCCGGAATCTTCCATGCGGCGAACATTGTCGATCGGCTCAGAGAGCGGCGTGGAAGAAACCACGATCGGGCCGTTCAGTTTCAAACCGAGATACTTAGTGGAAAAATCTATCATTTTGCGCCTCCGGCAGCCTCCGCCGCCAGTTTTTGTTCGGGCTTTTCCTCGGGCTTTTCCAAGGGAGCGATGTGCGGAGTTTCGCCACGACCTGGCATTGCGGCCCGCGAGGAGTACACGCGCCATTGGCGCTCGACATCGTCCTGGGCTTCCTGGAGCAAATTCGCGGCCAGTTCAGGATTACTGCGCGCCAACATCGTGTAACGAGCCTCGCGATAACTGTACTCCTTGAGCCGGATTGACGGCGCCTTGGAGTCAAGCTGGAAGGGGTTCTTCCCTTCTTCGCGCAGTGCGGGGTTGTAACGTATCAAAGGCCAGTAACCTGACTGCACAGCAAGTTTCTGCTGCTCCAGCCCGTGCACCAGATCGTAGCCGTGAGCAATGCAACTGGAGTACGCGATGATCAGGGACGGTCCATCGTGCGCCTCGGCCTCCTGGAAGGCCTTCACCACGTGGGTGTCGTTGCCGCCCATCGCCACCTGCGCCACGTACACTGAGCCGTAACTCACAGCTTCCATAGCCAGGTCTTTTCTGCTGTTGGGTTTGCCACCAGCTGCAAACTTGGCCACCGCGCCGCGCGGGGTAGCTTTGGACATCTGCCCGCCGGTATTCGAGTAGACCTCGGTATCCAGCACCAGCACATTCACGTTCTTGCCGGAGCCGAGTACGTGGTCCAGACCGCCAAAGCCGATGTCGAAAGCCCATCCGTCGCCGCCCAAAATCCATACGCTCTTGCGAACCAATATGTCCGCAATTGCGAGCAAATTACGCGCGTCGGAACTGTTGCTGCCCGCCAGTTTCTCATGCAACAAGCGCACCCTCGCACGCTGCTCGTTCACTTCCGTCTCGGTATTTTGCTTTGCTCCCAACAGAGCCTTCGCGAGTTCGTCGCCAATCGCACCAGCCTGCCGAGTTACCAGCAACTCAGCAAATTCTTTCTGCTGATCGAGAGCGATTCTCATGCCAAAGCCAAATTCAGCGTTGTCTTCAAAGAGCGAGTTAGCCCATGCGGGTCCGCGGCCTTGAACGTTGGAACTGTATGGTGTCGTGGGCAAATTGCCGCCGTAGATTGACGAGCAACCCGTAGCGTTGGCGATATACAGCCGGTCGCCGAACAATTGCGTCAACAGCTTGACGTAGGGCGTCTCTCCGCAGCCCGCGCAGGCGCCTGAAAACTCAAAGAGCGGCTGCAACAATTGCAGGTCCTTCACCTGGCCATGAGAAAGCGTGGAGCGGTCCACCTCGGGAAGCCCTAGGAAGAAATCCCAGTTTTCGCGCTCGCTCTCACGCAACGGCTCCTGCGGAACCATGTTGATGGCCTTGTGACTGGCGTCGCTCTTGCTCTTCACCGGGCAGACCTCAACGCAGAGTGCACAGCCTGTGCAATCCTCGGGCGCAACCTGCAGCGTGTAGCGATCCTGCTCCATCGCCTTCCACTTGGGCTTGGCCCACTGGAAGGTTGCGGGAGCCTTTTCGCCAAGTTCCTGACTGTAAACTTTGGCGCGAATTACCGCGTGAGGGCAAACCATTACGCACTTGCCGCACTGGATGCACAAGTCCTTGTCCCAGGCAGGAATGAACTGGGCAATGTTGCGCTTCTCCCATTGAGCTGTGCCTGTCGGGAAAGCGCCGCCGGCGGGAATCGCGCTAACCGGAAGCAGGTCGCCATGACCTGCTGCAATCTGTCCAAGTACGGTGCGAACAAACTCCGGCGCCTTGGGCGAGATCGAAGGAATCAGATCGAATTCAGAGGACGCGGTTGTTGGCAGAGTCACTTTCTCCAGATGCGCCAGCGCGTGATCCACCGCGGCAAAATTCTTTGCCACCACCGCATCGCCGCGCTTGCCATAGGTCTTCTTAATGGACTTCTTGATCTGCTCAATGGCCTCATCGCGTGGCAGCACTCCGCTGATAGCGAAGAAGCAGGTCTGCATGATGGTGTTGATGCGCGTACCCATGCCCGCCTCGCGCGCCACGGTGTAGCCGTCGATCACATAAAGCTCGATCTTCTTGCGAAGAATCTCCTGCTGTGTGGTCTTGGGCAGATGATCCCAGACCTCGGCCGCCGAATACGGCGAATTAAGCAGCAAAACCGCGCCGGGCATGGCCGCTTCCACAACATCCATCTTCTCCAGGAAGCTGAAGTTGTGGCAGGCCACAAAGCTGGCGCGGGTAATCAGATAAGTCGAGCGGATGGGGTTGGGGCCAAACCTGAGGTGCGAGGTGGTCATCGACCCGGACTTCTTCGAGTCGTAGACAAAGTAGCCCTGCGCGTAGTTGGGCGTCTCGCTGCCGATGATCTTAATCGAGTTCTTGTTGGCGCCGACAGTACCGTCAGAACCTAGGCCGTAAAACAGTGCGCGCACGGTCTTCGGGTCCTCTGTGGAGAAAGTAGGATCGTAAGTCAAACTCGTGTGCGAAACATCGTCATCAATGCCAATTGTGAAGTGGTTCTTCGGAGCAGGCTTGGTCAGCTCATCGAAGATTCCCTTGACCATCGCGGGCGTAAATTCCTTGGAAGACAGCCCGTAACGGCCGCCAACGACTGTCGGCATCTTGGCAAAAGGCAGCTTGGCTGCATTCTCTGCCAACACCGTCACGATGTCCATGTAGAGCGGCTCGCCTGTGGCGCCCGGCTCCTTGCAGCGGTCCAGAACCGCAATCGACTTCACAGTTGAAGGCATCGCAGCCAGGAAGGCGCCCGAATCAAATGGCCGGTAAAGGCGAACCTTGACCATACCGATCTTTTCGCCCTGCTTCACCATCAGGTCCACGGCCTCTTCGGCAGCTTCCGCGCCGGAACCCATAATTACGATTACCCGCTCGGCGTCAGGCGCGCCGTAATAATCGAACAAGTGGTAGGCGCGGCCGGTCTCCTTGGCTAAGCGATTCATCACCGATTGCACAATGCCGGGAACCGCTGCGTGGAAGGGCGTGCAGGCCTCGCGGGCCTGGAAGAAAACGTCGGGATTCTGCGCCGTGCCGCGGATCATCGGGCGATCGGGGCTGAGCGCATTCTGACGGTACTGAATGATGTATTTGTCGTCCAGAAGCGCGCGGATTGTTTCGTCGCTGATGGGCAGAATCTTGCCCACTTCATGCGAGGTGCGGAAACCATCAAAGAAGTGCATGAACGGAATGCGCGATTCCAGCGTGGCAATCTGCGCCACTAGCGCCATGTCGGCAACTTCCTGAACGGAATTGGAGGCCAACATTGCCCAGCCCGTCGAACGGCATGACATCACGTCCGAGTGGTCGCCGAAGATCGACAGTGCATGGGTGGCCAGCGTGCGGGCCGTCACATGCATGGTCGCCGGGGTCAGTTCACCGGCAATCTTGAACATGTTGGGAATCATCAGAAGCAAGCCCTGGGAAGCCGTAAACGTGGTTCCGAATGCTCCCGCCTGCAGCGCGCCGTGCAGCGCGCCGGACGCACCGCCTTCGCTCTGAAGCTCTTCCACGATGGGCAATGCGCCCCAGATGTTCTTCTTCCCTTCCGAGCGCCACTGATCGGCCCACTCGGCCATCGGCGACGAGGGGGTGATGGGGTAGATCGCGACAACTTCGGTGAGACGATAGGCTACCGAGGCGGCAGCCTCGTTCCCATCCAGGATAACCATGCTCTTTTCACTCATTCGCTTTGCCTCATAACGGGTTGGGCGGATAATCAGCCACTGCTTTTAAGTCTCGTCTTCGGGGGGATCGAGTTGCTGTGATACAAGACACAAGGTGGGCCGAGATTCCCACATTGCGATGAGATTCCCATATGGTGACTCATGCCCCGGCTCTATAGGTCAGGCTCAGTTTTCGCTTTCCGGACCTTCAAATATTACGCCGTTTTCACCTACCCCAGCAATGCGGAAACCTTGGGCATCCAATCGCTGATCGGGATCTTCTGTGGACACAGCCCTTCGCAGGTCCCGCAGTCGATGCAGGCGCCCGAGCGTTGCGCTTCGGTGAGAAATACCTGGTACTTAAATCGCGCGCCGGCCACATCGTCAAACAAGCGGGCGTAGTTGAAGAACTCAAAGTTCGCCGGAATATTCAAGCCATTGGGACACGGCATGCAGTAGTTGCACTTGCCGCAAGGAATCGCAGTGCGCAAACTATATTTTTCCCTCGCCTCGGAAATCACCGCCAACTCCGCAGGGCTAAAACTCCCTATGCGCGACCGGTCAGCAGAACACAGATTTTCTTCCACCTGGCTCATGTCGCTCATACCGCTCAGCACCACCGAAACCTCCGGCTGATCCCAGAGCCATTGCAGCGCCCACTCGGCAGGAGATCGTTGTAAAGCGCAACCTTCCATGGTCTCCAGTACATCTTTGGGTGGCGAAGCAAGCCTGCCGCCCATCAGCGGCTCCATCACGACAACTGCAAGGCCCTTGCTGGCCGCCAGTTTCAGGCCGCGCGTTCCGGCCTGATTCTCCGTATCCATGTAGTTGTATTGAATCTGACAAAAACTCCACAGATCGCTGCCGTTGGCAATCTCCTCAAAGGCCTCGTAATCATCGTGAAAAGAGAACCCGAGATGCCGGATACGGCCATCTTCCAGCGCCGCCTCAGCCCGGCCGAGAAGGTCGTGTTTTAAAACAATATCCCGCCAGCGGCTCTTGCCAAGCGCATGAAGCAGATAGAAATCGATATGGCTTGTCTGGAGCTTTTGTAGCTGTTCGTTGAGCAGTCGATCGAAGTCCGTGGGGTTCTCGATCATCCAAACTGGCGATTTGGTAGCCAGCTTGACTTTCTCCCGGTAGCCGTCTTTCAGCGCTTTGCCCACAACGATTTCGCTTTGGCCGCTATGGTAGGGGTAAGCGGTGTCAATGTAATTTACGCCGTTGTCGATGGCGTGGCGAACCATGCGTATGGCCTTGGCCTCATCGATACTGGCGCTCATACGGTCCCCATCCGCGGTGGGAAAACGCATACAGCCAAAACCTAATGCAGAAGCCTTCCAATCAAGCTTGCCAAAACTGCGAAATTGCATCGCTTCCCCCGTTTGTACTGATTAGCACAATGAATTTTACTTGGAACGCCCAGCACCTGTCTGATTCTCCTTTTCGCTAGTCTCGGCCGCGATCTCGCAGCCACTGGCGCAGGATTCTATGTGATTTAAGTCACATCAAAAATCTGCCTTTATTGCTAAAAATAGAGCAACGTCGCGATGAGCAAAGCCTATGGGGTCCAAATGGGGAGTTGGGAGGCGAATCCGCCAGCCGTGCCCACACCTGAGGCCAAAGCCAGCTTCGCCACAGGACAAACGAAAGAAAACAGGCGGTTGCTTCTAAGACCAAAATGGTCGTATACTGAATTCCGACAATTCTGGTCGTAATTTCAGGGTCCAACCAATCCGGTGACCCATCGGAGGTCGGCTGTTGAGCGTGCTAAGCGAACTGAATGTGGGCGATAGCGGGGTTCTGGTGGCACTCGATCTGCCTGAATCCGTGCAGAACCACCTGATGCATATGGGCTTTGTTCCCGATGCGCTGGTGACCGTCCTGCGACGCGCTCCAGCTGGCGACCCCACCGTTTACAGTGTGGACGGAATGGAAATTGCCCTCAGGCGCGAGACCGCCGCAGCCCTCCGCATGCGCCCCGTCAAAGCCAACGTTAAGCAGGCTGAATTAATTGAGTTGGTTGCGGACGAGAAAGCTCCCGATCTGCTCGAGGCTGCAAAATGAACGCTTGCTGCGAAACCCCTGCCTTCGTGTCCCCTAAATCTGCGCCCCACACAGCAGAGCTCAGTACTGTAGTTCTCATCGGGCCGCCAAACTCCGGGAAATCTACCCTTTTCAACAGGTTGACCGGCTTGCGCCAGAAAGTGGCCAACTTCCCCGGCGTCACCGTTGAGCAACGCATGGGCCTGATGGCCGGGGTGGGACGCGCTGACCTGACCCTCATCGACCTGCCGGGCATTTACTCGCTCGATCCGTATTCGGAAGACGCCCGGGTTTCCATCAACGTGCTGCGCGGCAAAATGCCGGGCACACCCAAGCCGGATGCCGTACTGTTGGTGCTCGATTCCCTGCACCTCACTCGCCAGCTGATGCTGGCCGCGCCGGTCTTGGCGCTGGGATTGCCGACCCTGGTTCTGCTCAATATGAGCGACCTGATGGAGGCACGCGGCGGACACATTGACCCACTCGAATTGGCCCGCGAACTAGGGGCGCCTGTCGCCCAGATCAGCGCCGTAAACGGGTCAGGCCTGGATGCCGTTCCGCTCTTCCTTCATCAGCAAACCAACCGAACAGGCGCCAAGCCGCTCACACTGCCTGTCGTTGGCAATGCAGCCAGCGCGCACAGTTGGGCCGCACAACTGAGCCGCCGCACCGGCTACAGCGCGCCGCTCTCCGTTGAGGGCACACGGAAGATCGACGATGTTCTGCTGCACCGCATCTGGGGACCGCTTTTGTTTTTGCTCGTGGTCATCGGCGTCTTCGAGGTGGTCTTTTCCATTGGGCAGCCGCTCTCTGACGGCTTTGGCGTCATACTGGCCGATGTGGGCGACCTCGTCCGGCCCCTGCTGCCTGCAGGATGGATTCAGTCACTTATCCTCGACGGCGCGTGGAAGGGTATCTCGTCAGTTCTCGTTTTTCTTCCGCAAATTCTGTTGCTTTTTCTCTTCATCGGAATTCTTGAGGATTCCGGATATCTGGCTCGCGCAGCTCTCATCGCCGACCGCGTGATGCGTACAACAGGGCTTAACGGCAAGGCCTTCATTCCGCTGCTCTCGGCCTACGCTTGCGCCGTCCCGGCCATTATGGCCACGCGTACCATCGAAAACAGACGCGACCGGTTGGCGACCATTCTGGTCACGCCCTTCATGACCTGCTCAGCGCGCCTGCCGGTATATATGCTGTTGATTGCGGCGTTCATCCCCAACACCGTCTACCTGCACGGTTTTCTCGGCCTGCGAACCATCGTGATGCTGGGCCTTTATCTGGCTGGCTTTGTGGGAGCAATGACCACGGCGTGGCTGCTCAAGAGCTCGATCCTCAAGTCCAGTGAGACACCATTCATTCTGGAGTTGCCGCAGTACCGCATGCCCACGCTGCGATCGCTTAGCCTGCGGCTCGTGGATCGCGCGCGCGTCTTTCTGCGCCAGGCGGGCACCATCATCCTCTGCGTCACTCTGGCGCTTTGGGTGCTGGCACACTTGCCGGTAATTCAAACTCCGAGCGGAGTGCTCGCCGCACCGGAATTGGCCGACAGCATCATCGGACGCCTGGGCCATTTCATCGAACCGGCTATTGCGCCGCTGGGCTTCAATTGGAAGATCGGCATTGGCCTGCTGTCGAGCGTGCTTGCGCGCGAGGTCATGGTCAGCACCATGGGAACTTTATACGGCGCACAGGCCGACACACACGCCCTCAGCCTGCAAACCGCACTGCACCACGACATGACTTTGGGCGGCGCGCTGGCGCTGATGATCTTCTTCGCATTCGCCATGCAGTGCACTTCTACCATGGCTGTCGTGCGCCGCGAAACGAATAGTTGGAAATGGCCCGCTGTGCAGTTTATCTATATGCTTGCGCTGGCCTGGATCGCAGCTTTTGCGGTCAACCACATTGCGATGGCGATCTTCGGATAGAACAATCATCAGCACAAGGAACTTCGAAGGCAGAACGAATGTCGCAGCGGGCCAGCGACCGCGAAGCCACTGGCCCGGCCTGCGGTTAGTTAATGGCTGGTTTGTCCGCTGCTGCTATTGACCATGATGCTCGAGACGTTCACAGGCTCGAAGTCCGACAAGATCAGGTTACTGAGGCACGCAAGATCGTTATCGTTCCAGCGAGCGTCAGGAGTGCCGATTAGTCCTCCGCTTATTCCACTGTCGGCCAGGATGATTCCATAGTTTCGCAATGCGGTGATGATAACCGCCGCTTGCGGACTTGTGGAGGCGCAACCGGGCGTCGCTACGGAAGCCTTTAGTCGATAGATTTCGCCGGCGGGTCCCGACATGGTGCAGCTCGCGGGGGGAGAAGACTGCGAGATCGGATTAAACGTGGGAATCGCCACTCCTGCCGAAGTCGAGCAATAGCCAACACCCGCTGTAGCTGTAGCCGGCCAGACCCAATAATTCAATATGTGGTTGAGCGTGAATCGTGTGGGATGCTGAATCACTCCGGTGGGTGCGCTGGGTGTGCCTGTGCCGATCACTTCGTCGGCATTGATGAGCAGCGGGCCCACGGGAAGTCCCGCAGCGTCGACTCCCCCCACTTCAAATCCATTAGAAGATGTGTTGGCGAACAACCCATTGCTGGAATCAGTCCAGGGACCGCCCTCGTAGATTCCCTGCCACATTTCGTAAAGGGCAGGGTTGTTTCCACCACCCGCTTCGAGATAGACCGAGACATGTCTGTCTCCTGCCGAGTTAGCGGTGCCTTCCACCGGAGCATACGCTGGGATCGGGCCAGATGAGTAGCCGGATCCGTACACGGTGGTTGAAACCGATACGTTTGGCTGGCTGTAGGGAACTTCAATGGCCGGTATTCCATTGGGAAAGCCCCCGGATTGATCACCGAAGAACGGTTTGATCGTCTCCGGCAAGTAAGCACTGTAAACGGGAGCCGCGGGAGAATTATCCACGGGCAAGCCGGTTGTGGCCTGGTCTACTCGATGGTGGAAAATGGAATCCATCGGAAAGATGCTGGAGAGGAACACATTGCTGCCGTTGATGGCAAAGCTGATGTCCTGAGTCGCCTGCGCGCCTGTCGAGTCCGAGACTACGAACTCTGGAATGTAAGTGCCTTGGCCGCCGATCAGCGAGCTGGTAACATTTCCCGTACTTGCATTGAGAGACATCCCCTCAGGCAATGGAGGATAGTTGATGACATTCGAGCTTAGCGAATAGGTGTAAGGCGGAATGCCGCCGCTGGCGGCTACTGTGCAGCCAATATACGCGTCCCCTTGTGTCCCGCCCGGGCACGAAGTGGTTGTGATTACTAACGTACCGGTTTGCGCTGTTACAGTGACGCTTGCGGTGGACGTTGCGAAGGTAGAGCCACTTATAGCTTTCAACGTGTAGGTAGTCGTCGCAGTTGGACTCACACTCGTCGAACCACTCGCCGATGTGGACGTGAATGTCCCTGGCGTGATGGCAATACTCGCCGCTCCGGTCGTCACCCAACTCAGCGTGCTGCTGGCGCCGGAAACGATGCTTGTGGGGTTGGCTGTGAACGAGCTGATCGCCGGTCCAGTTTCCGCATTTACTGTAACGGTTACCGTAGCTGTGGTTGGGCCAGCAGCATTGGTGGCTGTCAGCGTATACATTGTCGTCACTGTTGGACTCACGGTCGTCGAACCGCTTGCTGATGTGGATGTGAATGTTCCGGGCGTGATGGCAATGCTGGTCGCTCCGCTTGTCGTCCAACTCAGCGTACTGCTGGAACCAGAGTTGATACTTGTGGGACTCGCTGTAAAGGAGCTGATCGTTGGTTTGCTTCCCGCATTGTTTACTGTAATGGTTACCGTAGCCGTGGTTTGGCCCGCCGAGTTGGTTGCAGTCAGCATATAGGTGGTCGTCGCTGTTGGACTCACGCTCGTTGAGCCGCTCGCCGATGTGGACGTGAATGTCCCTGGCGTGATGGCAATGCTCGCAGCCCCGCTCGTCGACCAGCTCAGCGTGCTGCTCGAACCGGAATTTATGCTTTCCGGATTAGCCGTAAACGAATTGATTGTGGGCGCAGAGCCATTACCAGGGGGAATCATTGGCGTGATCGTCGAGTTGCAACCCGCCAATAAGGCACAGACGAAGAGAATGAGGAGATTCGCGCTAAGATCCAGACCGAAAGACTTGATATCCGGGGAGCTGGGCCTTCTTCTGCAAGAAGAGCTAGTTGAGCCCATAGAGGTTTCCCTTCAATTTTGAAATTCAGCTTTCAGCCGAAGTTTCCGTTTTACTTTGCCGGCTGCAAAACAATATACACAATTGCCTTCGCCCGAAATATACTCTCGCAGTACATTTTTATACAGAAATGCAGGTGCGACCTTCAGGTCCTTTGCCTGAACAAGAAAAGCATGATTTTTACGTGTTTTTCACAAAGCGCTGCTTTGAGTTGGTCTTTCCGAAGCCTGTAAGATCGCGACCAGTTTTTGCTTCTGGCTCCTTCACGATTTTGGCCCAGAAATCTTCGGCGATTGAAGACTTCTGGGCCGCGGTTGATGTGCGCCTGACTATTGGCAAATTCCGGCAGGACAAGAGTTGCCCAAAGCCTCCCATATGTAACTCGTGAGCGTGATGGGACCACCGTAAAGTCCGTTGCCGGAAGCCGCAAAGCCTCGAGCTCCCTGGACTGTGTTCCCCGTGTTCGGGTCCACTACGCTCCAGGCTGCCATGTCGGTCTTTATCACGGCCTCATTGGGGAAGGGCCAAAGCGATGTGGTGGTGATGGTGTCGTAGCCAGGGTCGCCCCATAAAGTTCCAGTGGTGCCTATCTCATATAGGATGGTCGCTCCGATGTTTCCACCGTCCGATGCCGTTCCGTAGACTGGCGTTCCCGGCTCCTCTTGGGTGATGTACTTGATTTGAGGATTGGTGCCCTGCACATCGTTTGAACCGGCTACAGGTGTGTATTCCTCATAGAAAGTGGCCCCAAAGTCGGTGGCATCCTGATAGTAATAGTTGTAATTGGAGTTCACCCAGTCAGACACTCCGAAGACGGCTGCCTGTTGGTAAATGTTATTTTCGACTGTTTGGCTCGTGTAAGTAGTAAATGGCGATACGCCTTCAATGCCGATTCCATGCGAGCCGTTTCCGGCATTGGACCCTGAGCCTGTGATATTGGCAATCGTCATGTGCGAAATATTTGTAGTGGGGGGTGCTACTCCAGCGCCGGTAAGGTAGCCGATCATCAAGCCAGCCTGGCTGTTCACCACGGCGTCATTGATAAAGGTGTGCACACCAGATTGTTTGGCGTCCTGCCATGCCGCCGTCCCTTGTACGTTGTCTACGATCATGCCCTCGACCTTAATGGGATTGTCGATGGCCCAATCGTTGTGTTCACTCCACAAACCTCCCCAAACTACTCCCGTCCAGTTGGTAGTCGTGCCTGAGTCTATGGCAATGTCATTCTGGAAGATGGTGAACTGAGAATCATAGTTTGTGAAAGGCGCGCACTGCGCTCCGCCAAATAGTTGCGGATTCATGTAATCGAATCGAGCAACATCGCGGCGGAAAATCACGTGGTCGGACTGGTACGCCATCATCTCGTATCTGCCTCCGCCGTATGCGTGGGAATCTTCAAGCAGAACATAACTGCTTCCAGGCCCGATGGAATATGTGTCCATATTGCCTACGGTGGGAGCGTTGAAGCCGGCCGTCTGTTGCAGTTTGATGTGATTGGAACCGGCTATCATCCACGGCATTGCGCAGGATATCGCGTTCTCATTGCAGGTGGGGCTGGCAGCCGCTTTGATGCCGATGATTTGTACATAACTCGCTGAGTACAGAAAGACCGTCGCGTTCGGCTGGGGGGTGATCTGGCTGGAGTCCACGGTGACTCCAAACGGTGTAGCGGCTTCGATGACTGTATAGCAACCCGACCCGTTTGTATTACCGTTCAGGTTCGCCACAGCCTCCATGTTGATCTGATCATAGTAATAGCCATTTTCTACGATGAGCGTGTCACACCCCGACATCGTTGCCAGCGCGTGCGAAAACGTGGCAAAAGCGGTACCGGAGGTGCTGCCATTGTTTGAGTCCGAGCCTGTGGTGGACAAGTACCACGTCGCACCGGGCGTGGATGAAGTGCTTACCGTAACCGTCTGCATAGAGGTGACTGAGCCGGCAGCATCGGTTGCTGTCAGCGTATAGGTGGTAGTCGTTGTTGGACTGACACTCGTCGAACCACTCGCCGCCGTGGACGTGAACGTCCCCGGCGTGATAGCAATACTCGTCGCTCCGCTTGTCGACCAGCTCAGCGTGCTGCTGGAACCGGAAGTGATAGTTGAAGGGCTGGGTGTGAAGGAGTTGATCGTTGG
>JBEKQD010000003.1:0-100838 GCA_049520075.1 Occallatibacter sp. | reverse complement strand
CGACAAAATCCTCTGGAAGCACAGAACGGAGCTGGTATCTGCTCCATGCCCCGCCTGTAATCAAGGGCACTGACCTGCGAGACGCCAACTCCGCCACTGATGAGATGAGCCAGCCCGTGACGGCGTTCACATTGGGAAATGAAGCTGCAGAGCGATTCCATCGTTACACCGAGGCCAATATCGGAGCACGCTCAGCTATCGTTTTCGATAACGAGATCATCAGTGTTCCTGTCATTGAGAGCGCGATTCGTGACACAGGGCAGATTCGCGGCGCACGAAGCGTGGCTGAAGCAAATGACTTGGCAATTAGTCTGCGCTCCGGCGCACTGCCAGCCGCAATCGATGTCCTTCAGGAACGCACAGTGGAAGCATCTCTTGGCGCCGACTCGATTCATCGTGGGGTGATGGCAGCGCTTGCCGGGATATCAGCAATCGTGGCGGTCATGCTGCTTTACTACTGTTCGTCCGGTGTCAACGCAACCATAGCTTTATTTCTGAACGGTCTATTGCTGGTCGCTGTACTGTCATGCTTCGGAGCCGTGCTTACATTGCCAGGGATTGCCGGTACCGTGCTGACGATCGGGATGGCTGTCGATAGCAACGTTTTGATTTTTGAGCGCATCCGTGAAGAGCTGCGCGCCGGAAAGTCGACTACGATGGCTCTGGATAGTGGGTTCTCGAAAGCCTTTGCAACTTTGATTGATACTCACGTAACAACTTTGATATCGTGCATTGTTCTCTTCTCTTTTGGCACGCCGGGCGTAAAGGGATTTGCAACCACGCTCGGGATCGGTTTGGCCACCAATCTATTTACGTCCGTATTTGCTTCCAGGTTTTTATTCGATTGGAAGCTGTCAAGACAGGGGGCGGCCAGAAACTTGAGCATCGGAATGGTCTAATGGATTCAACAAACCCGATGACTCCTTCGCAGAAGCTGCAATGCACACTCGCAGCTTCTGCCTTGTGAGCGAACACAAACCAGCCGATCGCTATTTCGATATGTCGTGATCGCGGATGTTTTCTGACCTCAGCGCTGTTCCGAGTACATGGCTGAAATTCCATAGACCGGGCGGTTACCCACACATGTTTTGGTCGAAGCACGGCTAGCGCTCTCCGTCGAGGCATTAAAAGCATCTTGGAGACCGTGGCCTGCGGCCTTGCCGATTTATGGCATTAATCTCCCGTCTGTCTCATCTTGCCGACGGGTTCTTCATAACGCACTTAGCCGCCAGGTCATAACATGGGCATCGTTCGTACTTGTTGTAAATCATCATGCACGGGCAGTTGAATTTCAGACCGTAGATAAACATCGCGAGAATTAAGTAGAGCAGATAGTAAATAGGATGCCATATTAGGCTCAGTCCCCAAAATGCAATCATCATCCCCGATTTGGAGCGATAGGAGAACGCGACCTTTTCCGGCGTCAGACAGTATCCCAAGTACAGATGAACGGCAAAAAGAAGAATTACGCTGGGTAATGTCAGGCCCTGCCAAATGTAATAGCCGAGAAGGCACATTGCCATAATCTTGACGGCAACGGCGTAAAATCCGCTGATGGTTGGCGCTAACATGCGCACGTTTTCTTGATATGGAAGGTAACCCGGCAGCACCTTGCTGAGTTCTCTTTCTTCAGCGCGCGCACGTGCAATCATGAGCGGGAGAATCACGAGCGTGGAGAGCGTCAGCGTGATCCAGTTGAACATCATGAAACTTGCGCTCCAGCACCATAGCAGCAGGGAAGCATACATCGGATGTCTCGACAGCGCATAGGCTCCCGTCGAGATCAGCCTGTGATCCTGCTTGATTTCGATTCCATCGGACCACATGGCGCGAATGTTGAATTTTGCCCATATATGCCAGGCTATAGCGCAAAGAATCAAAACCGAGCCAATTGCAAAATATACCGATTGAAGCGCTGCATCCATTTTGATTTGCCCGATGCTACGAAGCCAGAAAGGAAACAACACTGCAATACAGACGATCATCTCCCGTGTCGAAAATGGGTGAGTTATTTTTTTGGCAATCTTTTGCGAGGCTGCGGCGTGCTCCAGAAACTTGAGCGCGGCTGCAATCAGCAGGATCATGCTAGTGAAGTAAATGACGCTCATTCCGGCGATGAATAAATGGGGGTTGATGGACTGATTCGCAATGCGTTGGATTAAATCATGCATGGCAGCTTTCCTTTTCCGCGCCGCGCAGGCCGGCCAGTCGCGTCTTTTCCAGATCTCCTCGATAGAACATATTGAATGTGTCGAAGGGAATCAGCCTTTTTCCGTCTGGATGCGCTATATGAATGCAGCTCTTCTTCACGCTGCGCACGTCGAAGGCCTCGGCATCGGTGAACTGAACAATCAGTACGCGAAAAAGATCTTTGTATCCCAGATCCTTGGGCAGCGACACTTTGGGCAGGCAGCAGAGCAACTCGCGGGGCAGACTGCAGAGCAGTTCGCGCAAGGTAGAAGCCTGTGCAATCGGCGAATGATTGGTCGCAAAGAGCTTGAAGAGATGCTCACGCAAACCCGCCTCCCGCTCATAGGCAATGGTGTTCTTCGCCCCGTCGATCAGCACCTCCGGCGGCACCATCCCAGTAAGCGGAATCGTCTTGCCGCCCATCTTGATCGCGTAGGCCATGGCCAGAGAATCAGGATGGCAGGGAACCGGAATCAGATCCTCCGGCTTGAAGACGTCTGTCTGTTCCAGGATGCGCCGCCGCACCTCGGTCAGAGTCAGACGGTGTTGCGTACTCTCGAAGCCGAGTACGCGCCCCGCCTGCTGCACCGGCTGAAAGGTTACTCCCCGCACCGCTGGCTGGGTCAACGCGAAATCCACAATTGCGCCCAACTCGCCGTCGTTCACGCCGCGTTCGACAGTCGCTACCAGCGTCGTTGAAATTCCCAGCCTGTTCAGCCGCTCCAGCGCCTTCTCGCGAATCCCAAGCAGATCCGCGCCGCGCAACCGCATCACCGTCTCGCGCTCAAGCGAATCAAATTGCAAATACAGCTCGAACTCCGGCATGAACCCGGCAAGGCGCTTGGCAAACTCCTCGTCCTGCGCAATTCTGATCCCGTTGGTATTCACCATCAAGTGGCGAATGGACCGCTCTTTGCACATCTCCAGCACGCGGAAGAAATCCGGATGCAGCGTCGGTTCTCCGCCGGAGATCTGCACCACGTCCGGATGCTTTTCATTACGCACAACGCAATCCAGCATGGCCTCAATCTGCGCAAGCGTCCGAAACTCGCTCCTATGCTGCCCACTGCCCGCGTAGCAAACTGGGCAGGTCAAATTGCACGCATCGCAGATCTCCACCAGCGCCAAGCAGCTATGCTGCTCGTGGTCTGGACAGAGCCCGCAGTCATACGGACACCCATACTTCACCGGCGTGTTATAGACCATCGGCTGCTCCGGCGTTTTGATAAATACTTCGCGCGCCCGCCGATAGTAATCCACATCGTCGGCCACCAAGACCTTTTGGCTCCCATGCTCCGGACACCGCTTCAGCATCCAGACCTTGCTGTCCTCAAAGACAATCTTGGCGTCCACCCGTCTGTAACAGGTCGAGCAGATCGAGATCGCCACGTCGTAGAAAAGATATGGTCGAAGCTTTTCTGTCATAAACAACTCATGGTTTTGCTACCCTTCAGTTTTTGATGGCCGGACCTACGAATCAACGTCTTTTCGCAGGTTGATCTCTGTCATTCGATTCCTCGTTGGAATTCCCGAATAGCGTCTGTGGGCCTGAACTATTGGCCGAGAAATCGCCGAACACGCTTCCGATGATACGAACAAGTAGCGTCGCGATTAAGCCGAGAAACGAGAGAACCATAATCAGCAACGATGGCAAGCTCAACCAATTTGTGTGAAACTCCGAGTCGGATGACGGCACGACCGCAGATAATCCGCACAACCCCATCCCAACCCCGAAGGCTACGGCAAGAATGGTCATAGTCTTGGCAAAAACCGATCGTTCACTCAAGGCCTTGCTCCTGTATCTTTCGGCGTCAGAACTCAAATCAGATATGGTCGGAGTTTCTCAGTCATTCGAATCCTTTTGCGTTCCAGCGCGCCCAACTTCTCATTCACGACCAGCTCATGGCTAGGCGATTAAAGTATAGGCCATGTCAATGCCCATCGAACATTCGGAAGATTAGCCTGTCGCTCAGTGCCTTATCCACGCCATCCATCAAGCCGGGGACCTTCCAGGCATCCGCTGCGTTCTCTTCAACAACATTGCGGGTAATCCAATTCTCGGCCTCCGTCTCACGCCACACCAGCGCGCCATCCGGCCTCGTCAGCGTCGCCGAATCCCTGATGAGGAATCTCATACGTCCGGTCTGTGTCAGCGCCGGCTCCACAGTCTCACTTAAAACCGTAATCGCCAGAACCGCATCCGCGCCTCCCGCTTCCTTCCCAACGTGAGCGCTGACCTTCGTCTTCCACGATTGTTCGTTGATTGCGTCGGTGATCTTCCGCGCCAGATCGGCTGAGTCCAGATGATGGGATGTCCAGATGATGGGATGGGGAAGTATTCGCCACCTCGACCCGGATGCTCTGAACCCCATCAAGTCCGTTGTGAACCGGCGGAGGCGCCGGCTTATGCTGTGGCAGCGGCGGCAAAAAGCAAGCACCGCTAGCTAGAATCCCGGCGACACCGGCCAGCGTCAGCAGTTTCTTTTCAACCATTCGCTTGCTCTTTTTCTGCGTACTCTACGCGTTCCGGGACGGCTATTCGTTCTTATCGATCTTTGTATCATCCTCTTTGGCGAAAAGTCTCACCGGTTGTGACACTTTTCCTGAAAAGCTTCCCAAGATTGAAAGTGTCACAAAGGCCAGAACCGTCAACAGCAGACAGGTCAACGATAGCAAGATCCCCGCAATCACCAGCATCTGGAGACCGATGAAGAAACTGCCCCCGCGATTGCCGCCGTCAGAAAGAACAACTGTCACGCCGCAAAGCCCCAGCGAAATCCCAAAGATAATCGCCAGAACAGTAATGATCTTCGCGAATGGAATTTGATCAACCAGCCGCTCGCCCATTGTTCTCCTTGCTTACAAAGACAAAATCCAAAACGAGAAAGAGAATCCCCGCCAGGCAACTCCACTGAATCAGATTCATCCCGCCGATCAGCGGCTGGGGCTTCCAGAAGTCGATCACGATTCTCCATCCCAGGTAACTCGCCATAAAGATTCTGAACCGCGCGCCGTCCGGGAGCTTGGCTTTTCTACTAACAACTATTCCCACCAGAGTTAGAAATAGAATCTCGTAAACTTGCACAGGATGCCGCCCCACGCCGTCGCCCAGGTTCACAGCCCACGGCAGCGTGGTCGGCTTTCCATATGTGTCGTCCGCCAGACCAGCTAACAGACATCCGACGCGCCCCACCGCAATCCCCACGCACAGCGGCAACACAAACAGGTCGCCCGTCCGTCGCCGGATTCCGCTCAACTTTTTCACGGTCACTACGCCCAGCCAGCCGCCTAACAGACCCCCGACAATCGTCTTTCCTCCCGGCGAGAGCAGCAGTTCGAAAAACCTCCCACTCCTCCAGGCCTCCATCACTGTGGGCCACTGTTCGGCAATCCCAAGCAACCGGCTCCCGATCAGCGCACCCACCGCTGCGGCGGCCAGCACCGTCCAGCGCTGCGGCTCGTCTACCACGTCGCCTTGTCGCCCGCGTGACCATCGAAAGACAACGAACCCCGCCGTATACGCCAGCGTCTCCATCACTGGATGCCACGCAGGATGAGAACCAATGGGGATCATGGCGGTAGTATAGCTGTCGCAGGGGGTTTTGGACTCGAGCACACGCATGGACTGCCGCGCTTCCTATTCCTGTTAAGATTTCAGTGCATGACACCCAGCCCTGAAGATCTGGCGGCGCAGTATGCGCAGATGAGTGAGACGGAACTTATGGAACTGGCTCGCTCCTACGGTGGCCTGCTGGAAATTGCACAGGTGGCGTTGCGTTCTGAATTTGCGCGGCGCGGGCTTGAGCCGCCCCTGGTGGAAGAGCCGGAGGAATGGGAGTTCTGTCGCCTGGTGACGGTGCGGCGCTATCGGGATCTGCCGGAGGCATTCGCGGGGCGTTCGCTGCTGGAATCGGCCGGTATTTCGGCCTGGATTGCAGATGAGCATCTCGTGCGGATGGTTTGGTTCTACTCGAATCTGATAGGCGGCATGCGATTGCAGGTCGACGAACGCGACGAAGCAACTGCACGGGAGATTCTGGAGGCGGGAGTTCCAGGGACAATCACGTATGGTCAAGAGGAAGCCTACGTACAGCCGACCTGCCCAGAGTGCGGATCGGCTGAGATTACACTGGGCGGGGGGACAGAGCGCGGGCGGTCACTTGTGGCGCTCTACGTCCTGTCGATTCCAGTGCCGCCACGAGAGGCGGCCTGGCATTGCGAGGCATGTGGCGCGCAGTGGGTGGATGCAGGGAGCGGTGAGCCACTCGGATAGCTTTCCCACAATTGCCTTCAATCCTCATGCTTCGAGATGACAGTATCTCATCGGTTTCCGGTTGCAGTTGCATAGTCGCCAATGAGGAAGTTTCGCGTGAGCCGAATCACCTGGAACCAGCCAGCCTTCCAAACTTCCGCATAGGTGGTCATCCGCCCGGAACCCCAAGAATCGGCGTTTCGTCCGTCGCGTACTCATTTACATTGGGCCTCAAACTACGGCTCCGCTGGAGGCGCGTCGGGGCAGCGCGGCGCTGCAGTGAGATGGAAATTGCCGGCATGGAACACTCGACGTTTCCTAAGAACGTTGCCGTTTCCATCAAATACCTCGAACCAACCGGCGAACGATGCGGGATGATATTCAGTTTTTGGATCGCCTTTAGGCAAGGGCTGATAGCTATAAACGTCAACAAGGAACATTTGATCCAACTTTGTCAGCGTGCGGTGTATTTGGTCCGAACGACCAGATAAAACGCCTGCGGAGTCCAGGAACCTTTCCTCCTTAATCTCCCAAAGCGGTGGAACCTTGCACACAGCCAAGGGGATCACACCCCAGGTGTCGATTCGGAAAGCGGCAAGTGCGCCCCCAGCCGGAATGCTCAAGCCATCGACAGTCAGTAGAGCCCGTTGACCCTGCCCAAAACCTGAATTGGTCCCAACGAGCAGCATGAGTAGAAATGTAGCCGAAAAGTGAATATGCTTCATTGTTTGCCTGCGGAGTTGTTCGGATTCTCTCGTTGATTCTAGACCCGCCCTGGGTCGCGAGTGTATTGTCGCCGATGCGGAAGTTTGGCGGAGAGCCGGATCGCCTGAAACCAGACCACCTTCCAAACTTCCCCATTGACGGTGAATGGCAAAAAACACCGTTGCTGCGCAAAATTCTCTCACATGACTTTGGCCAGATGAAATGTTACAGAGGCGTCTGGCTCAGTTTCTATTTCCACACAAACCCTTTGGCATCCAATCATGAATCATGGTGGTCGGAGGTTGCGATGACTGATGGAGGATGATCACGATAGAACGGCGCCGCTCGGTGCCGATAGCGGTAAGGTGCATCGATAATCCCATCGGAACGATTACCGCAGGGCCCCCAGCTCGGCTGATTTGCATGCGGCCATCGGAGGTCTCGAGGCATGTTTCGCCGCCCACCGCGTACCAGGCCTCCGGGCCTGAGTGGATGTGTGAGGGCGCAATCATTCCCGGCGTGAAGTCCGCTTCCATAAATTGCGCCGAGTAGTTTTCTCCTGCAACGATCGGAAGCGGTCCAATTTCGGCAACGCGATTGCCGTGGGCCGATCTCCAGTTCTCGTCCTCGATGGTCATCAGCCACACTTTGCCAAATGATTCGATAACCGTGCCTCGCGGGCCCTTATCTGCTTGCGCCGCGGCGCGTGTTGGATACGCATCGAGATGCCAGAACACTTGTGGTTTTGTAAGTTGACCTACGGGATTGTCAGCCAGGATCCAGCACCCAATCTCTTGCGTTCGCGCACTCGCCGGCTTGCACGGATCGCCCGGAACAGCGACACCTTGCGCTACCAGTTGTGCGCATGGAAGAAGTAGCAGACAAAACAATCGCACCTGTCGAACCATCGATTTGAACCTCCAAGTGATCGGTTGCCTTCAGAGACAAATTGTATCCGGGCAACATGGATCGGTCACCAAAGAAAATGTTTCGAAAGCTTACAATCGGCCGTGTTCAAGCCGGTTCTCGGTCCGCATGAGCCAGTTCTTGACATCAGAATGCAATTTCACAATTCTCAAAGAGCCCAGGGCACCGTGGGATGTGCCCGAAATCGCCGACCAGAAGGACTCATCAGGGTTCGGCCGCTGGTAATGCGCGAAAGCCAATTTTCAGATCGATTTTCGACGGTATTTGAACCATATGCACGTTGTGCTAGCCTGTTTTCCGTGACTTATGGGTTGCGGCCTGGGTCTTAACGTTAGATCCCTTGGCGCCCAATGGACAGCGAGTCGATCTTATGGTTCATCTTTTTCTCGGACGAGAGGGGTGGTGTCACTCGTGGATACGAACACCCGGATGTCCAACAAAAAGGCTGCCGGCCGAGAAGTCTTGCGAGTTTCTACGCCTCTGGAAGTTGTGGGAGACTTGCGGAATCGAGCCTTCATTGGTACCTCCGGCTGGGCATATTCGAGCTGGAAACCGGGATTCTATCCTCCAGCGATTCCTCAACGGAAGTTCCTGGAATACTACGCGACTCAGTTGAACTCCGTCGAAGTGAATTACACCTTCCGCCAGTTGCCGACCGAGAGCATGCTCACTGGTTGGCTGGCCGCGACCGGCGCCGGCTTTCGATTCTCGTTTAAAGCGCCGCAGCGGATCACTCATATCCTTCGGCTCAAGGACTGTTCAGACGCAGTCGCCGCCTTGGCGCGCGCGCTCGCGCCCGTAGTGGCTGCTGGACGGACGGGTGTGGTGCTCTTCCAGCTTCCGCCCAACTTCAAGGCCGATGTGCCTCGCCTCGAATCATTTCTTGTGGCCGCGGACACGTCCGGGTTGAGGATGGCGTTCGAATTTCGGCACAGCACATGGTTTTGTGATGAAGTGTATGCCGCATTGCAGCGTCATTCTGTCTCGCTCTGTGTGGCTGAGAGCGATGATTTAGAGACTCCGGATATTGTGACCGCTTCGTTCGGCTTCTACCGGTTCCGCAAGAGTGGATACTCTCAAGTGCGGCTCGACGCAATTGAGAATATCCTGCGCCGGCGGTCTGCAGAGGGCGATGTCTTTGCCTATTTCAAGCACGAAGAACAACCAGCCGGGGCAATCTGCGCGGTCGATACACTCCAAAGGCTCAGGCATCAATGAGCTGTCGCGATTGCGGTGAGCAGGCTGGAGGTTCGCCTCTCTCTCCTAACGACTAAAGGTTTTGTAATAAACAGCTTACGTGATTCAAGATAAAGGCCACATGATGAAGGGAGAACTGTGCTAGTCTGGCAGCGTGCCAGCGGTTTCCCTACCTGAAAAGACCAAAATTCGCCGCCACTCAGCCGTTGTGCGCGTGACCCATTGGCTCACGTTCATCGCCTTCGTTGCGCTGCTTGTTTCCGGCGGCGAGCTCGTCATCTCGCACCCGCGCTTCTACTGGGGCGAAGTGGGAAACGTGAACACTCACCCGCTGTTCGTCATCCCCATTCCGGCTTCGCGCGACACGGTCCCGACAGGCTACGGCTACGTGATGCCCGATCAGAACGGCTGGAGCCGGTACTTGCATTTCGAAGCTCCATGGGTCCTTCTGCTTGCCGGCCTTGTCTATGGAATCTACGGCCTATGGACTGGGCATTTCCGCAAAAACCTGATTCCGGCGCGGCGAGATTGGACGTGGCGCGCTTACCGGGATCGCTTCGCGAACTACATTCACCGTGAGCGAGCCGATCACGCGGAAGAAAACACCTATAACGTGCTGCAGCGGACCGCCTATCTGGTTGTGATCCTGTTGCTGTTTCCGCTCATCATCTGGACAGGGCTTGCCATGTCGCCTTCGTTCACATCCGCGTTTCCGTTGACGGCCTCGCTGCTCGGCGGCCGGCAGTCCGCGCGCACCATTCACTTCTTTGTCACGTGGCTACTTGTGCTCTTCCTCATCGTGCACGTGACGATGATTGCCCTATCGGGGTTCTGGAGCCGCATGCGAGTCATGATTACGGGTTATACGCGCGGTTCCGAGGAGGGCCAATGAATCCGATCTCACGGCGCAAGCTGATCTACGGAGGCGTTGCCGCTGCAGCGAGTATTGGAGGATTGGCCGTGGCAGATCGCCTGGCCACGCGTTACGGTCTGATTCCGCCAGATGCCGGCGGAATTTATGGACCTGGCGAGACATTGACTTATGCCTGCCAGCGGTTGCTGACCGCCCGCACACCGGCCCGCGAATTTCCGCGCAGCATGATCTCGAAGAACCCGTTTGCCAATGAAGTAGCGCCGCCCAAGGATGACTTCAAGCGATTGCAGGCCGGAGGGTTCCGAGATTGGCGGCTGGTAGTTGACGGTACAGTGGCGCGCCCGATGACACTCTCGCTCGCAGATCTGAAGACCCTGCCGATTCAGAGCCAGATCACCGAAGTCGCATGCGAAGAAGGCTGGTCCTACATCGCTGAATGGATTGGCACGCCGCTATCCGGAGTTCTGCGCGAAGCCGGTGTGTTGCCCCAGTCGCGTTATGTGGTCTATTACGCCATCGAAAAGGGCTTGTGGGAGAGCATTGACATGTCTGACGCAATGCACCCTCACACATTCCTGACCATGGGGATGAACGATGGGGATCTTCCCGTGCCGTTCGGCGGCCCGTTGCGCCTGCGCGTACCCCGCCAACTTGGTTACAAGAGCTTGAAATACCTCACGCACATCACAGTGACGGACGACATCAAGAAATTCGGCAGCGGAAAAGGTTCCGTCGACCCTGATTACGGATACTCCTGGTTCGCGGGAATTTGAACAGTGCAATGCTGAATCTCGCCGCTCTTGAATCAGTCGCCCTCAACAGCCAGAATGTCTAATCAGCGCGGGACGGCTTGCCTTTCGAAAAAGGACCGCTGCCAACCCCGGAAGCCCTGCCGCGAGAAGAAGCCAGGATGAAGGCTCTGGCACCTCGCTCACATCAATGTCCACACCTGGCTGAGCGTCAGACGCGACCTCTGCATTGTCTAAATAGAGAAAGGTTTGATATACGCCGGTTCCCGCACCAACATTAGTGTTAAAGGAGAAAGGCGGCAGCGGTGCGCCACCACCACTCAGCTTCTCTGTTGTAGTTGTGCAAACATCGCTCGAGGAACATAAGGTGAGCTGCTGTATAAATTCATATCCCCAGTCAGAAAATGGCGCAGGATTGGCGCTGTTTGCGCCGGCTCCATAGGCGTCGAGGGTGCCACCGAGCCTCATGTAATTAATCCCCCATTGAGGTGCGATGTCAAAACTGAACGTAACCGATTGAATCGATTCGGTAGGCGGAATCCCGACTGCGCTGCCATTCACCTCATATTGCCCAGTTGCCACCAATCCGATGACGCAATTGCTTGTAACCGTACATGGCCCTCCGTCAACAAATGGGAAGTTGCTGCCGAAGGTTAAAGGGTAGTAACTGATTGTGCCGGCCGTTGCGGCTGGAGTAACTACGGCTGCCAAAGCCAATACGAACAATCCAAACTTGAAATTCTTCATTTCTACCTCCTGGAGTTGCCCCTGCGGCATCTGTCTGGCGTTAATCGCCGGCAAGACAACCCGCCGGGATGTTGACTATCGCGGTCATGACGCGGATTCAAAATTGTTTTGAACAGGTTTCGGCTTTTTGCCGCGAATTGAAAACGTGATTATGGCATTTTAGAAAATATATGATTTCGTGGCTAAACTAACTCCTTTTTTATTTGCGGATTATTTGATTTTTTTTGAACCTGTCGCGACCAGCCTTACATATCTGTGCCATGATTTCGAGTTCCCGATTTTTCACGCCTGCTGTGCATCACCTCGCGCACGCGCTTTTCGCCAAACCCCTGTGTCTTGATAGACTTCTGCAATGCAGTTTCGCGCGCTAAAGACGAAGCCCGGCAGATTCACAATCCCGATTCCCCGCACCTTCTGGTACTCAACCAGACACTGGGTCCGCGAGATGCCCAGGTCGAAACGCATCATCACTGAGGGGGGGATTTTCCTTCAGGGATTTGCCATTTATTGTCTCTGGTCGCGGTCTCTGGCATGGCCTCTCATGTGGCCGAAAGATGAGAGTGTGGTCTTTCTCATTGCGCTTATCTTCTACGCCGTTGGCTCCGCAATGATGAATGGGATGCTGACTTCAGAATTTGCTCGCAAGACCCAACTTGAAGCCGACCAGATTGCCGCACGGCAAATCCAGCAGACCCTTCAACCTGGACAGGAAAGTCTTCCGGAGTTGCCCGGCTACCAACTGGAAACTTTCTATAGGCCCTTCCGTGAGGTCGGCGGCGACTATTTTGACGTCATCGAGCTTACGGGCAAGCGAACGCTTTTCGCGGTAGCGGATGTTTCCGGGAAAGGGATGCCGGCGGCGCTGTTGGCGGCCAATATACAGGCTCTGGTCAGAAGCATTGCGAATCTTGAAGCGGATCCTCTTGCGATGGCTCGGCAGATTAACAGGCATCTGTGCCGCTATACTCCCAGCGACCGTTTTGCGACGGCTGTGTTCATCGTGTTGAGCCGTGAGACGGGAGAATTGACCTGCGTCAACGCCGGCCACAACGCCCCCATTGTCTTTGGCTCCGGGTCTGCGAAAGAGTTGGAAGCTACGGGTGTCCCGCTTGGACTATTTCCCGATGCGGCTTATGAAACTCGTAAAGCTATTCTTGATCCTGACGGCTCCCTCCTGATTTTTACTGACGGCTTCACAGATTCGATTTCCGGAGAAAATGCAGAAGAGCTTTTGCGTAATGCACTCGCTGACACTTCGGAAAGAACAATACTCATTTTGAAATCGATGGTTGACCCACGTTTCAACGAGGACGATATCACCATCTTGCTCGTGAAACGCGATGCCAACCATCGACAACCCAACCCGCACTTCGAAGCCGCATCCTGACGCAACACAGCGTTTTTTGAAAGACGCTCTACTCGGTCCCGTCTTCCTCTGCTGCCACGGGTCAACCAATCGTCAGTTGCCAAGCTTACAGGACAGTATCTCCTGATTCTTCACATAGAGATTGCACAGACCGATCATGCCGGAAGGGCACGTATAGTCACCAGCTTGACCCTCTTTGCATCCGCCACGCTTCAGTATCTGGTCAACTTGCACTGGAACGAGCGCGTTGCAACTAGCCACGGCGCCATTGTGTAGCATGGTCTCGCACAGGTTGAGCATGCCACCCTTGATTGGGCACAGATAATCGCCCAGCCGGTTCCCGTTCGGCTGGCACCCTCCGCCCGTCAATGTGCGGTCGGCCGTCACGTCTGTTTTGGGAAGCATCCCTCCCTGAACGCAAGACTGGATTCCCAGCAATGTGCGTGCCGCGACGGCACTCTGGCAGGTGTAGAAAGGCCGGAGATCCAGGCAGGTCATCACGTTTCCCTGGATTGTGCAACCCTGGCTCAGCAGTTGCTGCCTGAGCTCGCTTGTAACCCCAGCATCGTATTCAGGCCTGAAGTCGAGAACGCAGGTGGTCCCGCTGTGGCATCCAAAATCAATTCCATTGGGCGGCAGATCAACGGCAAGTTGCGGAAACCAGACGGGCCAATCCCAGTTGTCCGACCACACTCCCAAATCGACAAACAGCCGCGCATCAATCCCGGGCGTAAGCGTAAATCCGAGATTGTAGACCGGGTTGCCAAAGCTGAAGTGGCTGTCGTTCTTCCTGCTTCTGTCCACGCCAACGGAAACAGTCTGCCCTGTCGATGTAACTCTGGTCTGCCTGTTCAAGACTTCATCATTCAGCGTGTATTCCAACTTGTTCGAATGGAGGTTGATATCTATGGCCGGAAAAACCTGTCCGCCCACTGCTCCAAAATTGAGCAGGTCGCCCAACAGATCAATGCTGTCGAAAACAAACGGTGTATCGATGCCGTGGGTTCCCGGCGCCGGCGGCGTGAAATGCCCGTTTGTATAGGGCGACGGCAGCCAGCTGGTGAAGTCCACGCCGACCGAGAATCCCATACCGTTACTGCCAATTACCGGCAGGTTGAAATTGAAGCCGGCATCGGCGCCCACCTGGGCAACCAACTCCTTGCCGTCAAAAATCTGGTCGCTCTCCAGGCCAGTGGAAGCGAATTGGTCGGCTGAGCCGTTAATGGGCTCGAAGATAGCGGTCAGGCTTGCGTCGGCAGTTTGGTTGGGGTGAACTACGTTGTGGTACTTCAATTGCGTCTGGATGGGGAATCGCAGGCCAAATCCATAATTGAAACCCGCGTACAGCTTGACGCTGTAGGTTGAGGAGCAACCGACAACGCACCAATTGATCGTTGTATCGACTTCCATGCTCCATTCGTAATCATGGCCGAGCGTAAAGCCGGTCAGATAGATATATGTACCCAAATCAATATCTGTCGTCTGATCGGTTGTGTTCCTGGAGGAACCGGCGCCTCCTTGCGCATGAAAATTTGCAGGAGGCACGATTCTTAAAAGTTTAGGGTATTGCGGATTGGCCACTCCTTGATCCGGAATCGTCTCACGCAATAACTGCTCTCCTGCCGCCATCTCCTGTGTGCTTGGCGATATGCGTAGCTGACTCGAAGTATGCGCGTATTGCGATGATTCGACTTTGGGAACGAAGACTGTCTGCTCCACGTGTTGCACTGAGGAGTTGATGATATCTTCCTTGAGTTGATCATCGTTCAGGTTGCTCAGGCGCGCGACTTCGGCCGCGCCAACCTGAGCGGCCAGCGCTGCTCTCTGCGACGGGTTGGCGAAAGTTTTGCGCAGATCCGCAATGTGCTGGTTCGCATCGGCGTCAGCAAGCGCTGTCTTCTGCTTATAAGCGGCAATTGCGATTTCGCGTTTGGCCGGATCTGCAACATAGCGCGCGTTGCCTGGCATGGCGAATTCCGCCACGTGCTGGCTTGGTGATTCTCTTGTGAAGCAACTTATGCCCGCTTGCGCAATCTGGGCCTTGGCGCCGCTGTCAGCGCATTTGCCCGGCAAAACCCGAAAGGTCAGGACGTGGTGGATCACGAGGCCCTGATCGACTTCACTGATATCGCTTTCATCCTCACGCAACTCAACACTCTGCGGAATCGCGCGCAAGCGCTGAGCGATGTTGATTGTGGCCTTGGGGTTGTTGAGCATCGGGCCAAAGTCAAGCTTCGTCTCGCCAAGCATGACCTGCGGATTGGAACGGACATCACTGAGTCCGTATTGCCGCACAACGCGCAGCCGCTGCATGGTTGTGGCGTGATCGTCGCCGCGCAGAATAGTCGAGTTTGGCAGGTTGCGCTGGCCAGTTACACGGGGCTGCATAGCTCCGTATTGTGCAAACGCAAATCCTGCCGCCGCGAAAACTGCAAGATACGTTCCATGGCGCATGGCCATGCCGAGCTTCGAACTGAGGACTTTCATGCCTGACTTCTCCTTTCAAGATCGCTTTGGGCGCGAAAAGGTCTGCAGCCATAAAGCCGTATATACGGGCAGAAATCAACATTTCATGAATACGGAAAAAATGGGGACTATCGAGGCACTCTCAGATCATCGATATTAAAAAACCAGCACTCTGCTTGCCACGTGCGGGAATTATAACCTCCTGACAGAATCAGTGGGAAGAAACAAAACGGTCCTGCGTCCGTCACCCGCATCGCCCCGCATCACCAGATTGGACATAGCGCCGACTAAAGGTCCCATGAAAATCAATCACTTACCGATGAATAGCACTCGCAGCCACGCTAGCTGTGCCTTCAATGCGCCTTTTTCTGATGGCTCCGTTAGCGCGTCCGTTCCATTTCCAGAGTTGGCCATGATTATTTAAGAATCCACAAGAAAGAGCGCTTCTTGCTCCGTTCCTGCATTCCTCTGCACTATGCTTAACTACGAACTTTCCCCGCTGGAGAGACTTGAATTGAACGCAAGTAAGACTCTGCTACTGTCCTTCGTAACTGCCTTTCTGGTTATTCCAGCTTTTCCCGACACGTCAACGCGAGATACAAAGCCGGTTGGGGATGACACTCTTGAGCCACCAAAGAATCTTGGAGCCGAGTATGCGAGCCCAGGACTTGCAAGCAAGGAGTACAGGGAAGCGCTGGAACGATACCGCAAAGCGGCAGAACTGGGCGACGTCGGGGCGCAGACCATTCTCGGGAGGATCTATGCCAACGGAATGGGGGTCGCTAAGGATGATGCGAAAGCTGCGCAGTTTTATCAGGAGGCCGCGGAGCGAGGTGCCCCTGATGCACAGACTGCCCTTGGATGGATGTATCTAAACGGCAAAGGGGTGGTCCAGAACGATGCGGAAGCTGTGCAATGGTACCGCAAAGCCGCGAACCAGGGTCGCGCCCCCGCGCAGTATATGCTCGCCTGGATGCTTGAGAACGGTCGGGGAACACCTCGCGACGATTCGGAGGCCGTGAGTTGGTACCGAAAGGCAGCAGACCAAAACTTTGCTCCTGCGCAGCTTGCTCTGGGGCTCAAATATGCCAGTGGTAAAGGCGTGGCGCAAGACGACGCAGAAGCAGTCCGCTGGTATCGCATGGCATCGGAAGAGAGCTATGCGCTCGCGCAAAACGCGCTTGCCTGGATGGTTGAAAACGGCAAGGGGACAACAAAGGATGATGCGCAAGCGGTGCAATGGTATCGGAAGGCGGCGGAGCAGAACTTTGTTCCAGCGCAGTTATATCTGGGGTTGAAATATTACAACGGCAAGGGCGTGACCAAGGACGAAATCGAGGCTGCGCAGTGGTTTCGCAAAGCGGCGGAGCAGGGCAATCCTTTTGCGCAAGTAATACTTGGATTCCTGTTCGGCAGCGGCAAGGGCGTGGCCAAGGATGATGCGGAAGCTTTTGGATGGTACCGGAAAGCGGCAGAGCAGGGTTTTGCGCTCGGCCAGTCCAATCTTGGGCTGATGTACTTTAACGGCAAAGGCGTAGCAAAGGATGAGGCGGAGGCCGCGCGGTGGTTCCGCAAAGCGGCTGACCAGAATGTTGTCGATGCCCAGGCGGAACTCGGCTGGATGTACCTTTACGGACGGGGTGTGGACAAGAACGACGAAGCTTCTGCGCAGTGGTATCGCAAGGCTGCGGAGCAGGGAAACGCCGTAGCGCAATTCGAGCTTGGTTGGATGTACGTGACCGGTCGTGGCGTCACAAAGGATGATTCGGAAGCCGTTAATTGGTACCGCAAAGCTGCTGATCAGGGTAACTCGTGGGCTCAGAACAGTCTTGGATGGATGTACCAGGAAGGGCGCGGCGTGGCAAGAGACTACACCGAAGCCTTGGTCTGGTATCGCAAGTCGGCGGATCAGGGCTATATGCGCGCTGAGAACAATGTCGGAATCCTATATGACAACGGCTGGGGAGTGCCGAAGGACGCAGCGGAAGCAGTGCGCTGGTTCCGTAAATCCGCGGAGCATGGCAACCCTCACGCCATGTGTAATCTGGGGAAAATGTACGAGAGTGGTCGGAGCGTTGCCAAGGATGACAAAGAGGCTGTCGGTTGGTACCGCAAGGCGGCGGTACAGGGCGACGTTAACGGGCAGATCGACCTGGGCAATATGTATCTGAATGGCCATGGCGTTGCCAGGGATGATCAGGAAGCAGTGAACTGGTATCGCAAGGCCGTTGAACAGGGCGATGCTCTGGCGCAGAACAATCTAGGATGGGCCTATGCGAACGGCCGGGGTGTTGCCAAAGACGATTCGGAAGCAGTGAGTTTGTACCGCAAGGCGGCGGAGAAGGGCAATGCTCTCGCTGAGGTCAATTTGGGAACGATGTACGCGAATGGTCGGGGCGTTCCGAAGGACGAAGTAGAAGCCGTGAATTGGTATCGCAAAGCGGCGGAACAGGGCGACGCTGCCGCGCAGAACAGAATGGGTGCCAGTTACGAAACGGGCTTTGGGATTGCAAAGAACTTGGCGGAGGCGGCAACTTGGTATCGGAAAGCTGCGGAACAAGGTCTTCCCGAGGCACAAAGCCATCTCGGATGGATGCTTGAAAACGGCCGCAGCGTTGAAAAGGACTTAGTGGCGGCGGCGAATTGGTACCGCAAGGCGGCCGAGCAGGGCTATGCAGAGGCGCAGACGAATCTCGCAATTATGTATGCAAATGGTCAAGGCGTTACCAGGGACGATACTCAAGCCGTTTTATGGTATCGCAAGGCCGCTGAACAAGGAAACGCTTCTGGGCAGTATGGTCTCGGGCTGATGTTGGACCAAGGCCGCGGCGTAAACAAAAATCAAACGGAAGCAGTGAACTGGTACCGCAAGGCGGCAGAGCAGGGTTACGCATTCGCCCAGAACAACCTCGGAAATAGTTATAAGGAAGGTCAGGGCGTTGCCAAAGATCTGGTAGAAGCGGTGTCGTGGTTCCGAAAAGCGGCGGAACAAGGTTCACCCGAAGGACAGTACAATCTCGGAACCATGTATGGCAATGGTTTTGGGGTAACCAAGGATTACGAGCAAGCAGTGAGTTGGTATCGCAAGGCGGCGGATCAAGGGAACGCAAAAGCTCAAATCAGTGTGGGCGCATGTTATCGGAATGGCTGGGGCGTTACTCAAGACTATGCCGAAGCTTTGAGCTGGTATCTCAAGGCGGCAGCGCAGGGAAACGTTGTGGCAGAGGATAACGTAGCGGCGCTTTATTGGGACGGCAAGGGAACTGCGCAGGACTACCAGGAATCCAGACGCTGGCTTCTTAAGGCAGTGGATCAAGACGACCCCTGGGCGAAGGCGAAAATCGGAGATGCGTACCGACAGGGGTTGGGTGTTGACCAGGACTTCGCTATGGCTATCGACTGGTTTTGCGCGGCTGCGGAGGACGGCCTCGCGACTGGAATGAATTCATGCGGGTATGGGCTGTTAATCGGTGGGCCAGACGTTACGCCAGACATGGTTGAAGCTCTGAAGTGGCTGACGCTGGCGGTTGAACGCTCAGAACCTGGAGATGTTCATAACCGCGCCACCGTCAACCTCAATCGGGCGCGGGCTCAGGCAACGCATCAGCAGATCGAAGAGGCCGGACGACGAGCCGAGGAATTGCGGGCCAAATGGAGAGCGAGCGCCGTCCCGGTAAACAACACAAAGAACTGAGGAGTATCACCAATCGGGCAGGAGGGAAATGCAACGCCGACAATCCTGATGACGATACGTTCCGCGCGAACCCACCATTCGTTCCGCATCACTATGATGAAGTTAGCGCCCGCTCCCGATGCCAGCCACCGACAACCCAACCCGCGCCCTGCCCACACTCCATGAGTTCTTCTCTCCCGGCGGCATTCTCGCGCGCTCGTCTCTGCCTTATGAGTACCGCCCCGGACAGCTGCAGATGGCCAAAGCAGTCGAACGCGCCCTCGCGGAGCGCCGCCATCTCATCGTCGAGGCCGGCACAGGCACGGGAAAAACCCTCGCCTACCTGCTCCCCGCTCTCCGCACCGGCCTGCGCGTCATCGTCTCCACCGGAACCAAGGCCCTCCAGGACCAGCTCTACTTCCGCGACGTTCCCTTTCTCGAAACCCTCATCGGCGACCTGCGCGTCTGCTACATGAAGGGCCGCGCCAACTACCTCTGCCGTCACAAGTTGGTCACCCTCCGCAACCAGCCCATTCTCAGCGGATTGGAAGAGATCGATCAGTATCGCCAGATTTCCGAGTGGGAGCAGACTACGGAAACCGGCGACCGCGCCGAGATTGCTGGCCTGCCGGAATCGTCCGCTCTCTGGCAAAAGCTCGACGCCCGCACCGAAGCCTGTCTCGGCACCACCTGTCCCGATTACCGTCGCTGCTTCATCACTGAGATGCGCCGCAAGGCACTCGAATCAGACATTATCATCGTTAACCACCACCTCTTCTTCGCCGACCTCTCCCTCAAGCGCGACGCTACCGGTGCGCCCGACGCCGGAGTTTTACCCGAGGCCGCAGCAGTGATCTTCGACGAGGCGCATGAGTTGGAGGACGTAGCTTCGAGTTACTTCGGCCTATCGGTCAGCAACCTGCGCTTTGAAGAACTCGCCCGCGACACGGACGCCCTGTTGCGCGGCAAGCCCGGCACGAACAGTCTGCCCGCCCTCACTCAGCAACTCCGCGACCGCGCTCGCATCTTCTTCGCCGCGCTTCCCATGCCCGCCGACGGACGCCAGCCTTTCACTGAACGCGAGCAATTCCTGGAAACTTCCGGCGACCTTTATCTCGCCGTCCGCACCATTTTGCAGCGCATTGAACTCGAACTGGATGCGCTCACCGGCATTGACGAAACGCCGGGACTGCGCAAGCGCGTCGTCCGCCTCCGCTCGGAATTCGAGTTCCTCCTCGAATCGAACGCCAGCAACATGGTCTATTGGATGGAGCGCCGCATCTCAGCAGGCACGAATACAAGAGCGTTCGCCGCCCGCGGAGGGCCGCGCACCACGTTCCTTCAAGCCACACCCATCGATGTCTCCGAGTTGCTGAACGAACTGGTCTTCGAGCAAATTCCCACCGTCGTGCTCACCTCGGCCACGCTCACCGTGCAGGGCGGCTTCGAGCACATTCGCAAGCGCCTCGGCCTCAGCGAAGCGCGCGAACTCGTGGTGCCTTCGCATTTCAAATATGGTGAGCAGGCTCTGCTCTATCTGCCGCCAGAGATGCCTGACCCGCGCGATCCTGGATTTCCCGAGGCTGCCGCGCGTTGCATCCAGCGCGTGCTCGAAATCTCCCATGGCCGCGCCTTTTGCCTCTTCACCAGCTATGCGCAGATGCGCGTGCTTTACGATCGCCTGTTGCCGGTGCTGGATTTTCCCATCTTCCTCCACGGCACGGCTCCGCGCAAGGCTCTTCTGGAGCAGTTCCGTTCCACGCCTAACTCAGTCCTCTTTGGCACTTCAAGTTTTTGGCAGGGCGTTGACGTGCAGGGCGAGGCGCTCAGTTGCGTCATCATCGACCGCCTGCCCTTCGCCGTTCCCAACGACCCGGTCGTCCAGGCGCGCATGAAGGCCATTGAAGAAGCCGGCGGCAAACCCTTCACCGACTACCAGGTTCCCTCCGCCGTTCTCACCCTCAAGCAGGGCTTCGGCCGCCTGATTCGCTCACTCGAAGACCGCGGCGTCCTGGTCCTTCTCGATCCCCGCGTCACGCGCCAGCGATACGGCCAGACCTTCCTCGCCAGCCTCCCGCCCTATCGCATGACCGCAACGATAACCGATGTCGAAGCATTTTTTGAATCTGAAAACGCGGACGAGATTTAGAATCGAACCTGCTCCATTTGGCTGCCCATGTCCCGCAACTTTTACATCCTTGCCGCCTCACTGCTTTTCTTCGCGCTGCTCTCGGCGGCGATGTCGCTTCTGCCTTCAAGCTTTCAGCCTGGTCTGCCGGCTAATGCATCGTTGTGGCGAACAGGCTCGCTTTTCCTGTTGCTGGCGGGCTTGGCCGCGGCGCTCGTCGGCGTTCTGAGTCACCTCTTCGAGCAGGTTGATCGCCGGAGCGAAGAGGCGCGGCTAGCGGCAAGGCGAAAGCGTCATGACAGCAGCCAAAGCGGCGACAGATTAAAATAGAAGCAGGGACGCTTCCCCGCACAGAATCGAGCAGACACCAATGTTTGAAGTTACCGTGGAGTCCGGTTTTTCTTCCGGACACTTCCTTCGCAACTACAAGGGCAAGTGCGAAAACCCGCACGGCCACAACTACAAAGTCCGCGTCACCCTCGCCGGAGCGGAGCTTGACCCCGCCGGCCTTCTGCTCGATTTCAAGCTGCTCAAGCAGGTTCTGCGCCCGGTCGTCGAACGCATTGACCATCAGATGCTCAACGACCTTGAGCCATTCACTGTTCTGAACCCTTCGGCCGAGAACATCGCCAAATACTTCTACGACCAGACCAACGAGCAGCTCGCCGCGATGACCCAGGGCCGCGTCCGCGTAAAAGACTTGACCATTTGGGAGACGGATACCTGCACGGCCACTTATTACGAGTAGACTCTGCCCGCTCTTACGCCCGTTTCCGCGCCACCAGAATCCGCAGCGGAGGAAACGTATCGATCCGCTCCAACGGGCACATCTCCACATTCAGGCCGCACTTGATGAATTCGCCCCTGTACTCTTTCACGTGCTTGTAGTCGGAGATCACCGCCGCCCCGCCCGTCTTGAGCACCCGCGCGATCTCGTGGCAGGCTCTCGAGCGCCCCGCCTGATCGTAAATGTTATGAAGGCAGAGGTTTGAGAGAACCACGTCGAATGTGCCATCCGGAAAATTCATCTGACAGGCATTCTCGCTTTTGACCGTAGTCTTCCCGCCCACGCCCTCAAGAGAAATGTTGGAGAGAAGTCCCTCCGGTCCGTTGCCAGAGAGATCTTCGGCATTCCAGATATCTATACCTGTGGCATGGCCAGTGGTCAATCGCTTCGCCGCGCCAATCAGCAGCAGGCCGCGGCCTGTACCCACGTCCAGCACCATCTCCGCGCCCGTCCACGCAACCTTTCCCAGCATGCGGTCGCGATGGTGAAACTTGCCCACCTTGGCATAGAGCAGCATCAACACGGCTGGAATCCCGAAAGCCGCAGCCGAATAAAGAAATCCAGGGTAGAAGTCGAAGCGAATGTGGGCTACGGTCACGCTCCTCACCCACAGGGCGAGAATGACGCAGACTACGCACGCAATCAGCAGGTTGCGAATGACATTGGGCGCGTCGATGCCGTAGTTGGGTCTTTGAGTCATCGTTCCCTTTGTTCTACGGTTAGCGCAAATGTGCGGTATTGAAAATCGTGACGATCAGCCAGAAGAATTGCGCTCGAGCGATATCCAGCCTACTTCGCGGGGCTGGGTTTCGACTCAGGGCTGGACTGCGCCTTGAGGTATTTGTCGAAGGGGATTTCGAAATCAAACAGTTGCGCGCCGCTAGCGTCCCTCAGCGCGCGTATTTGCAATTTGGCGCCCTCCAGCGGGTGATCGTGCCCGGAGACGTTGAAGAACACGAATCCTGCCAGCGTCGAGTGCGGCGCAACCACCATTGCGCGGAACTGGAAGGTGTCAAAATCCGCATCAATCTCTCGTCTACCAACCTTGGGCATGGACTTGGTGTCGGGCGGCGGATCCTGGCCTCCTTCGGCCACTTTCCGAGTCATCACCGTCGCCACACCCGCCGGCTCACCAACCTGGATGGTGGTGTGCTCTGCGGTGATAAAGGTAATCCGTGCCTCGAGCAGGCTGATCGGCCGATCGCTATTGTTGGTGATAATCACGCGGATCGGCATCACACCACCACTGAGATAATCCGCGTGAAAAATTGCTTCCTTCTCCCGCGTGTCATAAGGCTCCGCGGCAATGGCGACCTTTTCGTCCTCGTGCACTTCGACAGCAGCAAATGACCCGGCCGGCGGCGCTGGCGGCGGGGCATGGTTGCTCGCCATAGCTGGCAGGGCCAGCCAAAGCAGCAATAGTGTATTAACTTTCAGGGGATTCATTGTCAACGACTTTACCACTAAATCACCCCTGTATCATTTGATAATTAGGGTTGGAGGGGAAATTTTTTGTAAGTCAATGATTCTGTTTATCTACAATCTGGCGTTGCTGGCAGTGCTGATTGCGGGCGCGCCTTGGTGGCTTTTCCGCATGGCCACCACGCAAAAATACCGCGAGGGACTGCTGGAGCGTCTCGGGATCATCCCATCCCGCTTCCGCCGGGCCGTGGCCGGATTAGCCAGCCATCGTCCCACTATCTGGGTGCACGCTGTTTCAGTCGGAGAGGTGATTGCCGTCAGCCGTCTAGTCATCTCGCTCGATGAAGTGTTGCCGCAATACTTGGTCGTCATCTCCACCACCACTCGCACTGGTCAAGTGTTGGCCCGCGAGCGCTTCGGCGCCAGCCGCGTTTTTTATTGCCCGCTCGACCTACCTTGGGCCGTCCGAGCCTGGCTGAATTTTCTGCGCCCGCGCCTGCTCGTTTTGGCAGAGACTGAGTTTTGGCCGAATCTGCTCAGCGGCTGTTATCGCCGCAAAATTCCGGTCGCCGTCGTCAACGCCCGCATCTCCGACCGTTCCTGGCCGCGGTATCGTCGTCTGAGCTCGTTATGGAGACAGTTTCTTGAGCCGCTCAGCCGCGTACTTGCGCAGAGCAGGATCGATGCTGACCGGTTCAATGCCATCGGCTGCCGCCCGCAGGCCGTCACCGTCGCCGGCAATCTCAAGTTTGATATCCGAGCCGCCGAAGAAGCCGAGGTCACACGCTTGCTGAATGCGCTGGCGGTGAATCTGCGCTTCGTCGTCGCCGGCAGCACGCTCGAAGGCGAAGAGGCTGCGCTGCTTGAAGTCTGGCCACACCTGCTCCAATCCGACCCGCGATTGGCCATGGTCCTTGCCGTCCGCCATCCGGAGCGCTTTGGCGCAGTGGCTGCGCTGCTCGACAAATCCGGCATACCCTGGGTGCGGCGTTCGGATTGGAATTCTCAGCACGATGGAGCATTGGCACCCATTAGCGCTGGTCAAATCGTCCTGCTTGACACCATCGGCGAACTCGCCTCGGTCTACTCGCTTGCTTCTGTGGCCTTCATCGGAGGCAGCCTCGTTCCCTCAGGCGGTCACAACCCGCTTGAACCGGCTCAGTTTGGCGTCCCCATCGTCATGGGTCCGCATTTTGCCAATTTCCGCGCCATCACTGAGGATTTATTGGCCCACCATGCCCTTCGCATCGTTGACAAAGCGGAATTGGCCTCAACCTTGGCCGACCTGCTGCACAACTGGACCAAAGCCGCGGCCATGGGCGCTCGCGCCAAACAGGTTTTCTCGCACCACGCGGGGGCAACCGCCCGCTGTGTTGACGCGCTTACGGAGCTGCTTTCGCCGCGTGATAATACTGAGCAGAACTCATGAAAGACACTTTCTCCGCGCGCCGCTTGCTCTTCCCTCTGACTCCGCTCTATCGTTTGGCGCTCGCTTTTCGCGGGTTCCGGCTTTACTCTGGGCTTGAGCCGGTGCGCCGTCTTCATTTCCCAGTGGTCAGCATCGGCAACCTCTCCATGGGAGGCTCGGGCAAGACTCCGCTTACCATCGCTCTGGCGAAGGCGCTCGTTCAGCGCGGCTTGCGCGTGGATGTTCTCAGCAGAGGCTATGGACGCCAAAGTAAGCTCGCTGCCCGCGTCAACCCCAGTGGAACCGCCGAAGACTTCGGCGATGAACCCCTCCTCATTGCGCGCGAGGCAGAGGTTCCCGTCTACGTGGCTCCGCAGCGCTACAACGCTGGTCTGCTCGCCGAGGCCGACGCACTGTCGGATGGCATTGATCCGGGTGCCCCACCCGCACCGAGTGCTCCATCATCGCCGGGTGCCCCACCCATGCCGGATGCCCCACTCTCGCCGGGTGCCCCATCCTTGCGCGCTCTTTGCGCAAGGGTGGGAGACCTCAAATCTCAACAGCCTTTTGTTCAAGAGGACAGCCGTCCTCCCATCGTCCATCTGCTCGATGACGGTTTCCAGCACCGCCAACTCGCCCGCGATGTCGACATTCTGCTGCTCAGTGCGCAGGACTTGGCCGACACGCTGCTCCCAGCCGGCAATCTGCGCGAACCGCTCCGTGCCGCCCGCCGGGCCAGCGCTATCGCCATTCCAGCCGACGACCCGAACCTTGAAGACCACCTGCGCAACTTGGGCTGGCAAGGCCCCGTCCTGCGACTGCGCCGCACCATGAAAATCCTTACCGTCACCGGCCCCATCGCTGCGTTCTGCGGCATCGCTTGCCCAGAACAGTTCTTCGCTGGCCTTGAAGCCGCCGGCGTCAAACTCGTCCTCCGGCAGGCCTTCCCCGACCACCACTGTTACACCGCTCTCGATCTCAACCGCCTCGTAACCGCCGCCCGCGACGCCGGCGCCACGGCTTTCGTCACCACCGAGAAAGACTTTGTCCGCCTCGGGGCGCTTGCTTCCACGTTTCCGGAATCCATCCCGCTCTCCGCCGTCGGCTTGCGCATCGAGATCGAGAACGAAGCCGCGACGATCGATTGGCTCGTTGACCAACTGAAGCCAGCCTAAGCTCAGCCGTGAGAAAATCAGAGCTTGCAGACCCACTCCAACTTTCGCTTGCTCGTGGTCCGGCTTGGCGCCATGGGAGACATTTTGCACGCCCTCCCTGCAGTGACGGCTCTGCGCCAAACCCATCCAGATTGGACCATCGACTGGGTCGTCGAACCGCATTGGCGTGCGCTCCTGGCCGCCGAAGAGCCTGCGATGCAAGATGCGGCAAAGCACGTTTCCGGTGACGACATTGTGTCAGGGCACGACTTCAGTCGTGCCACAAATGCAACAAGACAATCGAGGGCTTTAGCCCCTGAGGTAAAACGTCCAGCCCAGCCCGTGATCGACCAACTTCACCTGGCTCCCACCAAGAGCTGGCGCAAGGCTCCGTTCAGCCGCCAAACCATCCATGAAATCAATGCTTTGCGAGCAGCTATGAAGGCCGCAAAGTACGACGCTGTCATTGACCTGCAAGGGGCCATTCGGTCGGCTGTTATCGCGCGTCTCGCCAGCGGCAAACGTCTCATCGGCGAAGCTGAACCAAGGGAGCGAGCGGCGCGCTGGCTGTTTTCCGAGCGCATCGCCACACACGGCATCCACGTCATCGAACAGGACATCGAGCTAGCCTCAGCCATCGCAGGCGATAAACTCTCCCCTGTCCCTCCCTTGCTGCCAGTGGACCCCGCCGCCGAAGCCTGGGCCGACGAAATCCTGCCTCCAACAGGCCATCAGCCGACCGTTCTCATCAACCCCGGCGCAGGCTGGGGCGCCAAGCGCTGGCCGGCAGAGCGTTACGCAGCCGTGGCTCAGCGCCTTATTGCCAGTGGCTGCCGCATTCTCATCAACGTCGGCCCCGGCGAGGAGCCTTTGGCCAACGTCATCCTCCGCCAAACCGAAGGCGCGGCCACTCCGCTTGTCTGCTCGCTGGCCCAGTTAGTGGCCATCACGCGCCGCATCAGTCTCGCCATTGCCGGTGACACCGGACCGCTTCATCTGGCCTGTGCGCTCTCGCGCCCTGTGGTGGGCATCTATGGTCCCACCGATCCCAGCCGCAACGGACCCTTCGGGAAGCGTTTCATTGTTCTGCGCAGCCCGGAAAGCCGTCGCGACCACACCCGTCACCATGCTCCCGAAGCAGGTTTGTTCACCATCCAACCCGACGCCGTGCTGCGCGCTGCCAATGCATTGCTTTATCCTGAAACCGCTCTATAGCCCGACAATCCGGGTGCCCCACCCTCGCCGCGTTTTTGTTTTTGCGGCTAGGGTGGGAAATTAGGAATTGTCCCGCTCCATAGGAGATTGTCTGTTGCCTCTTCCAACTCAACCGCCGCCACCTGACTTCATCGCTCGCTGGCAGCGCGTCGCCCGGCGCATTCGCGTTCCGCTGGGATTTCTTACTGCCGCACTCTATCTTTTTGAGCTGATCCGCCGCGCACCCCATCCGGCCGCCGTCGCATGGAGTCTGGCGCTCGTGCTTCCCGGCCTCTGGCTCCGCGCCTACGCCGCTGGCTACGTCAAGAAGAATCGCGAGTTGACCGTCACCGGACCCTACGCCCACACCCGCAATCCGCTCTATCTCGGCTCCATGCTGATCGCCGCCGGCTTTGCCGTGGCACTGCTCAGTTGGCCAGTCGCGCTTGTCCTGGCCTTCGGTTTTGCCGCCATTTATGTGCCGGTCATCGCTTCTGAAGAGCGATTTCTGCGCGCCACCTTTCCCGGCTTCGACGACTATTGCCGGCAAGTCCCGCGCCTCATCCCCCGCCTTACCCCGGCTGCCCATCCCGGTGCTGAAAAGGGGAGTTTCTCCTTTTCGCTCTACATCCAGCACCGCGAGTACAATGCAGCTATGGGGGCTTTACTGCTTTATCTCAGCCTGCTCCTTCTGCGACCGCTGCTCGCCGCATGGGTAATTCTGCCGCGATGAGCGATCAGAAGGCCCGGGAGTTCACTTAGCCCAGCAGTTCATTCAGCCCAGCAGACCACATAGCAAGGAGCCAGGCCAGCCGGTGAAGACCCTTACAATCGCAATCGCCTTTCTCAGCACGCTCGTTCTGGCCGCAGTGGCTCACGGCCAGCAAACCACCACTCTCGCGCCGCCGCGTCCTGGATTCAGTTTCCCGCTCAAGCAGACCCTCACCTATTCGGTCGACTGGCGTGTCTTTCCCGCCGGAACGGCCATCATGCGCTTTGAGGCGGATGGCGACCGCGAAAATCTCACCGCCAGCGCTGATACCAGCGGCGCCATCAACATGCTCTTCCATGTCGCTGATCGCTTCCAGTCCAGCTTCGACCGCGCCAAAGGCTGCACCTACGACTTCAACAAGCAGACAGTCGAAGGCCGCCGCCAGGTTTCCTCGACGCTTCACTTGGACTACACCCAGAACCGCGCCGTGCTGAACGAGAAAAATCTGGTCACCAAGCAAACCAAGCACGAGGAATCAACCGCGCCTGCCTGCCTCACAGACCTGCTCTCCGGCGTCTACTACGCCTCGTCGCAGCCCATCGCACTGGGACACAACTTCGTCATTCCAGTGGTTGACAATATGCACGTCGTGCCCGTCACCATGAAGGTCGAAGGACGCGAGGAGATCAAGACACCCCTCGGTTCATTCCATACTCTGCGCGTTCAGCCCACCGCCGACGCTGGCGTGGTCAAGAATCGTGGCAATATCTGGATCTGGTACACCGACGACGAGCGCCACCTTCCCGTCCAGATGCGCGCCCGCCTCTTCTGGGGCACCATCACCTTCCGCCTCATCGGGAACGACAATAAGTAAGAGTGGGTGCCCCAGGTCCGGATTCTCGGACCTGCGATCCATGCGACACGCGTTTGTCGCTTGGGTCAACGAGAGAGCTCCTTTTGTGCACCATCACGGGGGCACGTTTACTCCGGCCTCGCCTTAAATGCCGGGACGTGTCGCCTTTTGGCCATCTTTTTCCCGCAGGTATTCATAACATCTCCGTTAGCCGTCGCCGCAAGCTGATTGTGGTTCCCCGAGCCGCTACAACTGCAAGCGGAATGCAACCCAGTTGCCAGGATTCTCACTTTCCCATGGAGGTTTCCGCAGTGAAACGAATCGTCGTTTTGTTGTCTCTTGCTTTTTTCGCTGCAACCTCTGATGCTGTTGGCGAACCGCCCAGCGCGCCAAGCCCACCTCCCCAAGCCGCCAGCACAACCCTGAATGCCAAAGCGGACAAGACCGAAAAGAAGGCGGAGGTCCACCTCAGGCCGTTTTCCGCGGTAGCGCTCGGCGGTGGAGTGTCGTTGATGGGCGTCAACCTGCAGGCTGCGACCAACATGAACCGCTATCTCAACCTGCGCGGAACCGGCAACTTCTTCAACTACACCGTCAATAACATCTCCACCAACGGTTTTAACCTGAATGGCACGGTGAATATGGCCACAGGCGGCGTCTCGCTGGACTTTTATCCCTTCCCTGCGCATGGCTTTCGCCTTAGCCCCGGTGCGATCTTCTATAACCAGAACCATATCTCGGCCATTGGCAGCCCCACGCCCGGAACCAGCATTACTCTCAACAGCCAGAATTTTTGGGCTGATTCGGTCAACCCCATCAGCGCCTCCGCAAACCTGGGCCTGAACACCCGGCAGAAGGCTTTCACCATGACCACCGGTTGGGGCAACATGATTCCCCGCAGGCGCGGTGGGCACATATCTTTCCCATTCGAGTTAGGCGCGGCCTTCACAGGAGTGCCCACACTGGCCATGACCCTTTCTGGTGATGCCTGCCTCAATCAAGCCGATGCCGCGATAAATGGCCCCTCCTGCGTGAATATGGCTACCAACGCGCTGGCGCAAACCGATCTGGCTGCACAACTTGCGAAGTGGAAGAACGATCTGAACCCCCTGCAGGTTTACCCGATCTTTTCCTTCGGCATCGCCTACGACTTCCACGGCAAGTAACTTCCAACGCGCAATGAGTCGCTTTTCACATTGTTCTGCCGATACTCTTCTATAATTAGGCCGTCTCCTTAAAGCTGAATAGAAAGAAGTCGGACAAAATGAGTCTCTGCGCATGTGGAAACGCGGCTGAGAACAACGGCTCACTCTGCCGCCGATGTGCCGCTCTGCAAGTTCTCGAACTTCGTGCGGGCGCATCGACGGCAGAGATTAAAGCCGCCTATCGCATGTTGGTCAAAGTTTGGCACCCGGACCGCTTCCAGGACGACAAGGCAATGAAGGACATCGCGGATGCCAAGCTCAAAAGCATTAATACCGCCTATGTATTTCTGACCTCAGCCTCTTCTATGGGAGATCGACCTGAAAACAAACGAGCTGCATCCGCCGATACAGTCTCGGGCACGGCGTCCCAGGAGCCGCCCACGAAGCAAGAATCCCCCGCAAGCCAGTCACAAACAGGCAAGGAAGTTCCTATTTACAGAGCGCCCCGAATCAGTTTCCCCTGGAAGCTCCCAGCGCTCAAAATTTTCTCCCGATTGGCTTTGGTTCTATTGGCAATCGTGGTTGGCCGCTATATCTGGATCGCTTTCAACTTTCAGAGCCTTTCCGGTGAGGCATCAACAGTCGTTGGTGACAGCAAAGACACTGTAATGAAAGGGTTGGAGACTCCAAAGAGAAGATTCCTGAATACGGTAGAACAAGACTTGAGGAGTTTCTTCCCAAGCGGACCGGCCCCGGCTGCCCTGCCGCAAACGGAGGAACCTGCACCACCGGCTGCCAGCTCGAAGATCGAGCAGAAAGCGTCTGGGAGGCAGCAACCCAGGGTCCAGTCCGCGCCGCATACGGTCTATTCCTACATCACCGTCGGATCAACTCAGGAAGAGGTGCTGGCTCAGCTGGGACTCCCGACAGCAACCTCAGAGAATAAATTGGTCTATGGCAAGTCCGAACTTTATTTCAAAAACGACATCGTCATCGGATGGAGAATCGATCCCGTCTCATCCCCAATCAAGGTAAAGCTCTGGCCGGAGTCTTCAGTCGACACAACTTTGAGCTCTTTTACGATTGGCTCCAGGAAAGATGTTGTGCTGGTGGTTCAAGGAACTCCCACGGCATTCTCTGACGACAAATTCGAGTATGGCGGATCGGAAGTTTATTTCCAGAACAATCGGGTTGTGAGTTGGAAAAACGATCCTGCTTCCATTCAACTCCGGACAAAGCCCTACTAGAACCGCACTGGCTCTGCCGGGTGCCGGGTCCCCAGGCCGGGGTCCCCACGGACAGGTCTTTGTCTGTGGGGTGGAGATCCGGATTTTCGGACCTGGGATACCACAAATCTCAACCTCGGGGCCATCCTGGAATTTCCGTGCCTCATCCATTTCGCGTCCTTTGCGAAATGGGTGGGATATCACGAATCTCACCCGCCGGCGCCGGGTTTTCCAAGCCTGGATCCACACGAACAGCCGGGTGCCCCAGGTCCGGATTTTCGGACCTGGGATACCACAAATCTCAACCTCGGGGTACATCCTGGAATTTCCGTGCCCCATCCATAATGATCAACCCTACACAAGCAACTCCCCGACAATCCCTGCCGCAGCCTTCAGCGCCGCATCAATTCCCGCCTGATCTTTGCCGCCAGCCTCGGCGATCTCCGCCTTCCCGCCGCCTGATCCGCCCACGAGCTTTGCCACCGCACCCACCAGCTTGCCCGCCTGAATCCGCTTCGTCAGCCCCGGCGTAACCCCAGCAATTAGAGCGACTTTGCCCTCCGGTTGCGCTGACGCCAGCACCACCACGCCCTCGCCCAGCTTCTGCTTTAAATTGTCCACCAGCGTCCGCAACTGTCCGCGCTCCAGCTCATCGGCCCTCAGCGTCACCAGCCGCACGCCCTTCACTTCCACCGCGCCCGCCAACGCCTCGTCCAGCGCTCCGGCGGCCGACTTCATCCGAGTCTCATCCAGCTCCCGCCGCAGCCGTTTCAGCTCATCTTCCTGAGCGGCGAATCGCGCACGAAGCCCGTCAGAAAGGCTGCCGCCCGCAGGAGCTGTGGCAACTTGCGAAACCAACTGCGCCACATCAAAGTCCCGCCTGAACGTATCCAGCGCGCCCATCCCGGTAATCGCCTCCAGCCTTCTCACACCGGACGACACCGACTCTTCGCTGACAATCTTGATCAGCCCAATCTCGCCCGTAGCCCGCGTGTGCGTGCCGCCGCAAAGCTCCGTTGAAAATCCATCTGCCAGCTTCACCACACGCACCTTGTCGCCGTACTTTTCCCCAAACAGCGCCATGGCGTGGTACTCATTCACAGCCACGTCGATGGGCACGTCCTCGATGGTCTCAACCTTCGCATCGGAGAGCACCTCGCGGTTCACAATGCTCTCAATCTCCTCCAACTCCTCATCGGCCACCTGCGCAAAGTGAGAAAAATCGAAGCGCAACCGGTCCGGATTCACCGCCGACCCTGCCTGCTTCACATGCGTCCCCAGCACCTGCCGCAGCGCCGCATGCAACAGATGCGTGCCTGTATGATTCCGCCGTATCGCATCTCTCCGCTCGCCATCCACAACCGTGCGAACATGATCGCCGACGGCCAGCGGCTCCTTGAGCAGAGCCTTGTGCGCCCTCACGCCCTGCACCGGCAGCACGCACCCCTGAATCTCGGCAACGGTCGCATTCCCATCCGCCGAAGTAAACCACCCTGTATCGCCCGTCTGCCCACCCGAATCGCCATAAAAGCTCGTCTGATCCAGCACAACCTCAACCAGATCGCCAGCCGCCGCCGCCGGAACGCCGACTCCATCTTTCACGATGGCCAAAACCTCTGCCTGTGCGGCAAGCACCTTGTAACCCAGAAAATTCGTCTTCGGCAATTCGCGATAAACAGGGCTAGCCGACTTCTGGCTCCCACCCTTCCACGAAGCGCGTGCGCGCGCCTGCTCCTCGGCCCGAGCAGCCTCAAACCCGGCCTCATCAAATGCGACTCCTGCGTCGTGACAGGCGTCTTGGATGAAGTCTAGTGGCAGGCCATAGGTCTCATAGAGATGAAACGCCGTTTCGCCGGAAAGGAGCGGCTTGTGTTCCTCAAGAAACCGAAGAAGCTGGCCATCCAATGGTTCTGGAAACAAATCAGCAGCCACGCCCGCCCTATTTGGGTGCTTGGAGCCAGGAGCCAAAGCTTCGCCGGCAAATGCAAGGGCATCCTCGTTGGGAATATATCGAGCACTAGTCATGAATTCGCCAATGCGCGCAAATGTACCCTGAATCGCGGCCTCTGACAACGCCTGGTCGAGCTGCTTGGAGCCAAGTTCAAGCACCCGGTCAAACTGCTTTTCCTCGGCTTCAACTACCTTGGCCACGCGATCAGCAGAATCCTTCAGCTCCGGATACGCCCCTTGCATCAAATCCCGCACGGCAAAAACCATCTGATAGAGGAAGGGCTTTTCCTGCCCCAGCAATCGTCCATGCCGAATACCGCGCCGCAAAATCTTGCGCAGCACATACCCGCGCCCTTCATTCGAAGGCAGAACCCCGTCGTTAATAAGAAACGTCGCCGCCCGTGCGTGGTCGGCAATGATGCGCAGGCTCGCATTGCCCACGAACTTCGCCAGTTTCGCTGCGATGGCCGGCCTCGCCATCACTGACTCCGCTGCCGCCAGCTCCGCTAACTCTGATAACTCCGCTAGGCTGGTGACTCTGGTCAACTCCGCAGCCATCACAATCAGCGGCGTGAACAAATCCGTCTCGAAGTTGCTAACCTTCCCCTGCAACACAGCCGCCAACCGCTCCAGTCCCGCGCCCGTATCAATCGACGGCTTAGGCAGCGGCGTCAGCTTGTAACTCGTCTTGCCGTTCTCCGTCACCGCCGCCCGGTCAAACTGCATGAAGACCAGATTCCAAATCTCCACGTACCGCGCTTCGTCTTTACCAAACGGCAAATCGACGCCCGCTGTCTCCGCCGCCTCCATCCCCATGTCGTAAAAAATCTCCGAGCATGGCCCGCACGGCCCCGTCTCGCCCATCTGCCAGAAATTATCCTTTAGCCCGTATTCCTTGATGCGCTCCTTGGGCACGCCCGCTTCAATCCAGTAGCCCTCGGCCTCGTCGTCGCGCGGCACGCCGTCTGCGCCCTCGAAAATCGTCACATACAGCCGGTCCACCGGAATCTCAAAGCAGCCGTCCGCGCGCTTGCCGGTAATCAACTCCCAGGCAAAGGCAATCGCCTCGCGCTTGAAGTAGTCGCCAAAGCTGAAGTTCCCCAGCATCTCAAAAAACGTATGATGCCGCCGCGTAAAGCCAACGTTTTCGAGGTCGTTGTGCTTGCCGCCGGCCCGCACGCACTTCTGCGAAGTGGTCGCCCGCGAGTACTCCCGCCGCTCGGCACCCAGGAAAAGGTCCTTGAACTGGTTCATCCCCGCGTTGGTAAAGAGCAGCGTGGGGTCGTTCGCAGGCACCAGCGAGGAAGAATGCACCCTGCGGTGCCCCTTCGACTCAAAAAAACGCAAAAATGTCTCGCGAATCTCGTTACCGCTCATATCGTTCTTTTCACGAATTTCCATAGCCTATTTAGTGTAACTGGCTGCGGAAAGGGAGGCACGCGGCGAGTCAATTTGAAGGGCACGCGTCTTCAGTTCCTAGAGTACGTGGCGGGTTAATTTGAAGGGTATGCGCATTATAGGCGGCGGAAAATTAACGGAGCGTTTCTCAAGAAGCCGCTTTGTGTCAGGGCACGACTTTAGTCGTGCCGCAATTGCCGCAAAATTAACGCGGGCTTTAGCCCCTGAGGGAAGGTTCATTCGAATTGACCAGCTTCGGGGGCGCACCTTGAAGACGAACTTCCAGCCATTGAAAATACTCCATGCCGCCTCGGTTGGTACTCTGGAATCGGCGGACCCAGAAGGTTCAACCGGTTTTAAAGGAGAGGGGGGTGGCAAAGATGATTCCTTCGCGTCAGTGCAGCCACTGGGCAAGCATGGTTCAACTTCGATTTGGTTTGACGCTTGCGTTCTTTGCCGCCTGTGCGGTTCCGCTGCTGGCCGGGAACCCGCCCAAGCCCAACTTCGGCGCAAACGTGCTGGTCTTCAATCCCTCCATGCCTGCGGCAGACATTCAGCGCCAGATCGATCAGGTCTACGCCATTCAGCGCGACAGCGAATTTGGCTCGGCACACTATGCTTTGCTCTTTTTGCCCGGTGAATACCATGTGGACGTGCCCGTGGGTTTTTACACCGAAGTGGTGGGTCTGGGCGCAACGCCCGACAGCGTCCACATCACCGGCAATGTCCATGCCGACGCCAGCCGGCCGAAAAATAACGCCACTTGCACTTTTTGGCGCGCCGCCGAGGGCTTTTCGGTAACTCCCACTGGCGGCACCATGCAATGGGCAGTCGCACAGGCCGGGCCTTTCCGCCGTATGCACATTCTGGGCAATCTAACGCTCCACCAGCAACATGGCTGGGCAAGCGGCGGCTGGATGTCAGACACCGCAGTGGACGGCAACGTCGACTCCGGAACCCAGCAACAATGGATCTCGCGCAACAGCGAGTGGGGCAGTTGGACCGGCTCGAACTGGAATATGGTCTTCGTCGGCGTACCCTCGCCTCCCTCCGGCGAGTGGCCCGTTCCGCCTTACACCAAGATCGCCCAAACGCCCGTTGTGCGCGAAAAACCCTTCCTCGCTGTCGATGCTCAGGGCAACTATTTTGTCCGCGTGCCCCAGTTGCGCCGCGATAGCACCGGTGTCACATGGCGCTCTGGCTCCACGCCAGGCGAATCAATTCCCATCGATCGTTTCTATATCGCCCACCCCGGCGATACCGCGGCAGCCATCAACGCCAAACTCGCGGCCGGAAAGAATCTGCTTTTCACCCCCGGCATTTATGAGCTTTCGGAGGCTATCCGTGTCACCCGTCCCGGAGCAGTCATCATGGGACTCGGATTCGCCACGCTTATCCCCGTCAACGGCAACGCAGCCCTTGTCGCCAGCGATAAGGACGGCATCATCGTTGCGGGCCTTCTCATCGACGCGGGAGCTACGCTTTCGCCTGTTCTGGTCCAGATCGGCTCCCAAGGCAACCACGTGAGTCACGCCAAAGATCCGGTGTCGCTTCACGATCTTTATTTCCGCGAAGGCGGGGCCGCCGTTGGGCGCGCCGGAACCAACCTCGAGATCAACAGCAACGACGTCATCATCGATCACACCTGGATATGGCGCGCCGATCACGGTTCCGGCGTGGGCTGGGATTTGAACACCAGCGAGAACGGCCTGGTGGTGAACGGAGACAACGTCACGGCTTACGGCCTTTTCGTCGAGCATCATCAGCAGTTCCAGGTGTTGTGGAATGGCAATCGTGGCCGAACCTACTTTTATCAATCCGAAATCCCCTACGACCCGCCCAACCAGGCCAGCTTCACCAGCGCTCCGGGGGTGAACGGATGGGCATCCTATAAGGTTGCCGCCGATGTAACTACTCACGAGGCTTGGGGACTCGGCATCTACTCTGTCTTCCGGCAGCCGAATGTTGCGCTTGGCCACGCCATTGAAACGCCCCGCTTGTCGGGCATTCGCTTCCACCACGTGATCACGGTGGCTTTGGGTAGTCTCGGTGCAATCGACCACATTATCGACGATGTGGGAGACGCGGCTATCGCGAAAACGCACTTCACCGCCAAGGTAACTGAGTTTCCATAGACGCCACCCGCCGTCTTGATTCGAGTGGCAACCCAAGCCGTTGCCGCGCAATCCGGAAACATGAAAACTCGGCGCCGAGCCACTTCCATGACGCTCCCCGCTCACTCATGTGAGAATAAAGATGTATACCGTCATGACAAACGACAACCTCGAAGAATCCCAGCCCTCCCCCGAAAGCACGCCTGAGCCTGCTCCAGAGGCCACTTCCGCCTCCATCGCGGGTGCCCCCGGTCCAGATTTTGGGACCGCGGAAGCGTCTCCTGCCGATGCGCCCACTACCGAATTCGCCGACGAGCCATCCGAGTCTCAGGAATCCTTTGCCGACATGCTCACGGCCTTCGAGCGCAGCCACTCTCATAAATCCGAGCCAGGCCAGCGCCAGCTCCAGGGTGTTGTAATTTCGCTTTCTGCAGACCAGGTTTTTCTCGACATCGGTTATAAGACCGAGGGTGTTTTGCCCCGCTCGGCCTTTGACAACAATGCCGAAGCCGTTAAGCCTGGCGACACGTTCCCTGTCTCCGTCACTGGCCGCAACACTGAGCATTACTACGAGCTTTCGCGCTTCAAAGTCGCTTTGCCCCGCGATTGGTCGGCACTCGAAGCCGCCTTCGCTGAGAAGATCGCCATCGTCGGCACCGTCACCGAGGTCCGCAAGGGCGGCGTCACTGTCGATGTTGGCGTCCGCGCCTTTATGCCCGCCAGCCGCAGCGGCACCAAAGACGCAGCCGAACTGGAAAAGCTTGTCGGCACCGAGATTACCTGCCGCATCACCAAGCTCGACGTCACCGACGAAGATGTAGTCGTCGATCGCCGCATTGTTCTTGAAGAGCAGGCCCGCGGCCTCACCGCTGCCCGCCGCGAAGCGTTGACTGAAGGCTCAATCGTTACCGGCACTGTCAGCACCCTCATGCCCTACGGCGCTTTCGTCGATATCGGCGGCATCGACGGCCTGCTCCACGTTTCCGACATTTCTCACGCCCGCGTCACCAAACCTGAAGATGTTCTCACCGTCGGCCAGGAACTTCAACTTAAAATTTTCAAGATTGATCCCGAGACCAAGAAAATCTCTCTCGGCCTCAAACAGCTTCAACCCGAGCCCTGGCAAACAGTCAGCCTCACCGTTGGCCAGCGGATCACCGGCACAGTCACGCGTCTCGCTGACTTCGGCGCATTTGTCGAAATCGAACCCGGCATCGAAGGCCTCATTCACATTTCGGAAATGTCCTACGGCAAAAAGCTCCACCATCCCAGCGACTTGCTTAAGCAGGGCGAGCGCGTCGATGCAGTCGTCCTCGCCATCAAGCCTGAGGAGCGCCGCATCTCCCTCGGCCTCAAGCAGACCCTCGCCGACCCGTGGACCGAAGTCGAGCACAATTTCCCGGTCGGCTCGCAGATCGAGGGCCCCATCACCAAGCTGATGAACTTCGGCGCATTCGTGCAACTGGCCGACGGCGTCGAAGGCCTCGTCCACATCAGCGAAATTACCGCCGAGCGCCGCCTCAACCATCCCTCGGATGTGCTCCGCGCCGGTCAGATCGTCAAAGCGCAAGTCCTTGCCGTCGATCCGCAGAAGCGCCAGATCAAGCTCAGCATGAAGCAGCTCATCCCCACGGAAATCGACGAGTATATCGCCGAGCACAAAGTCGGCGATCAGGTTTCCGGCCGCGTTATCGAGCAATCCCCATCTCTCATCCACGTCGAATTAGGCGACGGCATCCGCGCCACTTGCCGCAATGCGTCTGCCTCTGCACGTGCCGAGAAACCCGCCAAATCAGCAGAAGCTGCAGCCACGCCCGCCGCCAAGCCCGACCTGTCCAACTTGTCTGCGCTATTCAAGGACCGCTTCAAAGGCAGCACTCTCGCTGCTGCCATCAAGCCGGAACCATTTAGCGAAGGCCAGATCCGCGGCTTCAAAATCACCAAGCTCGACGCGGAAGCCAAGAAAATCGAAGTGGAACTAGCGTAAGCAATTCTTCAGCGAGCGCCGTTCAGCTCTGAAAGAGCGCGGCTTTAACGGTTGCGGGAAAAGCTTTATCGTTTTGAAGTTTTGCGTCAGTCGTCCACCGGTGTAACCGACCCGCGGTTCGATTAAACATTTGGCGCATCTTCTCCCGGAGGGAGAAGCGATAATAGCCCAGGACAAGCGCAGCGCAGTCCTGGGTCGATGTCCAACAAGACCCATCGTCCCGTAGGGACAGCGCGAGGTTTTTTCAAGCGAGCTTTTAGGGAATCCGTCATTTACAGGCCATTCGAGGAGCAGCTTCTTCTCAGGGCACGGTTTTTGAGGTTGCGGAAGAGCTCATAGAGCGTATCTCAAGGAGCGGTTTTGTGTCAGGGCACGATTTTAGTCGTGCCGTAAGATGCGCATAAAACGTCGGCTTTAGCCCCTGCGAGCCTTTGTATAGAGAGTGGCAATTGCAGCGTTCTTGCCCAAAGACGACTTGTCCCGCCCAGAGACTGCGTGCGCACGGGGTCCACGGAACGTCGGATTGATTCATGCGAAAATATTGCTTAAATAGTGATGATCGGTTAGGCGGTGGTACGCTAGGTACCAGCGGAATCCCCTTGCTAATCCGTTTTTTCATATTGCGCGGTTTTCTGCTGGCTTGTCGTTAGAGCGCAACAAATAGCTGGTGGAAGATATGATCAACATTCAGAGTTTGAGAGATGTTTTCTATCTGATAGTGCTTTCTCTATCTTTTGCTGTTATTCCGTCGTGGATTTTATTGGCTGTGTCCCGCGTCATCGGCTGGAGTCTGAAGACGTCTCCACAAGAAGAGGCGGCGGACGTAAGGCTGGGCTTTTGGAAGAACGTGTTCCTAGGCGCCCTCGGCGGATTCGTCGGCGAAGTCATGGCGGTTGCTATGCTTTACCCGGCCGAGTCAAGTTGGTGCAGGGACATGTACGCCCAAGGCTCCTACTGCGACGGTCAGGGACCGCTTGTTCTGATCCTTACAGTTCCGCTCTGCGCAATTATCGGAAGCTGCACGGCTATTATTTGGACCTGGTACAGCCTGGGTATTCGAGCGAACAATCCTTGGGCTTCGGTTTTCAGTTATCGCGGCCGGAATCGAGCTCTAAATGTTGGGCTCGTGATTGCCGTTCAGGCTGTTTACTGGGTGATCTTCGCTTGGGCAATCTATCTTTTCACGCGCAGCTTACTATGACGCAAATGCCCCGCCTAGGCCACATCTTGATTTTCAGATGTGGAAATCAATAAGTTTCAAGCGCTGCGATTCCACACAGCCTCATCGCATTCGCAACCTACATCGCTGCCCCATCCACCTTTACCGCCTCGCCCGTCGCGCCCTTCACTAGTCCCTTCGCATTCACCGCTCGCAGCGGCATCACTCCCGGTGCCTGGTGCAGCGTGACAATAATCGCACCAGCAGGCTTTTTGCCTTGGCACTGATAGGAGTGCGGAATGCTCGAGTCGAAGTAAACCGCGTCGCCCACTCCCAGCAGGAACCCTTGTTCCCCGTGGCGCAGCTCCAGTTCTCCCTCCAGAACGTATAGAAATTCGAATCCTGGATGCATATGCGCCTTGGGCTCCATCTCCTTGGTCAGCGGCACAAACTCGGCAAAATATGGGTCCATCTGCCGGTCAGGAACCATGTAGCCCAGGCTCTCGAAAAAATAGGTCGGAAACTCTACCCCGGTCTGCGGCAGCTTTACCCGATCCTTGCGCCTGTGAATCCTGAAGACCGCTGACGGATCGCTCTCAAAGAAGTACGACAGATCTTTTGAAAACACCATCGCAATCCGCGCCAGGTTGCGCAGCGTCGGCACCACGCGCCCCGTTTCCAGCTGTGACAAGAAACTCGCCGAAAGCCCCGTCCTCTGGCCCAGCTCTACCAGACCCATTGACTTCTTCAGCCGCAGCCGTCTGATGCGGTCGCCGATATGCTTCTCGGCAATCACCAGCGACGTTGTCTCCGCGTCCACCTGCGACTTTTGCGTCTCTTCGCTGCGAACAACCGCCATCTCGCTCATAGACCCTCCAGCCTGCGCGCAATCTATCTTATCTTTGGGGAATTATTGCGCGCATCAACAACTATTCTCATCCTACTAAAGCCCCATATCCCTCGCAATCCCTTATCTCTGCCCGGCAGATATCCTCCCGTAGGGAGGCATTGAGAATAGCCCAGGGTGAAACCCTGGGTATGCGTCCAAATCAAATTGCATTGCCCCATCGGGGCGGAACGAGGTCTTCATCCTTTGTCAACGGCTGTTGCGTTGGGCTAGATTAGACCCTTCGCTAAACTGGCAGAATCGGTACTCAGTCCGGGATTCGAATACTTCCGTCCTCCGCAATCGGGAAGGATGGATTCCACGCGACTTCCCATAAAAGCCCGTCCGGGTCCGAGAAGTATTTCGAATAGCCGCCCCAAAAAGCCTCGTGGGCAGGCTTGATAATCTTTGCGCCTGCGGCTTCCGCCTCTTCGAACACGGAGTCGACTTCTGCGCGACTGCGTGTGTTGTAGGCAAGCGCAACTCCGCTGAAGCCGTGCCCATCCGGAGCAATACCCGCATCCTTTGCAAGTTCGTCTCGCGGGTAGAGCGCAAGGCCCATCCCGCCTGCCTGGAAGAACACGGCGCCTTCTGCCTTGGCCATCGACCGCTTCCATCCGAGCCGCTCATAGAATTCGCTGCTGCGCTTTAAATCCGCAACTCCCAGCGTGATTATGCTCACGCGCTGTTCCATCGGTCTCCTCCTTGGCTTGCAACTCTATTACAACCTTTGCGGGTTACGCCCAATTAATGCTGACCCTGTGCAACCCGCGCCTCCTCCCGTCGGGAGGTATTGAGAATAGCCCAGGGTAAAACCCTGGGTTTCGGGGCAAATATCATTCCGTAGCCCTGTAGGGGCGGAACGAACTCCACCCACCCCGCACGCGCTATCCTAAAGTGTCCGGCCAGCGCACCACATATCTGGCCCATTAAGGAAGAAAATGCCCGAAGAAACCGTTCCAGCCGCCATTCCCGCCCCACCGCCGGTGGCCACCATCGCCACTCTTGGCCAGCACGAAGGCCAATCCGTCACCCTCCGCGGCTGGCTTTACAACCTACGCGAGAGCGGCAAGCTCCTCTTTCCCATCTTCCGTGACGGCACCGGAACCATCCAGGGCGTTGCACACGTCAAGAGCGTCCCGCCCGAGGTCTTTGAGGCTCTTAAAGGCCTCACTCAAGAATCCAGCGTCATCGTTACCGGAAAGGTCCGTGCCGACAAGCGCGCCCCCGGCGGATTTGAACTCGATGTCGAAGGCCTCCAGGTCGTTCAGCGCGTTCCCGAGTCCGACCCCTACCCCATCACTCCCAAGGAGCACGGTGTCGATTTCCTGATGGAGCACCGTCATCTCTGGGTTCGTTCCCCGCGCCAGTCCGCCATTCTTCGCATCCGCGCCGAAATCATGCGCGCCGCTGCGGAATATTTCGATACCAACGGCTTCATCCGCACCGACCCTCCCATCTTGACGCCAGCCGCCTGCGAAGGCACCTCCACGCTCTTTCCTGTCGATTACTTTGGCGACCCGGCCTACCTCACCCAGTCCGGTCAGCTTTATATCGAGTCCACCGCCCTTGCCCTGGGCAAGGTTTACAGCTTCGGCCCCACCTTCCGCGCAGAAAAGTCCAAAACCCGCCGCCACCTCACCGAGTTCTGGATGATCGAGCCGGAGGTCGCTTTTATGGACCTCGACGGCCTTCTTGAGTTAGCCGAGAACTTCCTTTCTCACATCGTCCAGTCAGTTCTCAAGAACCGCGCTCCCGAGCTGACGGTCATCGGCCGCGATCCCGCCAAGCTCCAGGCCATCTGTCCGCCCTTCCCGCGCCTGCGCTACGACGTAGCCTGTGAAATGCTCAACCAAGCCCACAAGGATGGCCACCTCGAAGCCCCTTTCGAATACGGCAACGACTTCGGCTCTCCCGACGAAACCTGGCTCTCCAGTCAATATGACAAGCCTGTCATGGTCCACCGCTATCCTGCTGATGTTAAAGCCTTTTACATGGAGCCTGACCCTGCCGACTCGCGTTATGCCCTTTGCGTCGACGTTCTTGCTCCCGAAGGCTACGGCGAAGTCATTGGAGGCTCCCAGCGCGTTTCCAGTTTTGAGCTGCTCAACTCTCGCATCGAACAGCACAACCTGCCCAAGGAAGCTTTCCAGTGGTATCTTGATCTCCGCCGCTACGGCAGCGTCCCCCACTCCGGTTTCGGCATGGGCATTGAACGCGCCGTCGCCTGGATCTGCGGCCTCGACCACGTCCGCGAGACCATCCCCTTCGCCCGCACTCTCCACCGCATCTATCCGTAAACCACGGGTCCAAGCTTTGGGTGGAGGCCGGTTTTGCAGGTTCTGGCCTGAGATGAAGGGTACGGGCTTCAGCCCGTACATAAGCTAAGAAGAATCAACCGGGCTTTAGCCTCTGAGGGGTGGTTTTTCGCTGCCCGTGTATCCCAGGCTATGCAGCAGCCGGCAGACATGTGCGGGATGATACCGCACGCCGAAGCGCTTCTCAATCAGATCGGCCACGCGCGCACAGGTCCACTGGCCGGAATCCGATCCAACTTCCTGCGTCAGAAACAGGTCGAGTTCCCGCATGGCAGCCGCATCCAGCCGTCGAGGCCGCCCGGGCGCGGGTTGGGCGCGCAGACCCTGGCTGCCTTCTAGCCGAACTGTCGCTCTCCATCGCCGCAGACTGCGCCGATCCACTCCCATCTGCCGCGCCACTTCCACCGGGGCAAGCCCTTGCGCAAGCAAAACCAGGGCGCGAAATCGTCGCCGCTCCAACTCTTCCGGTGAACCAGATGGTCTCATGGATCGTCTCTGCAAGCGAGTATAGGGTATTACTTATGCAGAAAAGGCAAAATTCTACGATTTTTGGCCGATTCGGAGGCAGATTTTGGTCTATTTTGTCGTGCATAAATAATGTCCTATACATCTGCCAAGAAACCGCCTCTTCCGCATCCAGCCGGACACATCGCGCCGGCTCTTCTTCCTCCGGCAGTAAAAGCACCCGCTACAGCCTTGCGCTCTTCGTCCGTTCGACTCGCTGAAGCAGGTATGCATTCGCCTTGACGACGCAGCCAAGTTGTCAATTCCGCGCCCCTGGCTCCCAGCGCGAGCTTTTCATTCGACGCCCTCTTCCTGCTGATATAGAATTCTTGGAATCAATTTCCCCGTATCTGAACCGGCCTCTAAACCGCTGCAAGAAAAGGAAAGACCCATGCGGATTTCGTCCTTCGTGCGCCAACTGCCCCTGCTTTTTGCCATCACGTCACCAGCCCTCCTTTTGGCCCAGTTCCAGCAACCCACAGACGAAGAGCTCAAGATGACCGCCGACCCCAAGGCTCCGGGAGCGGCCGCGGTCTACCTCAACGTCGAAGAGGTCGCCAACGATCCCATCCATTTCCAGACCGTCTACGTGCGCATCAAGGTGCTTCAGGAGAAAGGCAAGGAGCTGGCTACCGTCCATCTCCCTTATTGGCACGGCAACTTCAAGATTGAGGACATCAAGGCGCGCACTATCCACTCTGACGGGACCGTTATTCCGCTGGCTGGCAAGCCTGAAGACCTATTGCTCTCCAAGACAACGCTCGGCAAAGGCGATCAGTTGCAGATCAATAGCAAGGTGTTCACGCTGCCCAGCGTCGAGGTCGGCAGTATTCTCGAATATCGCTACGATCTGCGTTACGACGATACCCATGTTTCGTCGCCAACCTGGGAGATTCAGCGTCCTTACTTTGTTCATCACGCGGTCTATTCCTTCACGCCTTTCAAGGCATTCCTGCCCGGCAGCCAAAACGCCACCAGCATGTACATCACAGATGCGCACGGTGATGAAGTGCACGCGCTCATCTGGTACAAAGTTCTGCCAAAAGATGTCGATATGAAGCCCGATGTGGCGGGGGTTTTCCATCTTGAAGTGACCGACATCCCGGCCGCTCCAGACGAGGAGTTCATGCCGCCCCTTGACGGTCAGCTTTTTCAAGTGAAGTTTTATTACAGGAGCTCTCGTGACTCCTCCCAATATTGGATCGATGAGGCCAAGCGCTGGTCAAAGGAAGTGGATCATTTCGCCGAGCCCTCCAAATCAATCAAGGAGGCAGTCGCAGGCATCATCGCTCCCGGCGACAGCGACTTGGATAAAGCCAAAAAGCTCTACAAGGCTGTTCAGGCACTCGACAACACCGATTATTCCCGCAAGAAAAGCGATGCGGAGCTCAAGCAGCTCAAATTGAAAGTCGCCAAGCACGCCGAAGATACCTGGACGCAAAAGAGCGGTGACAGCCAGGACATCGCGTTGCTCTATCTCGCCATGTTGCGCGCCGCCGGTCTCAACGCCAATGACATGAAACTCGTCGATCGCAGTGAGCGTGTATTTGCGCTCGGCTATCTCGATTTCGACCAGTTGGACGATGACATTACTCTTCTGAACACTGATGGCCACATCATTCCCCTTGATCCAGGCGAGAAGATGTGCCCGTTTCAGACCGTGCGCTGGACACATTCCGGAACCGCCGGCATTGCTCAAAGCGACAAAGTGCGCACCCTTGGAATGACCCCCGATCAGGCCTACACCAACAACAAGACGACGCGCAGCGGCGATCTTACCCTCGATGAGCACGGAGCCATCAAAGGACAATTCACCTTTGTGATGCTCGGCCAGCAGGCCATCGACTGGCGGCAGGCCGCTCTGAAAAACGATCAGGACGAATTGAAAAAGCAGTTCGACCATTCGCTCGAGTCCTACGTTCCCGAAGGCGTCGAGGCCCATATCGATCACTTCCTTGGGCTGGACGATCTTGAAGTCAACCTGGTGGCCATTGTGAATGTCCACGGAAACCTGGGCACTGCGACCTCAAAGCGCCTGCTGCTGCCCGGCTTCTTCTTCCAGACCCGCGGTAGCCATCCCTTCGTAAATGAGGAAAAGCGCATCGAGCCCGTTGATATGCACTATGGCGACCAGGTGTCCGACCAGATTGTCTATCACCTGCCTGCGAACATGAGCGTGGAAGGCGCGCCTCAGGATACGAAGATCTCCTGGCAAGGCCATGCAGTTATGGTCACCAAAACAGCTTCCGCTCCAGGCCAAATAACCATCGCTCGCATCTTTGCCCGCGGCTTCAGCTCCGCCAAACCCGAAGAGTATCAGGACTTGCGAGGCTTCTACCAGAAAGTCGCCGCCGCCGATCAGGCTCAACTCGTGCTTGCCAAGACACCTCCCGCGCAAAAAGGGAATTGATAGGGCCGCGTTCCAGAAGCCTTGCGTCACGACCAACGCAGCACTCCGCGAAAGGGTAAATTTATGCGAGTTTCCGTTCTCATGCGCAGCCTTCCGCTGCTCCTCGTCGTTGCGTCGCCAGTCTGTCTTCGCGCCCAGTTCCAGCAGCCCACAGCCGAAGAACTAAAGATGACCGCTGACCCCAAAGCTCCCGGCGCGGCGGCCGTCTACCTCAACATCGAAGAGACTATCGACGAGAAGATGCACGTCCAAAGCTATTACGCGCGCATTAAGGTGCTCCAGGAGAAGGGCAAGGAGCTAGCCACTGTTCAGCTTCCTTACATGCAGGGAAGAACCAGCGTTGCTGACATCAAGGCCCGCACTATTCACGCCGACGGCACTATTATTCCGCTGGTCGGCAAGCCTGATGATCTGTTGGTCGTCAAAACAAAACTGGAGCAAGGCGACTCCGTTAAAGTCGGCAGCAAGGTCTTCAACCTGCCCAGCGTTGAAGTCGGCAGCATCCTCGAATATCGCTACGAATTGCGTATGGGCGAAGAAGCTGAAGTATACGGCCGGCGCTTTTTTACTTGGCCGTTCTGGGTGATTCAGCGCCCCTACTTTGTCCACGATGCGCGCTATACCTACAAACCCTTCTGGCCTGCCATGCCGGGCATGCCAACCGTTATCAGGTGGTGGCAGGTCCTGCCCCCAGGGACCACTTTGAGTCCCGGTGCCGACGGAGGTTTCCATCTGAAGGTGGCAGACATTCCGGCCGCTCCCGACGAGGAGCACATGCCGCCCACCAATGGCCTTCTCTACCAAGTCATGTTCTATTACAGCCGGGCGAATGACCCCGCCGAATTCTGGACAGTAGAAACCCGTAGCTGGTCGAAGAACGTGGATCACTTCGCCGAGACTTCCAAGCCTATCAAGGAAGCCGTTGCTGGTCTGGTCGCACCCGGCGACAGCGATTTAGATAAGGCTAGAAAGCTCTACAAGGCCGTTCAAGCGCTCGATAACACTGATTTTTCACGCAAGAAAAGCGAAACTGAGCGCAAACAGCTCAAGTTGAAGGAGGAAAAGCACGCCGAAGATACCTGGAGGCAAAAGAGTGGTGACAGTGAGGATATCGCCCTGCTCTATGTCGCACTCGCCCGCGCCGCTGGCCTCACAGCTTACGACATGAAGGTGGCTGACCGCAGCCTGCGCGTCTTTGACCCCGGATACTTCGATTTCGACCAGTTGGATGACGACATCATTCTAGTGACCGTTGCCGGCAAGGAAATCCTTCTCGATCCAGGCGAGAAGATGTGCCCCTTCCAGACCGTCCACTGGAGGCATTCCGGCGCCATGGGAGTCCGTCAAAGCGCTGACATTCGCGGTGTATCCACATCGCCGCTCCAAGCCTATACAGCAAACACCTTATTGCGTACCGGAGACCTCACCCTCGACGAACATGGCGGCATCACCGGCACCCTCCGCTTTGTATTGACGGGCCAAGAAGCCCTGCAGTGGCGTCAAACAGCCCTGCGCAACGATCTCGAAGAGGTCAAAAAGCAATTCGATCGCCTGCTCGAGTCCGTCATCCCCGAAGGTGTTGAGGCGCACGTCGATCACTTCCTGGCCCTCGACGATCCCGATGCCAATCTGACTGCCATCATCAATGTCCGCGGAGCCATGGGCGCGGCAACTTCAAAGCGGCTTCTGCTCCCGGGTTTCTTCTTTGAAACGCGAAGCGGCCATCCATTCGTCGATCAGGAAAAACGTCTCGAGCCCGTGGACATGCACTATCCCGAACAGATCACCGACGAGGTCACGTATCACCTGCCGGCCAGCCTGTCTGTCGAAGGCGCGCCCCAAAATTCAAAGATCATCTGGGCAGGCCACGCAGACTTTATGACCAAGTCAGTAGCCGCGCCCGGCAAGATTATTGTCGCCCGTCAAATCCGCCGCGCCTTCACCCTCGCCAAGCCCGAAGAGTATCAGGACCTTCGCGGCTTCTACCAGAAAGTCGCCGCCGCCGATCAGGCTCAACTCGTGCTTGCTAAAACAGCTCGCTCGGAGACAGGAAACTGATAATGAAAAGCCCGCTTTCTTCTCGTTCGATTCGTTTTTTCATCGTCGCATTTTCGTTCTTTTTCGCCTGCCAGCCCAGCCACGCCAACTGGTTGGGCAAGGATAAACAGGATCTGCCACAGTGGGGCCTCGATGCCGCCAAAATTCCTACGCCTGCCTATGTAAAAGATGCCGCCGCAGTCATCCTTTTCGATGAATACTTCATCACCGTTGATGACCAGAATCACGCGGTCGAGCGCGAGCGGTACGCGGTCCGCATCCTTAAGCCACAAGGCCGGAAGTATGCGCACTGCGAAGTGGCGTACGACATCGATGAGAAACTGAACTACTTTCGCTCCTGGACTATAGCCGCAGACGGACATCAACTTCAGGCCATGGAGACCGACTTCAAGGACGTGGGAGCGAATGGTGACGCTGTCATGCTGTTTACAGACCGTTTGCGTACCGTCAATCCGCCCGCAAACGATCCGGGCTCAGTTGTGGTCTGCGAAACTGAGGAACATCTCCGGCCTTATATATCCGAGGAAGGATGGGAAATTCAGGCTCCAATCCCGATCGTTTCTGAAGCTCTGGAACTCGCTCTTCCAGCCGGAGGTCACTTCGCACAGGCCTGGCACAACTTCTCTCCATTGAAACCTACTGAACTTAGCGGCAACCATCTGCGCTGGGAGATAAAGGACATGCCCGCCCTCGATCTTGAGAACCTGCACGCCACTCCTCCATGGAGGGCACTGGCCGCGCGCATGGCTGTCAAGTGGGGCGACTCTGCTGTCAATGGCGCTGATGCCCAGTGGCGCGCCATCGGCCTTTGGCAAGAGCACTTGGAAGAACACCGCACCGATCCCAACCCTGAGATTACCTCCAAGGCGCTCGAACTCACTAACGGCGCGCCTGATTTCTATACAAAACTCAGCCGAATCACGGATTACGTCCAAAAGAATATCCGCTATTTTGTCGTCTTGAGAGGAATCGGCGGCTGGCAGGCGCACTACGCCGCCGATATCTATCGCAACCGCTATGGAGACTGCAAAGATAAGACCACGCTGCTGATCTCCATGCTTCAGGCGATCGGTGTTCGCGCATATTACCTGCATGTGGACAGTGAGCGCGGGACCATCGACCCCGCCACACCTTCGCTTGACGGCAATCATATGATCACCGCCATTGAATTGCCGGATGGTGAAACCGATCCTCGCCTTATGGCCCGCGTGAAAGCCGCCAATGGCAAGACTCTCCTTATCTTCGATCCTACGGACGAAGTAACTCCCGTCGGACTGATTCGCGGGCAGTTGCAGGGCGCCTACGGCAACATCTCGAACGGAGTTTCTAGTCAGGTACTGGAAATGCCCGTGCTGCCACCGGAGTCTGCTTCCCGCACTCGCAAGGGCTCTTTCATTCTCACAGCTGATGGCGCTCTCGCCGGCGATCTGAACGTAATGTTTTCGGGAGGCGATGCGAGCAATGAGCGCGGATTCTTCAAGGAGAGAGATTCCAAGGAGATCCGCGAATCACTTGAAAAGAGCCTCGGCTCCGATTTGCCCGACCTTACCTTCAAAGGTTTTGAATTCCATCAGACTGGCGAACTCGACAAACCGTTGTCACTCGATCTGCACCTTACCGCGGCAGGTTACGCCCATGTTTCCGGCCCGCTCCTGTTGCTCCGCCCGCGCGTTTTGGGCAGCTACATTCACGCTGTCCCCGAAGTAATGGAAGGAAAACCTCGGGCCTACTCCATCGAGGTCGGACACCCCGGCCGCTGGCGCGACAGCTACGACATCACCATCCCTCCGGGCTACGTGGTCGATGAGACTCCAGATTCCGTCAGCATCGACGTAGGCTTTGCCAGTTACCATTCTGCGACCACGGCCAAGGGCAACCTTCTCCACTACGAACGCGAATACGTCGTTCGCCAGGTCGAGATTCCTCCCACCAAAGCCGCTGACTTCCGCCTGCTTGAGTCCACTATTCTCTCCGACGAAAAAGACTCCGCCGTTCTCAAAAAGCAATAACCGAAAGAGGAATCTTTATCGGGGCGGAAAATGCGGGTGCCCCAGGTCCCGATTTTGGGACCTGGGAACCGACCCCAATCGTTTACGCTAATCAAGTCATGATTCGCTGGCTTGTCATCGGAATTGGCGACATCGCGCGCCGTCGCATCATTCCTGCCATTCTCGCCGAGCCGCGCAGCCGCTTGCAGGCGTTGCTCACTCGCGATCCGCAAAAGGCCGCGGCATATCCCGGCGTCGAGGTCTTCACCAATCTCGAAGTTGCGCTTCTTACCACGCCTATTGACGCCGTCTATGTTGCCTCGCCGGTCTTTCTCCATGCGCCTCAAACCATTGCGTGCCTTTCTGCCGGCAAGCACGTCCTTTGCGAAAAACCCACAGCGCTAGACCTTGCCGATGCGCAGTCCATGGTTGCCGCCGCGCGCGCTCACCAGCGGCTCTTCTCGGTCGCCTACTACCGCAGGCTTTTTCCCAAGCTCATTCGCGCCCGTCAGCTCATCGCCGAGGGTGCCATCGGCCAGCCCGTTTTTGCCGAAGCAAATTGTCACGGATGGCTGAAAAACGACGACCCGAATTGGACCAGAAACTGGCTCTTCGATCCCGCAATGGCCGGAGGCGGCCCACTTTTCGACATTGCCTGCCATCGCATCGATGCTCTGAATTTCCTCTTCGGCGAGCCACAACGCTCCTCCGGTTTTCTCTCTAACGCCGTTCATTCCATGCCTGTCGAAGATGCGGCCACTGTTCTCATCCAATACGAGCGCGGCGTCCATGCCACTGTAGATGTGCGCTGGAATTCGCACGTTGATCGGGATCAGTTCCGCGTAATCGGAACCGATGGCGAGATAAATCTTGATCCTCTCAGCGGCCCGCTTCTCCGCATTGGCGACGTGCAGGAGTCGCTCCCCTCTCACTCCAACGCGCATTCCCCGTGCATTGAAAACTTCGTCTCTGCCATCCTCGACGGCGCGCCTCTCGCTTGCACCGACGATGAAGCTCTCTGGACAGATCGCGTGACGCAAATGGTTCTCGACGCTAACAACTCAAAATAGTTCGCCGTGAATCCCGCCCCGCATCAGCGGGTGCCCCAGGTGCCTCGCTTTTGGGCACCTGGGATTCCACCGAGCCCAAGACAATTCGCTCTGAATCCCGCCCTCATCGAGCGCATCCATACAGTTATGAGCCATCCGCTTTTTTCTCCTCTTCAACTTCGCTCAGTCACCTTCCCAAATCGCATTGGCGTCACTCCCATGTGCCAATACTCCTCACAGGATGGCTTCGCTAATGATTGGCACCTTGTCCATCTCGGCAGCCGTGCACAGGGTGGCGCTGGCTTGGTCATTCTCGAAGCCGCAGCTGTGGTTCCTGATGGTCGCATCTCTCCCGGCGACCTTGGGATCTGGAGCGACGCCCATATTCCAGCCCTCGAGCGCATTGTTCAGTTCATTCACTCGCAAGGCGCGCGCGCCGCAATCCAACTGGCTCACGCCGGACGCAAGGCCAGCACCAAAATTCCCTTTGCGGGATCAGGTCCGCTTTCTACCGCAGAGGGCGCCTGGCAAGTGGTCGCGCCCAGCGCTGTACCTTTTGCGTCCGGCTACGCTTTGCCGCAGGCTCTCGATGACGCCGGCATCACGGCCATAATCGATGCCTTTGCCCAGGCCGCCCAACGCGCACTCAAAGCCGGCTTCGATGCAGTCGAGATTCACGCAGCGCACGGTTATTTGCTGCACCAATTCTTGTCTCCGCTTGCCAATCAGCGCACCGATTCTTACGGCGGCAGCTTCGAAAATCGCGCTCGCCTCGCCCTGCAAGTGGTGGATGCCGTCCGCGAGCAATGGCCCGCTCACTTACCGCTGTTTGTTCGCATTTCAGCGACTGATTGGGTTTCCGGCGGCTGGTCCGTTGACGAATCGGTCCAACTCTCTAAGCTCTTCCGCGAGCACGGAGTTGATCTGGTCGACGTTTCCTCTGGTGGCCAGGTTCCCAACGCCCAGATCCCCGCTGTTCCCGGATTTCAGGTTGAGTTTGCAGCCAGAATCCGTCGCGAAGCAGGCATCCCCACCGCTGCCGTCGGCCTCATTACTGACCCCGTGCAGGCGGATACCATCGTTGCTCAAGGCGAAGCCGATCTAGTTTTGCTCGGCCGTGAATTGCTTCGCGATCCATACTGGCCGCTCCATGCCGCATCCGTTCTCGCTGAGCCCGCCAGTTGGCCGCCTCAATATTTGCGAGCGGCGCCGCCCAATTCCATCGCACGCGCTTCCATCAACCGCCCTGAGAAGGCAAGTTAAGTAGCCGCGGACCAAGACGGATTTCTCATCGACCCGGGTCTGCGCTTGGCCGCCTTCTCTAACAATCCGCAGCCACTTGCCCGATATTGGGTTCGCAAAGCGGACAGATTGTAGACTATACTGCCTCTAGAGCAGGGTCTTTTCCACAGTTGCGGTACCCTCCTCGTCTTTTCTATGGCTATGCAGTTGCCGACGAATCGCGCCCCCGATTCACCCGCAATCCCCGACCGCCTCTACTTCAAGATTGGCGATGTGGCCCGTATCTGCAAAGTTGAAACGTATGTCCTGCGTTTTTGGGAGACGCAGTTTCCGCAGCTCAAACCGAACAAGAGCGGGACCGGCCAGCGGCTCTATCGGCGTCATGATGTCGAGTTGGCCTTGAAGATCAAGCACCTTGTCCACTCCGAAGGCTATACGCTCTCTGGCGCACGCCAGGCCCTCGAGCAAAGCCGTCGCCAGCATAGTCCTCAGCCCGAACCGCAGCCCGATCCTCAATCTCGCTTACCGCTCGCTCTCGTTGGCGAAACCCATCCTATCTCCGCCCAGACGGATGAAGTCGCTTCGACCATCGCTCATGCGCGCGCGGAACTTCGCGAGATCGCCAACATGCTCGCCACGCCTGAGCCTACGCCGCCGCGTCGCCGCGCCCGACTGGCCACCATGCCATCCACCTCAGGCTCGCTCTTCCCGCCATTTTGATCCGAAGTGGGATATAAGCGCATGCATGCAGCTTAGGATGCTTAGTTTAGGATTGTTGGAATCACGATCTGGCTAACGCTCTTGCCCTGCCGGATTGACACAACTGCACCCGCAAAGATGAGGTGATCCGACAGGAATTGCTCGATTGCCTCGAACATTGCCTGCGCATGCTCACCATAGAATATGAGAGTGATGCTCTCCGGAGTTGCCACACGGCCGCCCGACTCCCCGAGTTTTGCTACTGAGAGAATCGCGAATATCTGCTCTTGCACTGCCTCTGCATCGCGTGTGCCGTATTTTCCTCTTGAACGTGGGCCGAATGCCAACTCAATTAGCACCGCTCCGGCAGGTTCGGCCGTTAATGTGCTGACGTCGACAGTCGCATTGGAAACGGCCATCATTGCTTCTTTCGCGATATTCATTCTGGCTTCCGTCTCTGCGGCGTTCTCATTTCTTCCCAGTCGCTTAAGAGAGGTGATTTCGTATCCAAGATTCTCAATAATTAACTCGTAGTCAGGGCTTGGCTGCTTCTGGCGCTCCGCATAGCTTCTTTGCAGCCATTCCACAGCTTCAGCATCATTCCCTGCGTCGTGGAAGATTTGGCCCTTAGATCCGTATGCAGATGCGATCTTTGGGGTATCCTCCGAATTAAGCATTTCGATCGCCCGGTCTATCAGCCGCATCGCTTTCTCAAAATCGCGTGAACGCCGGCGACAGTTCGCGATATTGTTTAGGAGCATCGCAACTCCGACCTGCGAAGTGCCGGGCGACTTTTCCCGGACCTCCAGCGCCTTCTGGTAGTAACTCAATGCTTCAGAGTTGCGTCCTTGTTCGGAACAGAGGACGCCGAGGTTGACCCAGGCCGCACTTGCTGACTCCAAATGAGCCTTTGCTAGGTAGATTTGAGCTGTCTCTTTGTACAGTTCCTCTGCCTCATCAGGGAAACGCTTCCGTAACGCATTGCCCAATCCGATGAGGACGCCGGGGAGACTCGGCTCCTCGGGATACTTGCGAAGTATTTTCAGCGCAGCTCGCAACGGGATCGCAGCTTGATCCCTCAAGCCGCAATATGAGTAGCATCGGCTTTGGCGAGAAAGCATCTCCGCGACTCCGAGGGGTTCATTCGCTTCCACCGTGTGTTGAACCGCCCTCTCGCAGAAGGGAATTGCTCGCCGATATTCATGCAAGTCCATCAGCAGCGCTGACATTAACTCGGGAAAAGGCTCCTTTCGCGCGAGTTCGGATATCGATAACCGGTCGACCAGCGCTATCGCCTTTTCGCGCTCCCTCGCCGCGTCGTCCGGTCGGTCCTCTTTCTTCCGAAGGAGCGCACGTGAACAAAGGCCGAGCGCACGAAATCCATCCGCTTCGGCTGCTGGCATCCCGTCCGCAAGTCGAAGCGCAATCTCAATCAACTTGTCGGCTGCGGGGAGGCTTCCGCGATGTTTTGCTTCGATGCTCTTGAAAAGAAAGGCAAATATCTTAGCCTCAAGGGTAATTTCATGGGCGTCTGTCATTTGATATCCATGGAGATCGGACATTTTGTGGCTCGGAATAGAAGTTAGCACACGCCCAGTACGCTTTATCAGCGACCGAGCACCGGTCTCCGCTTTGCGGGCGAATCACCGTCCACCCGGAAGTTACCATTTAGTTATCCCTGCGCGCCGCAGTCTCACTTCGCCCGCTCAAATGTGAGTGAAGCAGAGTTGATGCAGTAGCGCAGCCCTGTTGGCCGGGGACCATCGGGAAAGACATGGCCAAGATGCCCGCCACAACGGGCGCATGTGACCTCGATTCGCCGCATTCCCAGGCTTTTATCTTCATGCTCGGCGACGGCCTTCGACTCCGCAGGCAGCATGAAGCTGGGCCAGCCGCAGCCGGAGTCGAACTTCGCCCCGCTCAGAAACAGCAGAGCCCCGCATCCCGCGCAATGGTAGTTGCCTGTCTCGTGGTTCTCCGTGAGGATGCCCGTGAATGGCCGCTCAGTCCCTTTTTCGCGCAGCACTCGGTACTGCTCCGGCGTGAGCCGCGCGCGCCACTCGGCTTCTGTGTGTGCAATGGGTTCGCGCGTCTCGCTCGGGTTGCCGGCTTCGCTCATGGCGTGCCTCCTCGGCTCTCAGTGCCCGTTGGATGCGCTCAGCCACTTGAACGAAGCAGAACTTCAGACCTCCGCCACCACTTCAATCTCCACCAGCACATCCTTGGGCAAGCGGGAGACCTCCACAGTGCTCCGCGCGGGCGGTGCAACGCCTTCCGGGCCCAGATACTTTCCGTAAACCGCGTTCATGGCCGCAAAATCGTTAAAGTTTTTGAGAAAGACAGTCGTCTTGACCGCTTTTGCGAGGCTCGTTCCCGCTGCTTCCAGAATCGCCTTCAGATTCTCCAGCACGCGCGTAGTCTGCTCGGTGATGCCGCCAGCAACGACCTGCTGCGTAACCGGGTCCAGCGCAATCTGGCCGGCTGTGAAGACAAGATTTCCCGCACGCACGGCCTGAGAATATGGGCCGATGGCGGCAGGAGCCAATGATGTCGCAATCACGTTTTTGCTCATACCTGGATTGTAGCGGCAGAGTGAGCCGCAAATCTCATTGCCAGACAGCCAGCAAGGCGCCGCTCACCGTCAGCGCTATCAGCCAATAACCCAGGTTGATCGCTAATAGTTTGAACGGGCGCTGTTCGTATATCGTCTCCGCGAACAGTGGTGTTGCAATGAAGCCCAGCCAGCAGATAAACCCGATGAAAGCGCCGCAGCCAAAGGCCTCGCTGGCGCCCGTCGTTCGCATGGTCGCCGCGCCTGACCAGATCACCACATGCGCCAGGATCAACGACAAGATCAGCCCGCCGATGAACGACGAGAACATTCCAATGGCCGCTGCCTTGGGCCGCGAGCCTTTCTGGTGGCCCGTCAGGGCCATCCACGGCTTGGCAAAAAACAACGAATACCACAGCGCGCCCAGAATCCATTGATACAACGCAGCAACCAGTATTGCCATGTGATTGAAGGGCAGGTGATGCATTGAAGGTCCTCCATCCCGAACCAGGTTCGCGCTGTCGATGTTGCTGTGGACGGGAAGTCCATGTCAAGCAGAATCGCAGAGCGGCAATCGGGACAGTTTCGCGAGCGGCGCAGAACATGGGTGCCCCATGCATTCCGCGTTTTCTTGCGGAATGGGTGGGAGAGCACAATCCCCGCGCACAGAGTCAGTGAATGCGCTCTAACTCGCCGCCTTTATCAAAGGCGCTTCATAATGCGCGTCGTTCATGCCTTTCACCTTGCGGTCCTCACCCTCAGCGAGTCACACTGAGAAGCAGGATGTTATCTCCATTTTCCATGGGAATTTCTGCGGGGCTCGGCACAGCCGCCGGATTGGGCCTGGCCGCGGGTGGGCTGGCCTATGCAGCGATGTGGCCCGCGTCGCATCTCTTCGGGCCAACGCTGATTGCGCCGCCACGCCCTGGCGAACTTGCGCTCACCTTCGACGACGGTCCCAATCCCGCTTGGACTCCTCACTTGCTCGAGATTCTAGCCCGTCGCAAAGTGCATGCCACTTTTTTTCTCGTCGGCCGTTACGCTGAGGCTGAGCCGGCCCTGGTCAGGCAGATTGTAGCTGCAGGGCATCAGATCGGCAACCACTCCTGGAGCCATCTCAATCTCGCTCTAACGTCGGCCAGCCGCATCGAAGAGCAGCTCTCTCGCACCAGCCAGACGCTCGAGCAGATTACGGGCTCTTCAGTCCGCTTCTTTCGTCCTCCATTTGGAGCGCGACGTCCTGAGACGTTGCGCATCGCACGACGGCTCGGTCTGATTCCCGTCCTTTGGAACGCCATGACCTCCGACTGGAAAAATCCTTCACCCGACGCCATCGCCCGGCAACTGATACGCAAAGTCGACTCTCTGACGCGCAGCGGCCGCGCAGCCAATATCGTGCTTCACGACGGCAACCACCTGGACCCCACCGCCAACCGCGCCCCATCTATCGCCGCCGCCGCGCAGCTCATCGCCCGTTACCAACCGACTCACGAGTTTGTAACTCTACAAGCGTGGAGTTAGCTAGTCAGATGTAATGGTTTAACTCACTCTCTAGCTCACAATATTCAGTACGCGAGTCAGTCTACTCCTTAATTCCCTATTCCCTGCCTTTTCACTCTCCTGCCAGCGTTTCCAGCAGCCCATCAAAGTCTTCCAGGTGCCCGTATTCGATGATGACTCTGCCGTGGCCGTTGTGGTCGTCGATGTGGACCTTCAATCCAAGGGCGCGCTGCAGCCTCTCTTGCACTTCGCGCACATTGGGGTCGATGGAGATGTCGGGTTTCGGTTCCTTTTTGACGCCGCGTTCAGGGTGCAGCAGTCCCGCGACATAACTCTCTGTCTGGCGAACAGAAAGCGAGTTCGAAACTACCCGTCTCGCAGCTACCTCCATCTCTTCCGCGTGCTCAAAGGCCAGAAGCGCTCGTGCGTGCCCGTAAGTCAACTCGCCCGATTCCACGCGCGTCTGAACAGATTCAGGTAACTTCAACAATCTCAAGAAGTTAGCTACTGTTGCGCGGTCCTTGCCGGTGCGTATCGCCATCTGCTCCTGGGTCATGTGGAACTCGCGCGCAAGCCGCTCGAACGCCCGCGACTGCTCCATCGGGTTCAGATCGGTGCGCTGCAGGTTTTCAACGATGGTGATCTCCATCGCCTGCTCGTCAGAGACCTGGCGCAGAATCGCAGGAATCGTCTTCTTGCCGGCCAGCTCCGAGGCACGCCAGCGCCGCTCACCGGCGATGAGTTGGAAACGGCCGTTGGCCAGCGGTCGCACCAGCACCGGTTGCACGACCCCGTTTGAAGTGATGGAGGCAGCCAGCTCACCCAACTGCTCCTCATTCATCTGGGAGCGAGTCTGGAATGGGTTGCGATCAATTTGTTCGAGAGGAATCTCGAGCGGCTTGCCTCCCTCATGCTCAACAGCGGTTGGAGTGGAGGCTGCGGGGACGCGGGGTAACAGGGAGTCCAGCCCTTTGCCCAGAGCGCGGCGTTTAGGGTCGGGAGCAGCAATGGTCATAGTTCTTGGTCCTTTATTCCGGGGAAACTGCCGGGATTCTCAGCTTTGCTTTCATGGATTTAAGCTCGTGCACTGCGGACTGTGAAGACGCAAGACTCAGGAGTGTGGCAAGAAGCGGACACCCGCCTCCGGCTCGACATGAGTTTGGTCTTCTTTGCGCGGGATCTGGATGCCGTTGCGTGCCAAATACTCGCCAGCCATCTCGAAGTAGGCCTCAGTGCCGCGGGAACGGGGATCGTAGAGCGCAACAGGCTTGCCATGACTTGGCGCTTCGGCGAGCCGCACGTTGCGCGGAATCACAGTGCGGAAGAGTCGATCTTTGAAGTACTCACGCAGCGTATCCGTCACTTGCTGGGCCAGATTGTTGCGATTGTCGTACATGGTCAACAGAACACCCTCAATGGTCAGCGTGGGGTTGTAAGCAGCGCGGACCCGCTCAAGGGTGGAAATTAGTTCTGAAATGCCTTCCAGGGCGAAATACTCGGCCTGCATGGGCACAATCAGCGTGTCGGACGCGGCCAGGACATTGAGCGTAAGCAGGTCAAGCGCCGGCGGACAGTCCAGAATGACTAAATCGAAGTTGCACTGAATAGGTCCGAGCGCACGCCGGAGGCGAAGGGCACGGTCCTCTGCGCCGGCCAACTCAATATTGGCGCCGGTGAGGTTCTTCGATCCTGGCAGGATAGAGAGCAGATCGATCTCCGTGGGCAGAATGACCTGCGAGGCTGGAACGTCACCCATCAGCACGTCATACATCGAATGGCGATTGTCGTCGCGCTGAAATCCGAGGCCGGAGGAGCAATTTGCCTGGGGGTCACAGTCGACGAGGAGGACTTTGAGGCCCTCGATTGCCAGGCAGGCAGCCAGATTGATGGCAGTGGTGGTCTTGCCGACTCCGCCCTTTTGGTTCACAAGTCCGAGAATCTTACCCATGGCAATCCAGACTAAAGGGCAGGGCTGTTCGGGGATAGGCGTTTGCGCTGTGGAGAACTGCGCCAACCTGTGGAAAGCCTTCTGGACCGGGAGAGGCTAAAATCTGGCAGGCCCTTGCGGTGGAAGGGTTTCGACACAGTTTGTAGAGCGACCAAAAGTAGTGCGCCGAAATGGCGGATCGGTGGAAAACTTCTGCGATTTCCGGAGAATTTCGAGCTGAGAATCGAGAGAGCTTCGCTGGTTTCCAACTTGAAACTGCTACCATTCCGGGCCAACGGAGGAGAGTGTTCCACGTGGAACAATTTGAGTTTTGGCTACCTCGCGAGAGTGTTCCACGTGGAACAATTTGCATTGCAGATCAATGATTTGTCGCCTTCGCCTCCCCTTCGGTAGGGCATCAAAGTCGCCCTTCGCCCAGATGCCAAAACCAATTGCTCGACCCCCTCGGTGCTAGATTGTATCTGCGCCTTCGAGCGACAGAATTCCGTTGAGAGGTGCTCTATGCGGCGAAGATTGTTCGTGAAGAGTGCGGGAGCGGTTACCGTCCTCGCCGTTGGTGGCGGTGTCTGGCGTGCCTGCGATCAAGGCGTCTTTAGCGCCGGCAAGGGCCCAGCTTTCGAACCTTGGAACGACTGGCGCAAAGATTCAACCCCTGGACCTCTCGCGCTGGTAAGGGCTGCAATTCTGGCAGCCAGCCCGCACAATACACAGCCTTGGCTCTTTAGAGTTACTAGCTAGTCGATTGAGCTGTACCTCGACACCGGAAGAAATGTCGGGGCGCTCGATCCTTATCTTCGCAAAGAACACATCGGAATCGGCTGCGCCCTGGAAAATCTGATGCTGGCTGCGGCAGCTAACGAATATAAGGCCGCCGCGACAGTGTTTCCGGGAAAGCTGAGGCCGATCCCTACTGACAATGCACCACAGCTCCTGGCACGTATTGACCTTGTGCCAGGCGAGCGCGAGCAGTCTGAACTCTACGATGCCATCCCCCGACGCCACACAAACCGGAGCGCATTTCTGCCCCACAGTCCTCTGGCGCCGCAGTTCCTCGACACGTTAGGCGGCTTAGCCGGCAATGATTCTGGCGTGCGGATCTTCCTGTTCACGGCAGAATCAGACCGTAGAAGGATTGTGGATATCAGCTCCGCGGCAAACACTGAAATCTATTCCGACCCGAAGGTTGATCGCGGCAGCAGGCGATGGTTTCGGACTCGCTGGAGCGCGGTGCAGAAGTACCGCGACGGCCTTCCGATTGACTCTGCCGGATTGCCTCCCATCGCGACTGGCATTGCCAAGATGATGCCTTTGTGAATGTTGAAATGGGCTGAGTCGCATGCCTTAAAGAACGCATATTCGGAGCTGATGTTGAGTGCGCCCTTGATCGGCATTCTTGCCGTACGGGATCACTATGACCGGGAAGACAGCCTGCGCACGGAACGAATCTGGCAGCGCGCGCGTTTACTGGCTACTGCTAATGGCGTGGCTGGACGACCCTGCAATGAGGCAGTGGAGATGATCGACCACGAGCGGGCGCTCGGAAAAGAGCCTCTGCGTGCTCGCCTGCTCGGAGGAATTCTCGGGGACGATGCCTGGCAGCCAAACTTCGTTTTCTACATGGGTTATCCGACATGGCCAGCACGGCCCAGCCCACGACGACCGATCGAGAGCGTGACTCTCTAGCGCCGATTGGTCCCGCTCTCACGCTCTCCCAGCGCAAGCAGCCGGTCATCGCTGCCGGGCAGCGGCAGCGACTTGCTCCACTTAAACTCTGCTCCTGCTGCATCCTGGAGGGTGGAAAGGTCGGCGGCGGTGGTCATCAGCGCAAGCCAGCCGCCGGGACGGACCAGCATTGATGCTGCCTGAACGGCAAGCGCCATCTTGTCCACGGCGCGGAGAGTCACGCAGTCAAAGACAGCCGAAAGTGCTTCCGCACGGCCGGAGTGGACAGTTGCGGAGACTCCAAGCACTCGAACAGCTTCGCTGAGAAAGGCAGCCTTCTTGCCCTGCGATTCGGCCAAGGTGACGGCAATCTCTGGCCGGCAGAGAGCTATAGGGATTCCGGGAAAACCTGCGCCGGATCCGAAATCCAGCAGTGCGGCAATTCCAGTTGGCAGGGCCCGGGCACACGCAATCGATTCGACAAAGTGGCGCGAGACAATGCCTTCCTCGTCGCGAATGGCTGTCAGATTGACGCGCGCATTCCAACGAAGCAGTAGCGAGAGATAGTCTTCGAAGCGCGTGGAGAGAGCCGCGTCGACCGGAGCCAGGCTAGCTTTTGCGAGGAGAACGTTGAGCCGGATTCCGGGAGGACTTGAACTCTCACTCATGCCGGCGTGGTCGACTCTTCAATCTGCCGCGGCTCCCAAACCGCAGCTGCCTGCACAAACGCGGCGAAGATGGCGCGCGAGAAAGCATTCTCGGTGTAGGTCCGCTCGGGATGCCACTGCACTCCCAAAACAAAATGCTCGCTTGAGTCCAATTCGACTGCCTCAACCACCCCATCGGCTGGCGAAACTGCGCTGACCAACAGGCCATCGCCGGTGACATGAACCGCCTGGTGGTGGCTGGAGTTGACCCGGGGGTCTGCGGCAAGCCCGCGAGGAACAAGGCCGGCCAGGCGCGATTCAGGAGCAATACGCACCGGATGGGCCTCAACCACGTCCCGGCCTGGGCGATGATTGACAGTGGTTCTCAAGTCCTGAATCAGAGACCCGTTCAGCCATACGTTCAACGTCTGCACTCCGTGGCAGATAGCGAGAATGGGCTTGTGCAGGTTGAAGGCGTCCTGAAGTAAAAGCTCGTCGACGGCCGTTCGGGCGGGATCAGACTGACCGCACTCAGGGATCGGATCCTCGCCATACCGTTGCGGGTCCACATCAAACCTGCTGCCGGGCAAAAGAACTCCCTGCACCCCGGCAAGCAACCTGGCCACGCGATCAGGCCGCTCGTGCAGTGGGACGATGACGGGTGTAGCCCCGGCCGAACGGAGGGCAGCTAAATAGGGTGGCAACGACAGCTGATTGTAAGCTGGATCGGCGCCCGTAGGCTCGGCTATTGCGACATGGATGCACATGGCAGAAACAGTGTACGGTGTCCGGCGAAAAAGCGATAGGCAGGCTTGGCTCCTGGGTCAAACCCGCGTATCTACAAACGCAATATCTTTAGACGCGGCCCCGATCCGATACGTGCACAGGCTGGTTCAACAATTCCTGGATCGCGTCGCGCAGCCGCGCCGTCAGTTCGTCTGTTTGACGTATGGTCATTCCCACGGTTTCAATTGGCTCGCCGATCTTCAGAGTGAGGTCGCCGGGGTAAAAGTGGTGGGTGTGCATCGGCAGCAACTCGAAGACTCCGCCGAGCGCGAGAGGCACCAACGGCACCTGTGCGCGAACGGCGAGATAAGCTGCTCCGGAGAGAAATGGCTTCAACTTTCCGTCAGGTGTTCGTCCGCCTTCGGGGAAGACGAACAAAGGCATACCGGAGCGCAGCGCCCTGGCTCCCGCGCCGAGACTGGAGAGTGTGGCGTGGGGGTTCGCGGTATCAATCGGCATTTGTCCTGAACGATTTAAGTACCATCCTATGAATGGGATAGGCCACAGTTGCTTGCGCGCAAGAATGCGAAACTGGAAGGGCAGCGCCGCGAAGATTACCGGCACGTCCATGTAGGAAGTGTGGTTGCAGGCGTAGACGGCGACGGGAAACTTTCGCATGTTTTCAGCGCCGGTCAACGTGAGCCTGCAGGCTGACGCCCAAACACAGGCTCGCGCCCAGATTCGAGCTATCCTATGCTGCGCATTGCCTTTCTTGTCCACAACAGAAACCAGTAAAGCCAGACTTCCGAAGGCTGCTGTGATGATGGCGAAGAGAGGTGTTTGGAGGAGGTTTGTGCGCCAGCGATAGAATCGCGGGAGTGGATTAGGACGCTGTCTCACTATATGATACCTCCAGAGAGAAGCAGCGAACGCACCTCGCCCACAAGATAAACCGAGCCGGAGACTACAACTGTACCGCCGTGACCATGCTCGCTAGCCAACTGGAGGGCTTCGCGAACTGAGCCGGCGCTGAGGGTTGAAGTTGCCGTTGTGCGAGCCGCAGCTTCCATCTCCTCCGTCGGCGTGGCCCTCGCTGAATGGATGGGCGCGAAAATCACCTGGTCGAAGAGTGGAAAGAGGATTTGCGCCATCTCGGCAAGGGGCTTGTCGCGCAAGCAACTGAAGACAAGAAGACGCGGATGGTTTTCGCTGAGCAATCCGGAAAGGCCTGAGCGAAGAGCCCAGGTTCCGGCCGCATTGTGCGCCACGTCGAGAATCCAGTGCACGCCGCCCGATTCGAATCGCTCGATCCGGCCGGGCCAACGCGTCTGTTGAATCCCCTGGGCGATGGATGCCGGGGTGATAGGAAAGCCATGCGCGGAAGCTAACTCGACCGCTGCCGCGATGGCGAGAGCAACATTCCGGTGCTGGTGAGCGCCCGGGAGCGGAGAGGCAACCTTGACCGTCGCGCCCATTAATTCGACAGAGTAGGAGGCTGCTGTGTCCGCACCCTTTGGCGGCACGTAGGCCTCCGCCTCTACTCGACGGAGGTTAAGTTCGTTTATCGCTTCACCCAGCACCTGATTGGCCTCTGGGTGTTGGGGCAACGTAATCAGCGTGCCGTTGCGGCGCAGGATGCCGGCTTTCTCGCGCGTGATGGCGGTGATGGTGGAGCCGAGCCATTCCGTGTGGTCGAGCGAGATGTCGGTAATGATGGAGAGCAGCGGATCGACGACGTTGGTCGCGTCAAGCCGCCCGCCCATACCGACTTCGAGCACTGCCAACTCGACTTTTTCTTCGGCAAAGTAGACGAGCGCCTGGGCGGTCAATATTTCAAAGAAGCTCGGATGCTGCGGCAGGCGGCCTTCGGACACCAGCTTCTGCGCTACATCGTGAACGCGGAAGTAGAGCCGGGCAAATGCATCGTCGGCAATCTCCGTGAGATCGATGCGGACGCGCTCGTTGACACGCTCGAGGTGCGGTGAGGTGTAGAGACCGGCGCGCACACCGGAGGCAGTCAGAATCGAGGCCAGCGTGGCGGCGGTAGAGCCTTTGCCGTTGGTACCGGCAATGAGGAGCGAGCGAATATGACGATGCGGATCGCCAAGCGCAGACAGCAGAATGCGAACCTCGTCAAGCGAGAATTTTCGCCGAGGCTGGCCGGGGCGCGTGTACAGCTCCGGCGCCATGGCATTCAATTCATTGATGGCTGCTGAATAGGACATGGAAAGTTAAGTATAAGAGCCGCGTCTCGTTCGACGCTCGACTGCATCATGCGCGAAGGAGGAGTTGCAGGGCCTGGCGGGCGTCTTGCAGGCAGGATCGGGCCTCATCTTCGGAGAGCAGGCCTTGATGGACGGCTTTCCTGCCGATATCGTTCACCTGATTGGCGACGCGCGGAAAGTCCGCGTCAAAGCCTGTCATTTGCAGATTGTTGTTGATCTCATGCAAGAGGTTGCCGAGCGTAGCCGTTTTCCGATAGCGCGAATAGATCTGCTTGTTGAGCGACGAGGGGAGCTTCTGCTTGATGGCCTCTTCGAGAACCGAGCGGCACATGACCGCGCAGGCTGTGTAGAGGCCAAAGAAATAGCAGCGGGTGGCTTCGTCGAGGTAGCGGTCGGCCTCCTCTGAACTGGGCGCTGCCACGACACACTCGCGGAGATGGGTGGCGCGCTGGACGGCCGGCTCGACCAGTTCGAGCAATTCGAGCGCAAATGCGGTGCGCAAAAGATCGTTCTGTTGCGCGTCAAGCGCGCGCTGAATTTCCTGCCAGGCAGGCGTGGGCGTTTCGTATCCAGCGTATTGCATCTTGGTGAGTGAAGTGAGCCGCTGCCGCGCGTGCTGAATGAAGCCCCGTCGCATTTCCAGCGCCAGCAGACGCCACTCTGTTACAAAGGCCTCTGCGTCCTGCCTGTATCGAGCCCACAGTTCGTCGTACACGATTCCCGGCAACACCTCGCGCAACTGCGCAAAGCGGCCCGTTCGCGCCAACTCCGAGATGGACTCGCAAAAATCTCGACCGGGCGCTTCTTCCGCCGACATTTGAAGTAGTTCGTGCTCCAGGCGACCCAAATCTATGGCCATCTCAGACGCCCTCAATTGGTGAGTTTATGACCAGTGGGGATGAAATCGCAGATAAACGCGGTTCATCTTTCACGGTTCGTGCTGGAACGGGAAGCTGTGTCTTTTGGCAGACGTTGACGGGAATTATTTTGCTGGTTTCTTGGCCAGCGTTCTGGCCGCCAGACGTGCCTTGTGGGTCTGGAGACCCACAGGACAGCCGACCAGGAGGTCGGCGCTACCGATTTGCGGATAAACTCCGAAGTTGTTCCTGTCCAAAAGATCGACTTAATCCGAGCTACGCTGAATTCCGTGTTGACCTGATGACGCTTGCGAAAAGGCCCGTCTGTGTATCGCAGGTACAGTTGAAGCTATTGGCCTACGCGGGTGCGGACGCGCTTTTCACACAAATCGACGCGTTTGCACAGGCCTGTTTCCGTCGCCTGTGGGAGTAGTGGGAAACATGGGCCAGATCTGCCAGCCCTTTGACGGGTTTTCCAAATCCGCTCATTTGCACAGCTCTGTTTTAGAAAACCTGGCCGTGACGCAAACGCCTCTCTTGAAACCAGTTCACCCTTCTTTCCACTTTTCCTCGTCGAACGACGGGTACTACTATCTTTTTTCTTTATTCTTCTACCTTTTTCCTAGTACCCGTCGCTTCGCGATCCCCAACCTGCTCGAACCGCCTTGGCGTCTCCAAAAACGAAACTGCATACTCATCGTTCTGCAAACCGGGGAATCTGGAAGATGGCGGGGAGGTACTTTCATTCAACTGCGGCGAGTTGGCCCCGCTGCGCGGGGTTGGCAGGTTGGCGAGTTGGCGGGCAGCATAGCCTGAATCGCGATTCATCCTTGCTGTGGGACGGCGATGCCGGTGGCAGGCTGGCGCGTTTGTCTCCTGGAATACACGGGCACAGCGTCAAGTCCCCGGAATCCAGAGAAGTACCCCTGTTTTCCACGCGCATGTTAACCCGAAGGTGAATACAATCAAGAAGAAGAAAGCACAGTGGTTTCCGATGGGCGGCAAGGTGTTGTAAAGTGTGGCCAGTGTTGAATCTGCTGTGATGGGGTTTTCTTCGCCAGTTGCAAAGTGAGGGTGGGCTCATGCCGAAAGTGGAAAGTGAAGTTGAGAAGCCGGTGGCGTCGGGGGCAGTGATGGAAATTACCGTAAGCCGTCAGGACCTGGTGAAGGAGCTTACCGCGACGCAAAGCGTGGTGGAGCGGAAGACCACTATTCCAATTTTGTCAAACTTCCTGATTGAGGCGGACGATGACCGGCTGAACATTACCGCGACCGACCTTGACCAGGCGATCCGCACCAGCACCGAAGCTAAAGTGAAGAAGGCGGGCGCATGCACGATTCCCGCCCGTAAGCTTTATGACTACGTGAAGTTGCTGCCGGACGGTGACATCTCGATCAAGCTGCTAGAGAACCACTGGGTGCAGATCCGCTCAGGGCGCTCGAATACGAAGATGGTCGGCATGGCGCGCGCCAACTACCCACAGGTTCCTGAATTTCCAACAGTCGCAGCTACCAGCATTTCTTCAATCGCACTGAAGACGCTCATCAGTCGCACCATTTTTGCCATCTCGAACGAAGAATCGCGCTATACGCTTAATGGTGCACTACTGGTGATCAAGGCCGAGTCGCTGGCCATGGTCGCGACGGACGGCCACCGGCTGTCTTATGTTGAGAAGCCCAACGAAGTTCTGGAAGGCATCAGCGGCGAGAAGCGCGTTCTGATTCCGCGCAAGGCTCTGCAGGAGCTGCAGCAGTTGTTGTCGGTCTCCGAGGCCGAGAAGATCGAGTTCGCCGATGATGAGCACACGCTCTTCTTCCGCGTGGGCCATCGCACGCTGAGCACGCGCAAGCTCTCGGGACAGTTCCCGAACTTCGAGGCAGTGATGCCGCGGGACAACACCAAGTTTGCCGTAGTGCGGTCGAGCGAACTGTCGGCGGCGATTCAGCGCGTTGCGCAATTCGCCGACGAGCGCTCTGGCGCCATTCGGCTGCGCCTGGAGAGTAACGAGCTGAAGATCAGTTCTAATTCGGCCGAGAGCGGCGAGAGCGAAGACACCATCGACACGCCTTACTCGAGCGATCCTATCGCCGTGGGATTCAACTCCGGCTACATTCTGGACTTCCTAAAAGCTCTGAGCAATGAGGGCGAGGTGCGATTGGAGTTCAAGGATTCGCAGTCGGCTGGACAGATGCGGCCTGAAGATCCCGATGCGGAGTATAAGTACCGGTATGTGCTGATGCCGATGCGAATCTGACCACCTGCGGTGGGGCCGAGCTTTTTAAATCAGTAAGCAAATATACAAGACAGTAACGGCCCGGCATAACTGCCGGGCCGCTGAGTTTCCGAGAGCTTGTTGAAAATCTAACTCGGACCTGAGAAAGCATCCCTCAGGGCCCAAAGGCCACGCTGATTTTGCAGCATTTACGGCACGACTAAAGTCGTGCCCTGACACAAAGCGGCTTCTTGAGATATGTTCTGCTAGTTTTACCGCAGCCTGTGAAGTCGTGCCCTGACACGAAATCGAGTTTTTCAACAGGTTCCTAAGTGGAGATAACTGATGGCAGGCTCTTATGCGACCGCGGGAGCCTGTAAAAACTGCAGTGCGCGAATGAGGTAGCCTTTTAACTCGCGGCGATGGACGACGGCGTCGAGGAAGCCTTTTTCGAGGAGAAACTCGGAGCGCTGAAAACCTTCGGGGAGCTTTTGGCGGATGGTCTGCTCGATAACGCGCGGGCCGGCGAAGCCAATCAGAGCGCCGGGTTCGGCAATATTCAAATCGCCTAGCATGGCGAAGCTGGCGGTGACGCCGCCGGTGGTGGGGTCGGTGAGGACGCAGATGTATGGCACTTTGGCGTCGTCCAACTGCGCGAGAGCGGTGGAGATTTTCGCCAGTTGCATGAGGCTTACCACGCCCTCCATCATGCGCGCTCCGCCGGAAGCAGCCACGATGATGAGCGGCTTGCGAGTGAGGCGCGCGCGGTCAACGGCGCGGGCGATGGTCTCGCCCACCACGGCGCCCATGGAGCCGCCGATGAAGCTATATTCCATGGCGCTGAGCACTACCTGATGCGGGCCGAGCTGACCAACCGCGTTGAGGATGGCGTCGTCGAGGCCAGTTTGCGCTTGTGCGGCGCGCAGACGGGATTTGTAGGATTTTATGTCGGTGAATTCAAGCGGATCAGTGGAGCGCAGGCCACCGTCCACTAACTCATATCCAGGCTCGAGAAGGAGATCGATGCGCTCACGCGCGCCCATTTTGAAGTGGTGCTGGCATTTGGGGCAGACGTTGAGGTTGGCGAGCAAATCCGCTTTCCAGATGACCTCGCGGCAGCCAATGCACTTGATCCACAGACCCTCGGTGCGCACACGCTTTTCGCTCGCGCCTGCTGCTCGATGAGAGCCGGGACCGGATTCGTACTCTCCACTTTCACGCTTGAACCAGGACATTCGACCTCTCTCTTATCAGTGGGCAGTGAACAGTGGCCAGTGGTCAGTGAACGGTGCACTACTGTCAGTATTCTATTCCGCGCTGGGCCAGAATTCCCTTTTGATAGGCGTGCTTCATTTCGCGCATTTCGGTGACCGTGTCGGCGATCTCGACCAGCAGGGGATGGGCGTTGCGACCGGTGAGAATGACATGAACCATCTCCGGCCGCTGACGCAGAGCGTCAGCTACAACGGCCGGGTCCAACATGCCGAAGCCGATGGCGTAGTTGATTTCGTCGAGCACCACCATATCCCAATTGCCGGAGTAGATGGCGTCTCGTGCTTCGGCCCATGCGGCCTCGACAAGGCGCACATCCTCGGGATCGGTCTCAGCTCCGCCGACCTTCACAAAGCCGCGGCCCATCTGCTTGAGCACGAAGTTATCACCGAAGGCTTTCACTGCGTCGAGTTCGCCGTAGTGCCAGGAGCCTTTGAGAAATTGAATCATCAGAACGCGCATTCCGTTGCCTACGGCGCGCAGGGCCGTGCCCATGGCGGCTGTGGTCTTGCCCTTGCCGGGGCCGGTGTTTATCAGGATTAGTCCTTGTCGCGATTCGGTCATAGTCAGTGAACAGTGATCAGTGGACAGTGAACAGCCGCCGACCCTCAGCGTCCATTGTCAACGCTGGGCAAAGAACTGACAACCGATTGCTGTCCGCCGATCACTGTTTAGTGTCCTGAGTGGTAGGGGTGGCCGGCGAGGATTGTAAATGCGCGATAGAGTTGCTCTGCCATTACGAGGCGCGCAAGAGCGTGGGCCATGGTCATGGGTCCGAACGAAAGCAGCAACTGCGCCTGCGTTCGAGCGGCGTCTGACCATCCGCTGGCGGGCCCGACGGCGAAAACAATCTGCTGCGCACCCTGGTCGCGCCGCGTGCCTAGCCATGCGGCGAAAACTTCTGAGGTCATCTGACGGCCACGGCTGTCAAGCAAAACGGTAACGGCGGGCGTGCGTCCCCCCTGACGGTGCAGCCAATCGAGAAGCGCCTGCTCGGTGCGAAATGCCTCGGCCTTGCAATGAGCGAAGGCGGAGCAGCGGTCCAGATAAACGGTGGTGAGCGAGTTGAATTCATCCTTCGCGCTGGGGCGCGCGCCGATATGCGCGAGGGTAAGGTTCATGGGGAGCAGAATACGCCACCGGGCTGGAGGATGAGGACAACGCGCCGAATTTGACGCCCACAGTTAACTTGGGGGGCAGCTAGAGTTTGTGCCTTGGGAACGTGGGAAATACGGGGCAACTGTCCATTTTTGGGATTTTTGTACAAAGTTATACAATTTTCGATATTTTGTAATATAGATCACACGCAACACTGTACGACTAAGCATATTATTTTCATCATTTACGAAAAAACTATATAACCCCTAAAGTTTGGCAACCAACCTGCAGATATCGGCGGCAAGTTGTGCCTCGCCTCTCCGGGTTCGAGTACGCACACTGGCCCCAGAACCGCAACAAAAGAGGCGAATTCGGACTTCCCCCGAACGGGTTTCTTCATGACAACCGAATTTTCTGGAGGAGATCAATGCGATTTAGACAGATTCATGCTGCAATGCTATGCATTGGGGTAGTTCTGGGATTGCTGCTCGCCACCCCTCTGCTACAACAGGTCTGCCACGCGCAAGCGACTAACAGCGCCGGAGCCATCCAAGGCACGATCAGCGACCAGAAGGGCGGCATTCTACCGGGAGCGCAAGTCACAATTACCAGCTTGGCGACGGGCGCGAAAAAGATACTTGTGACAGACTCAGCAGGCTTCTACAGTGTCGCGTCACTGGTCCCCGGCCAGTATTTTGTTACAGTCACTGACGCTGGGTTTTCCAAGACCACGACGACATTGACGGTACAAATCGGCATCACTACCAATGGCGACCTGAAGCTGAAGATTGGCGCAGCGACCGAGACGGTGGAAGTGAGTACCGATGCTCTCCAGGTCAATACGGTTCAGTCCACCGTGGAGGGCGTACTGACCGCGCAGCAGATCGATACCCTGCCGATCGGCGGGCGTAACTTCCTGGATCTCTCCCAGCTGGAGCCGGGCGTGCAGTTGCAAAGCGGCGAAACTTTCGATCCCACCAAGGCGGGTTACTCCTCCATCTCCTTCAACGGCGTGAACGGGCGCACGGCGCGCATTATGCTGGACGGCCAGGACATCTCGGATGAGACCGTCGGCACCACCACGCTGAACGTGAGCCAAGGCTCGATTGAGGAATTCAATATCAGCCGTTCCTCCCTGGACATCTCGAACGAGCTGACTAGCTCGGGCGCCGTATCTGTGAGCACCCGCTCCGGCACGAATCAGTTCCACGGACAGGGCTTCGGCCTCTTCCGCGATGAGCGCTCCGGCGCCGCGCCGCCTCCAGGTGGCATAAACTATCCGTTTCAGCGCAACCAGATGGGCGGCCGCGTCGGCGGGCCGATTTTCAAGGACAAGCTATTTATCTTCGGCAGCGCGGAGCGCATCAAGCAGGACGCGTTCAACGCGGTTCAGCAGGTGCCACTTTTCAGCGCCTATGACGGCGGGTACGACGCGCCCTTCCGCGACAACTACTACGCCTCCAGAGCGGACTATAACGGGCCCAAGAACATCCATATGTTTGCCCGCATCGCGTACGAAGACAACCTGGACGACGCGACCTTCGGCTACGGCTACTCGCGCTACGGCAACAAGGACAACACGCCGGCCATCGCGGGCGGCGCGGACTTTATTACCGGCAGGCTGACGCACAGTATCCGCGGCAGCTATCTGAAGTTCCACAACGGGATCGCGGATGAATCCGCTGGTACCCCGCTTGCGAACCTGGGCATTGAGCTCTTCAACAACAGCGTGATCACCGGCCCCAATCTCCTGGCGCCGCAGCAGACCTATCAATCGGACAAGCAGCTGCGCTATGACGCCGGCTGGAATGTCAGGAACCATGTTTTTAACTTCGGCGTGAGCATCAACCGCATTCTGGGTGGAGGGTTCGCCAGTTTCTTCGGGTTTGCCCCAGAGGTTGATGCCAACTTTAATGCTGGATATGCCACAGATCCGGGATACCAAGGCCCCGATCCAACCGCTTATCCGGCCTCAGATATCATCATGGGCAATGGCGAGGGTTACAACACGGAACATGCCTCGTTTGGCGCGCCGGCAGGAGGCCAGGCCGACTGGCGCCTCGGCATCTATTTCGGCGACACATGGAAGGTTTTCCCCAAGCTGACGGTGAACTACGGCATTCGCTACTCGCGCGACACCGGCCGCAGCGACTCTGATTTGGCGCCGATTCCCTGCTCCGATGCGGTCGCCGTTTGGGGCGCTGCATCGCCCTGCACCACCGGCAACTTGCTTGACGCGCTCGAACCCGGCCTGGGCGCCAAAGTTCGTCAGCCGAACGACGGCTGGGGACCGAAGGCCGGGATTGCCTATGACCTCAAGGGAGACGGCAAGACCGTCATTCGCGGTGGCATGGGCCTGTACTACGAGAACAACATCTTCAACAACGTGCTCTTTGACCGGCCTACCCGCTTGAAGACAGGCCTGTTCTTTAGCGATGACTACGAGCCCTCCGGGACCAAATCGGTTCCCATGCCCGATGGCACCAGTTTCACCACGTTCAGCGATGGGACTACACTCGCCTCATTGTGGAATGATCCGATCAGTGTTGCTGCGCCTTACTTCGCCCAACTTTCGAAGACTTTCCAGGCCGACACCAAGGCAGCCGGTGCGGCCGCTAACAGCTCGTATGTGGCCAACTCCTTGTCAGAGGGTCCCAACGGCGAAGCGATGTACGTGCCGAACTTCCGCACCCCCCGATCCGTCCAGATGAACATTGGAGTGCAGCGTGAAGTGTGGAGAGGCGGTATCTTCTCCGCCGACTATGTACGCAACGTGGGCGAACATATCATGCAGGCGATCGACAAGAATCACGTTGGCGATGCCAGTCTGCTGGAAATAGATCCGGTTAGCGGCTTGCCCGCGGCCGCCATGAAAGCAATTGGCGATACGCTCAGTTCTTGCGGCAGTGCGAGCATCGATTTGGCAATCGTCTCTTGCCCCGGCCTCTACCAGCCAAACCCAAATTTGGCAAACTATCACCCGTCTCCTGGGGTTCTTTTCTCTGATTTTGCACAAGCTCACACGGTTACTGTTGGGACTGTAACAACATATCTCGATGGCGGCCTGGACTCGGGTAACTCAAGTCTGGGTGGCAATCCCGCTGCCGCCGTCGGCCTGACGCCGGATACCGGTGCGGCCTTCCCCGGCTTCAACCCGCTTTTCGGACAAATGCGCTTCAACCTTCCCTTGGGCCGTTCGGTCTACAACGGGTTGCAGACCAACCTGCGCCAGAGCGCACGGGTGCCGTTGCCGGGCCTGAAGAAATCCGCATTCGAGGTGTCGTACACGCTGTCAAGGTTCGTCAGCTCGGGCGGCGCAGACCAGAACTTCTCTCCGCTCTCTGTGGATAACAACAACCCACTGGGCTATGTTGGTCCTGCCGGCACAGACCGCACGCACATGCTCTCCTATGGCGGCACCTTCGAGTGGATTGGCGGATTCACTACAAGCTTCATTGGTCACTACTACTCGGCGTTCCCTCAAACCCTGTTTCTGGACAATGGCAAGGGGTCGACCGGATTGGCGGCTACGGGCGTTGGCCCTGGCGAAATCTTCAGTTCAGATATCACGGGAGACGGCAGCACTGGAGATATACTGCCCGGCTACAAGGCTGGCGCCTTCATGCGTTCAATCAAGCCAAGCGATCTGGGCAAGGTCATCGCCAACTACAATCTCACATCAGCAGGGAAGCTGACTCCGGCCGGCCAGACACTGGTGAGCAACGGGCTGTTTACCACCGCGGAGCTCACTGCGCTGGGCGCGGTCACCCGGACTATCGCACCGCCGCCTCCGGGCAACGTCGGGAACGGCAGTTTGCGTACCTTCGACCTGACTGTATTGAGGCCGATCCACATTCGTTGGCTGGGGCCGGAAACAACGGTGGAGCCGGGCTTCAGCGCCTTCAACCTCTTCAACTTGTCTAACTTCAATAACCAGACGACAAACCTCGAAGCCGGTAACATGGCTAATACTCAGACGCCCGGCGCGGCGAACGGCACTGACAGCTCCCTGGCCAGCCGCGACTCGCTGCGCGCAGGCAACGGCTCCGGCGTCTTCGGCACAGGCGTAGCACGCGTGATTGAGTATCAGCTGAAGATCAACTTCTAAACTTCGTCATCAACCGGCGATCATGGGCGCCTTACGGGGTGCCCGTGATTGCAGACAAAAGGCTCTGCCGAGAGTGCCGGATTGACAACTAGAACGCGCGCCGGTTCGAGCCGATAGGACGTTCAACAGAAAGGAGACACTTGATCGCATCAGATGTAACGTTTTTGGGGCAAATCTCAATACGAAGAATCGTTTGACGGGGCGTTTCGGATCGAATGTGTCGTAGCGACAGATTCTGCTGCCGATATACCCCGTACGGGGAATCCACGCCCATTTTTGGGATTATCGTACAAAACTCTATGTATTCTCATATATTGTGACGTTGGACACAATTGTGTGTGAGCAACTAACTTGTTTATTTTCAACAGCAAATAATTACTTTGGTTCAGTCCTCCAGTATGGCCCACAACCTGCTTCTAGATCAGCAACCTCAGCCTCGCCTGCATGGGAATCACTCTATAGATCCCACAGAAAAGCTGGCGTACGAGCATGATAATCGAGAAGTTCCTGTGTGGGCTTCTGTTTACAACGGAGTTTTGGAGGATGTCAATGCGATTTACCCGGTTGCAGAATTTGACCTTAGCGTTGAGCCTGGTGGCCCTATTCGCTTTAGTGGCCATTACCGCAGTCCCAGTCGCTCAAGCGCAATCAATCACTACAGGCGCACTTGCCGGCGTAGTTCTCGACGCCAGCGGCGCCGTGGTAACGAACGCGACGGTGACCCTGGTCGATACGGCCACGGGCGCCAAGCAGTCAGTGACTACGAACTCCATCGGACGTTACACGATTCCATCGTTGAGGCCAGGTGTATATAGAGTGACGGCCTCGGGATCGAACATGAGGTCCGACACCACGCAGGTCACAGTGATTCTGGGCACCACGGCGACAGCCGATATCACAGTGACACCTACGGGTTCAAGCACGATCGTCGAAGTTCACACGAGCGACCTTCCGCTTGTGGATACACAGAACATTGCTTTGGCCTCGACCTTCAGCGAAGAGCAGATCGCGAAGCTGCCCACACCTGGTGGTGACGTAACCACCGTGGCATACACCGCGCCGGGCGTGGTGGTGAATGCGGGCGGCGGCGGAGCAGGCGGAAACTTCAGCTCTGACGGCCTGCCGGGCATTTCAAACCTTTTCGTATTGAACGGCTTTGATAATCAGGATCCATTCCTCAACCTGAACAACTCCGGCAGCTCGAACCTGACACTGGGCCAGGGCGAACTGGCTGACGCGACCGTTATTCAGAATGCATATAACTCGCAGTATGGCCGCGCAGCCGGCGCGATCATCAGCTATACGACCAAGTCGGGTGGAAACCAGTTCCACGGCGAAGCTGTTTATGACTACAACGGCACGGTTCTGAACGCCAACGGCTGGTTCAATCAAGCCTACGGACAGGCTCGCCCGCACGCAGTTTCCAACGAGTGGGCTCTGAACGGCGGCGGCCCGATCATCAAGAACAAGCTCTTCTTCTTCTCCGATTACGAGGGCCTGCACTACGTTCTTCCGGCGAGCGGACCTGTTTCAATGCCTACCGCTGCGTATGAGAACTACGCGCTCGCCAATATCAAGACACTCCAGGGCAACACAGCCGGCTCTCCCGGCGCCGCTACACTAGCTGCGTTTAATCAGATGTTCGGGCTGTACAATGCCTCCCCGGTTTACCCCAAAGCTACTGCGGTCCCAACCGGCACAATAGACGTCAACGGCAACGCATCGGCAACAGGCGGGTGCGGACAGCTCCTAGGCCTGACGAACCCCGTTGATGGAAATTACTTTGGCGCCGTCCCGTACAAAGCCGAGGGCACCGCGGACTCTTGCGCACTGAACGGCTATGCAAATGCCAACAACATCAACATCGAGTGGTTGTTTACGCAGCGCATTGACTGGAACATCAGCGAAAAGCACAAGGTTTATGGCCGCTTCAAGATGGATCACGGCAGCCAGCCTACGAATACAAACCTCGTGAACCCAGCCTTCAATACGGTTTCGATTCAGCCTGAGTACGAAGGCCAGTTCAACGACGCGTACAGCATTTCCTCGAACGTGGTGAACACCGCTGTTGTAGCGGCCAACTGGTATACGGCGTACTTTGGACCCGCTGACACAGCGAAGGCGCAAGCCGCGCTGCCTTTCTGGGCCTATTTCAATATCGGCGCAGATGGTAGCGGAACCTCCTCAGTGCCCGGCTTTACCAACCTGGGCGTGCCGGACTACTTCCCACAGGGCAGAAACATCACGCAGTACCAGATTGAAGACGATCTGAGCTGGATTCACGGCAAGCACAACTTCAAGTTTGGCGTGAACTTCCGCCGCGATCTGGCCTCAGACTACGACGCGCGAGAGATTGTCGATTTCGGATTCATGGGCGTGTACAGTCTGGGCGATCTTGCGACCGGCTCCCTGTCTGCGAATCCCTGTCCTCTAGACGCAAATAACAACCCGATAATTTCCACTAATTGCCAAGTCTTTGCCGGCGGCAACGAGTACCAGCAAGCGTTTGACTCGTCAGCGACAGCGCATCTCGCTCTGTATAACATGGGCCTTTATATCCAGGATGACTGGCAGATGCTCAACAAGCTGAAGCTCACTCTGGGCGTGCGCGTTGACCGCACGGGCGACCCGACTTGCGGAAAGCAGTGCTTCTCGCTCTATAATGGCCTGCCGGCGAGCACGACCACGGTTCCCTTCAACTCCCTGATCAACGCGCAGAACACGAACCCCTACGGCTCAGAGAAAATGGTTGTGCAGCCCCGTTTAGGGTTCAACTATGAGCTGGACGCCAAGACCGGGATTCGCGGCGGCATCGGCCTCTTTGCCGATCTTTATCCTGCCGGCTTCCTTGACGGTCCGATTGAGAACTTCCCGAACTACAACCTGGAATCGATCTATGGCGGAAACATCGCGCTCGGTGGAACCGGCAGCGCTCCCGGCAATGCGATCGCGGGAAACACGGCCGTACAAGCGGGATTCGGCTCTGGCGGATCGGCGACGACGATCAATACTGCGCTGAATAACCTGGCCAGCGCAGTTCCATACAGCCCGCCGAGCCTGAACGCAGTTTTTGCCCAGACCTTCCACGAGCCTCAGTATGTTGAATACAGCATTCAGATTCAGCGCCAGCTCGGCAAGAGCGACGGTGTTTCTCTGACCTATGCCGGGAACTACGGCTACAACGAAATCATGCAGAATCCCTATGCCAACGCCAGCACGGGAATTTTCTCGAGCGCTCTGGCATCCAGTCCTACCGCATCATGGTTGGGAGTGGGATGTGCGTCTGGATCTTGTGCTACGTTGGGCAACCTCGCTGCTGCTCCTCCGAACCAGAGCTTTAGCGAGATCAACACCTTCACCAACGACGCGAGATCGAATTACAACGGCGGCATGGCGATGTTCACGCACCAAGGGAACGGTCTGACCGCCCACGCCACTTTCACCTGGAGCCACACGCTGGATGATGTTTCGAACAGCGGCCTGGGCCAGACCTTCGGGCAGGCCAACGTAACCAAGCAGTTGACACCTTCGCTGGCCGCGCAGAACCTGAACTACTCCAACGCGGATTACGACATCCGGAAGAACTTCTCTGCTGACTTCGTCTATGAAGAGCCGTTCAAGACGCATAACCCGATCGCGAACATTTTGGTCAGCGGCTGGATGGTCAGCGGCAAGATCTACTACCGCACGGGCGAGCCGATCTCGATAAACAACAACAACTTCATTGGCCTGTTCCCGACGATGTCGGCCGTCAACAACACGGCTGGCTCGAGCTCGATCATGCCAGAGATTCTTGTACCGCAATCCAAACTCACCAACAACTGCATCAATTTCTCGCATGCTACGGTTGCAGGGGATGCAAACGGCAGTCTAGCGGTACCCGTAACGTGTCTGGATCCAACACAGTACGTTAGTTTCACTAAGACCAATGGCACCCAGTCAAGCTTCGGCAATCTGCGCAGGAACGCGCTCTATGGTCCGCACTACGCGGATGTAGACGCGGTGCTGAACAAGCAGGTTATGAAGAGGGGCACGGCGGCCTTTGAAATCGGCGCGCAGTTCTACAACTTGCTAAACCATGCCAACTTCCTGGCGCCGGGCGTTGGGAACACAAGTGCCTTTGGTACAATCAGCACCGTTCAGGGTCCGCCCACCAGCCCGTACGGCTCGTTCCAATCGGCAGCCGTTACCCAGCGCGTGGTAGTTGTGACCGGAAAAATCACCTTCTAACCTTCGGCTCTCAAGCTGGAGCAACAACAGAAAAGGGCGCCCTTCGGGGCGCCCTTTTTGTTGATAGAGGTTATAGATTGACGCGGAGACAGCGAAGTGTGGTTTCCCACCCGGGGGCTAAAGCCCCGTCAAATTTATGGGGTTCATGTACGGGCTGAAGCCCGTACCCTCCAGTGCTTGCTGACACGGATTCCCATCCATTGTGTAGAAAACGCACAATGGATGGGGCACGCGTAATGGTTGGGTTAGAAAAGGACAGTCTGCGCTGCGGAAGGTGGCCGGTCAGGATTTCTTGCGGACCGGCTTCTTCGCGGCAGCTTTCTTTGCAGCGGACTTTTTGGAAGCAGCCTTTTTTGCTGGCGCTTTCTTTGCCAGCGCGGTCTTCTTAACTGGAGCGGTCTTCTTTGCCGGCTTCTTGGGCGCAGCTTTACTTACAGCAGGCTTCTTTGTGACAGGCTTCTTTGCCAGCTTCGCCTTCGGTTTCGAAGGAGCTTTGGCGGGTGCAGGCCTGGCTTTGGCCTTTGCCTTTGCGGGGACCGGTTCGGGCTTGGCAGCGGCCTTCTTGCGAACCGCAACAGTCTTAGCGGCGAGAGCGGCCTTCAGCTCGGCGTCGAACTCGGCGGGGGTGAGCGGGCGGGCGGATTTGCGCAGGCGCTCGATATCGTAGAAGGCGCGGCGCTCCACGAGGAAAACGTGGACCACAAAATCCACGTAGTCGAGGAGAATCCACTCACCGTGGCGACGGCCTTCAACGGAGTTGGGAAAGACGCCAAACTCCTTCTTGAGCCGGTGCTCGATTTCGTCGGCAATAGCGATGGCCTGACGGTCGTTGGTGGCGGAGGTGACCAGGAAGAAGTCAGAGAGGCCCGCGTCGATGGGATCGAGCTCAAGGATGCGGGTGTCAACGCCCTTCTTGTCTTCACAGACCGCGGCGGCGGCCTGAACGAGTAAGCGAGTTTGCTGATGTTGCTGCGAGCTGGATGCCATTCTTTGCGATCGGTCTCCGAGCTTCATCGTATCTCTTCGAATGGGTAGGGGCAAGTGAGAGATGAAGAGTCTGCTTGGATAAAGTTCCCTCAGGGGCTAAAGCCCGGGTGATTTTGCTGTCCTTTGCGGCACGACTGAAGTCGTGCCCTGACACAAGGATCGTCGATTGAAGAGAAGCAAGTCAGAGATAGAGATCGTGGGCGCGGATGTACTCAGAAACGGTAACGGGAAGCTGGGCGCGTTGCGGCGATTGGGCACGGATCTGGTCTCGGATATTGGAGGCGCTAATGTCGATGTCGAGGCCGGGAAGCAGGTAGAAGGGGGCTTGCTGGCCGGAGGGATTGCGGAGAGTGTAGCGGCGGAGGTCGATTTGAGCGTTCAAGGAAGAGTATTTTTCCGGGGCTAAAGCCCGGCGGGTATTTTGCCGGATTTGCGGCACGACTGAAGTCGTGCCCTGACACAGTTTCGACTCAGAATGAAGTTTCACAGCTAGCGGCGGATCCTGTAGGGAATCTGAAGGGCATGGATCGGCGCCAAAGCCGTGACCTACCAACGTCAGCCCGTCGGGGAGAAAGGCCTTCAGGTCGTCCAAGTTGCCCAAAGATTCGGAGGGGCGGGAGGCTACGATAAGGTGCGCGACAAAAGGGATCTCGGCGGCGCGATGCCAACGCCTGAGGCCGGCAAAAGAGTCAGCGCCCATCAGACAAAACAGAACGCCATCGGGCGGAAGTTGCGCGCGGAGGGTTAGCAGCGTCTCGAATGTGTAGTTGGGAGCGCCGGAGGGTTGAGGCGTATCGGCGAGAGAGACGGCAAAGGCGGGATCGCCTGCAATGGCGAGACGGGTCATGGCGAGGCGGTGGGCGAAGGCTGCGGTGGAACCCTGCGGCTTGAGCGGCTGTTCACCGACGGGCGCGAAAAGGACGGCATCGAGGGCGAGCGCAGTTTGAGCGGCACGAGCCACTTCGAGATGGCCGAGGTGAGGCGGATCAAAACTTCCTCCGAAGAAAGCCCACCTGCGGTGGGGCTGGCGGCCTTCGGCGTTGGATGGGGAACTCATGCATTTATGGTAGCTTGCGTGGGAGGGCAGGCATCAGAAACGGAGTATGTGGTATCCCACCCATTTTGCAAAAAACGCGAAATGGGTGGGATACCCGACTAAAGCCCAATTGATCATGGGTTGAGATATGTACGGGCTGAAGCCCTTGCCCTTTCAAAACAGTGAACTTCTCAGCAGCCTGTAAGGCCCGTACCCTCAAAACTGATACACCACATTCATCAAGGTGCGGACGTCACACTGATAAAATTAAGGGAACCAATGTTTAAGAAGAAATACGCAGAATGGATGTACGAGTGGGAGACGCGGCTGACGATGCGCGACGAGAATCGCGTGGTGCGGCCGCTGGAGTGGGGCTTCGAGTGGGTTGAGCCGTTTCTTCGCGAGCACGGCTTTGAAGAGGCGCTACCCAGCGCGGAGACTTTGGCCGACCCCGCAAAGGCCGAAGCCGCGATGGTGCGCGTCAATGAGTTTTTGATACGTCATAGCGATTCGTACTTCAGTTACAAACGGCCCACCGACTTCCGGTTGGAGGAGCGGTATCCAGAGCTGTTTCCGACCAACGTGCGTCCAGAGACGCTGGCGCAAGACGCGGCAATCAAGCAGCGGGCGGCCGAGGGCAAGATTCCGACGGCGCAGTTTTTACGATTTACTTCGCCAGAGCGGACACCATTCCCTGAGAATAATCTAGCGAATGCGCGCTGGTATCCCGCGCCTGAACACAAGGATCCCAAGCGGCCCAAGCAGGCTATTGTGGTGATGCCTCAATGGAACGCCGATGCGTTCAGCCACAACTCGCTGTGCACGATCTTCAATAAGATGGGGATTTCGGCGCTGAGGCTCTCGAAACCTTATCACGATATTCGGCGGCCGGTGGAGCTGGAGCGGTCGGACTACGCCGTGAGCGCCAACATTGGCAGGTCGATCTCGGCGTGCAGGCAGGCAGTGGTGGACATACGGTGTTGCCTGGATTGGCTGGAAGAGCAGGGGTATGAACACTTCGGAGTGCTGGGGACAAGTCTGGGTTCCTGCTACGCGTTTCTGGCCAGCGCGCACGATGCACGGCTGAGGGTGAATGCGTTCAACCATGCTTCCACGGCTTTTGGCGATGTGACCTGGGCCGGGCAAAGTACGCGTCATGTGAAGCAAGCGCTGGAAGAGGCTGGGCTTACTCAGGAGCGGGTGAGGGCGTTGTGGTCAGCAGTCAGCCCGTGCTACTACTACGAGAAGATCGTTCGGCCGGAAGTGGATGGATCGGGCAAAAGAGTTCTGATGATTTACGGAAACTACGATCTGACTTTCCCGAAAGAATACTCGCTGGAAGTGGTGAAGGCATTTACGCGCATTGGACTCAACTTTGAGAAGCGCGTGTTGCCATGCGGACACTATACGACGGGCGAGACACCTTATAAGTACATTGACGGCTGGTACATGGGCTCATTTGTTTATCGGGCGTTCAAGGCGCTGCGCGAGGAGAAGGCTGCGGGCGGGAACCCGGTTGCCGTTCATTCAGCCCCGGCGCATTTGGAAGAAGAAGTGGTTGCGCGCTAAGCAGTTCTTGCTTTTGCTTAGTGCCTTAGCGCGGATGGGCGGCCAGCCATTTGGCAACGCGCTCCTCGACCTCGGTTAACTCATCGACGGTGAGGTGGGTACCGACCATTTGGCGGTTGGCGGCGTACTTTTCCTGATTTGGTCCCTTTACAGAAGCTGCCAGATCAAGCCAGAAATATGCCTCCGCATCACTTTGCGGAACGCCCTGGCCGATGGAGTAAAGCACCCCGAGAGTTCCTTGCGCAGGAACGTCTCCCTGCTCGGCTGCCTTGCGATACCACTCTGCGGCCTGCACCATATCGCGGGGAAAGTCCTTGCCTCCGTCGCGATAAAGCACGGCCAGATGAACCTCGCCGCCGATGTCGCCCTTGTCGGCGGCTTTGCGATACCACTCCGCAGCTTGCTTCAAATCGCGCGTTACGCCTTTGCCTGACGCGTAACACTCGCCCACTTGTACCTGGGAAATGGCGTCTCCTGATTTGGCTTTGGCCAGGAGAGCCGGGTCGATGACTGTGGATTGCGCGAAGATTGGAGCTATCGCCGCTGTCAGGCCCGCAGTCAGAACGAATTTTATGCAGCGCGTCTTCATAGAAGTATTGTGCAATTATCGAGAACGATAGCAGATTTGACTTTACAGAGCGAACTGTCAAGACCGCCGGTAAAGGCGCTAAAATTCGAATATGACCGATCGCATTTCTCTATCCCTTGCGCAAGCCGACCCTGAAGTTGCAGCAGCAGTTGATCATGAAACCCTCCGCCAGCACGAGGGGCTGGAGATGATTGCCAGCGAGAATTTTGTCTCCGAGGCAGTTCTGGAGGCGGCTGGTTCCATTTTCACCAACAAGTACGCCGAGGGCTACCCAGGACGGCGTTACTATGGCGGCTGCGAGTATGCCGATGTGGTGGAGAACCTGGCGCGCGACCGGGCCAAGCAGATTTTCGGCGCCGAACATGCCAACGTGCAACCGCACTCCGGCTCGCAGGCTAACGCCTCAGCTTACATGGCGGTTTTGCAGCCCGGCGACACCATTCTTGGCCTCGACCTGGCACACGGCGGCCATCTGACGCACGGGCATAAGTTGAGTTTCAGCGGCAAGCTTTACAAACCCACGTTTTATACGGTGCGGCGCGACACGGAGATGATCGACTATGACGAACTTGAGTCCATCGCCGAGCGCGAAAAGCCGAAGGTGATTATGGGCGGTGGCAGCGCGTACCCAAGAATGTGGGATTTTACGCGCATGCGTCAGATCGCAGACAAGGTGGGCGCGACGTATATCTTCGACATGGCGCATATTGCCGGCCTAGTGGCTGGCGGGGTGCATCCGTCGCCGGTACCGCATGCGCACATTACCACCACGACCACACACAAGACGCTGCGTGGGCCCCGGGCGGGGCTGATTCTCTGCGGACAGGCGCTGGCGGCGGCGGTGGACAAAGCGGTCTTCCCAGGCCAGCAGGGCGGTCCTCTGGTGCATATTGTGGCGGCGAAAGCTGTGGCGTTCGGCGAGGCGCTGAGACCGGAGTTCAAGATTTATAGCGCGCAAATTGTGGCCAACGCGCAGGTACTGGCCGCGGCTCTGAAAGAAGCGGGCTTCCGCATCGTTTCCGGCGGTACAGATAACCATTTGATGCTGGTGGATGTCTTCGAAAAAGGCATTCTCGGATCTGAGGCCGAGCTGGCGCTGGGCAAGGCGGGCATCACGGTGAACAAAAACGCGATTCCGTATGACACCAATCCGCCGCTGAAGCCGTCGGGCATTCGCATTGGCACGCCGGCGCTGACCACTCGCGGCATGAAGGAACCGGAGATGCGGCAGATCGCCACATGGATCACGAAGGCCCTGGAACAACGCAACGACGATGCGGCCCTGGAACGGATCCGCAAGGAAGTGGCCGAACTGGCCAACCGCTTCCCGCTCTATGCGTGGCGGCGGTTGGAGTAGCGTCGGGCACCGGGCTTCTGTGCTATCCCACCCATTTCGCTCAGCCACCCCACGGACGAAGACCTGTCCGTGGGGACCCCGACAACGCGAAATGGATGGGGCACACGGCGGGTTTCTCCTGACGCAACTTGTCTGAATGTATAGGGTTGTATTTAATGTTGTTGTAGATGGCCCCGCAGGGAGATCGGGCAGGCAAAGCTTAGCTGTTCTCCCCGAGGCGTCAGGAGGAACGGATGAAGACAATGAAGATGGCTTTGGCGGCGTTGCTGGTTCTCTCAATCCCAGCGTTTGCTCAGCATCCAGGAGGAGGCTCGCATCCTTCGAGCGGCGGGCATCAGGCAATTCCGGCTCAAGGTCCCAAAGCGTTCCATGGCACGCCTCATGCAGCCGAGCCTGGGCGCAGCTACAGCGACCAAGCTGGTCACCCCAATGTTCCGCACGTGGATGGCAAGACGTGGGTAGGTCACGACACCGGGCGTGGCGATGCAAGTTATCACCTCGACCACCCGTTTGCGCATGGCCACTTTGGCGGCGGCTTTGGTCCAGGGCACGTTTGGCATCTTGGCGGCGGCGGTCCTGGCCGCTTCTGGTTCAACGGCTGGTTCTGGGACGTGGCAGCTTTTGACGCTGGTTTCTGCGACGGCTGGCTGTGGAACTCGGACGACATTGTGATTTATCCCGATCCGGACCACGACGGCTGGTATCTGGCTTACAACGTGCGTCTCGGCACTTATGTGCATGTAGAGTATCTCGGCTCGTAAGTGAAGAGTAGAAAGAGAACTCGTTCACAGCAAAGAGAGGACAGGTCTTTGAGACCTGTCCTCTCTTAGTTCTTGCGCCGTGATCGCGCACAGCTGAAAAAATCCAATACCTTCCAACTGTTTCAGAGCGCGTTGCAAGTATGCTCTCATCCTGTCCAAAAGCGGATCGGTGAGTTATGCTTAACTTATGTCCATTGATTCCATTCTTGTACTAATTGATGCCGAAATTGCGAGCCTCACACAGGCTCGCTCCTTGCTGGGCAGCGCCGGAAAAGTTGAAACCAAGGTAGCTGAACCGGAGACAAAGAAGACGGCGAAGGCCGCAAAGACACATAGGAAGAAGCGCCGCGCGATGAGCCCCGAGGCACGCAAGCGGATTGCCGACGCGCAGCGCAAACGCTGGGCCTCACTGAAGTCCAAGGCCAAGTAACAGTTATAAATAATCAACCAGTTCTTCATTCACAGGATCATGCGGGCCGCCGCAGTGCACTGCGCCAGGCGAACAGGATATCCCTATATTCCGGACGTCATGAAAAAGCCGCTTGCAATCAGCGCGGCCCGGGCCTATCGTCTAGAGCGAAACCAAGGTTACCTTGTTCTGTTGAGTTTTGTGCAGGTTGCCGCTCCCTGATGGTCGCGTCAACTTGACGAACGTGCTTTCGGGATACACCATCCCTGGTTTCGCTATAGCCATCGATCAATCCCTCTTGTGAATGGAGGTAGTTCATGCGACGTTCTTTCGCGCCCTTCGCGCTTCTCTGGCTAGTTGTCGTCGCGCAGTCGATCGCGCAAACCGTTGCCAAGCAGGACACTCCTGAATCGCTCACAGCAACATACAACCAAGCGATGCTAGCGAAGCAGTGGCCTCAGGCAGTCGCCGCAGCGCAGCAACTGGTCGGGCTTAAAGCGACGTCACTGAATCTGAGATACCTGGGCAACGCGCAGCTTTACTCCGGCTTATCGGATGAAGCCCTGGCGACTTACGGCCAGGCCATTGCAGCGGCGGAAAAGGAAAAACCTGCGGAAGGCAAGCCCTTAAAAGAGTGGAATGACGGCTTGTCGCAGATATATGTTGGCAAGGGCAATGCGCTGCTGAAGCTCAAACGCACTTCAGAAGCGATTGAGACATATAACCAAGCCGCCGGGCTAGCGATCAATGCCGGGAAGGCTTACTTCAATGTCTGCGCCGTGTATTACAACAACGGCAACACAAAGGATTCGGCGGCGGCCTGCCGCAAGAGCGTGCAAGCGGACCCGACCATGGCGAATGCATGGTTCGTGCTTGCGTCAGATCTCTTTGCGGATGCACCTATAGCCGACAGCAAAGTTACAGCCACTCCGGAGATGCGAGAGGCACTGGAAAAATATCTGGCGCTGGCTCCGCAGGGCCCGCACGCCGTCGATGTGAAGGAGATGCTGGAGATGCTCACCAAGTAGGAAGGTGCTGTCCGGCATTTGCCGCTAGAGCGTGTTCTGCCTAACGGTTTACCGCTGCGATTTACATTTTTGCTATCCCATCCTTTGTGCAAAATGCGCACAAAGGATGAAGCATCCAGCAGCGTTAAAGGGGACAGTTGCCTGTTTAGGTTTGTGCTTTCCCACCCATTTCGCAAAGAACGCGAAATGGATGGGGCACCCAGTGTTCTGTTAACACTTGAATTGAAAATACCTTACAGCCCTGCGATTACCAACATGCGGGGTTCAGTCATCTCTTCGATGGCCGAGCGGATGCCCTCGCGGCCCAGACCTGAATCCTTGACGCCGCCGAAAGGCATGGGGTCAAGGCGCCAGCTTGGGGTGTCCCCCACGATCAGTGCTCCAACTTCGAGCTCGCGATAAGCGGTGAGGATGCGGCCGGCATCGCGGGTGAGCAGGCCAGCTTGCAGGCCGTATCTGGAGCGGTTGACGTCAGCAAGAGCCTGTTCGAAATCGTCGAATGGCTCGATAACCACAACCGGACCAAAAACTTCCTCGTCACGCACCTTCATGCCAGGCTTGGTTCCGGTCAGGATGGCCGAAGTCACCATGGACCCGCGGCGTTCACCGCCGGCAACAAGCTTAGCGCCACCCTCAACCGCTTCTTTGATCCAAGACTCGACGCGCTCTGCGTCACTGATCCGCACCAGCGGGCCGACCTCGGTGGCCTCGTCTGAAGGATTGCCTGAAACTAGCTTTGCGGTTGCCTCGACTACCCTCCACAAAAAAGTCTGAAAAACGCCCCGCTCGACAAAAACCCGCTGCACGCTGACGCAGGACTGGCCGGCATAACCAAATGCGGCGCGAGCGGCGCGAGAAGCAGCTTCATCCAGGTCACGCCAGTCGGCGCAGACTACGAGAGCGGCATTGCCGCCCAGCTCAAGCAGCACGCGCTTGCGCCCGGAGCGAGCTTTCAACTCCCAACCCACTTTGGCCGAGCCGGTAAAGCTGACGAGCTTGATGCTATCTTCCTTTTCGGCGAGCCATGCAGTGTCCGCGTTACTGAGCGGGAGTACGGCCAGCGCCTCGTCGGGCCAGCCAGCTTTGAGAATTACCTCGCCCAACGCCAATGCAGTGAAGGGCGTCTGCGAGGCGGGCTTCAAAATCACAGGGCAACCAGCGGCCAGCGCGGGCGCGACCTTGTGCGCAACCAGGTTCAGCGGAAAATTGAACGGGGAGATGGCCAATACAGGACCTACCGGGAAACGCTGGACAAGCCCCCAGCGGCCCTCGTTGCCCTCGGTCAAGTCCAATGGAATGCTCTCGCCGCCCAGCCGCGCTGCCTCCTCGGCAGCGGTCTTGAAGGTGAGCACGGCGCGATCGACCTCACTTCTGGCGAGTCGAACAGGCTTGCCCGCTTCGGCGACGATAAGCTGGGCGAATCGCTCTTTTTGCTCGATGAGCGCGGCGGCCACATCCTCGAGAATCTCACGACGTTTCCAGCGGGGAAGAGCGCGGGTGCGGCGCAAGCTGGCCACAGCGTGGTGTACGGCCTGACGCGCGTCGGCGCGAGTGGCTATGGTTGCGCGCCCCACCAGCCCCTGGTCCCACGGCGAGCGCACCTCAAGCGGTTCGCCTTCGGTCCACTCCTTGCCACACAGCAGAAATCCCGTTTGTGTTCCCGGCCGCATCTTCATTGCATTGCACCCCTCGCCCGACCCTGCCATGGATTCTACAAGGGGAGGGGGCGCGCGGGCAGTATTTCCAGCGCAAACTCATCAGTGCGTTCTGTTTTCGGAACGGAAGCGCGGAGCTGGTATCGTGATCTCGCAAATTGGTAATTGTCCCGGACGAGCGGGGGCAGGACGCCCGCACGACAGCCGGTCAAAAGACCGGCGCTACACTCCAGCGGTTGCTGAATCATGCGGTCACGGTACTAATTGATCAGCGGAATACGGAAAAACACTGCAGCCATAAGCCGAGGAGAACGCGACTTATGCCGCCGGGCTTGCAACGGCGACACCGCAACGGTTAAGTATAGGTGCGGTGCGCATTCTGTTTTATCTTCCTTGTTCTTAAGTAGATTCGGACTCAGACTGTAAACATTGCGACAAAGGATCGTAGTTCACCGAGGATATGATTGAGCTCTTTAATTGCGGAATCCGTTTGAGTGGCGGCCGCGCTCGTCTTGTGGGCGGCCTCGGCAAGCCCAGCTATCTCCTTTGCAATCGTGGAAGCCGTCCCGGCAGCCTCGGAGATGTGGCGACTCATCTCATTGGTCGTGGCAGTCTGTTGCTCGACCGCCTCGGCAATGCTCTGCGAGATTTCGCTCACCTTGTTGGTAACGGTGGCGATTTCAGCGATGCCGGCGACGCTCTCCCGTGTACTGCTTTGGATGGCTGCAATGCGCTGACTAATGTCTTCGGTGGCTTTCGCCGTGCCCTTGGACAACTCCTTGACTTCTGTAGCCACCACAGCAAATCCCTTGCCTGCTTCGCCGGCGCGTGCTGCTTCAATGGTGGCGTTCAACGCAAGCAGATTGGTTTGCTGAGCGATGCCGTGGATGACCTTGACCACCTTGCGGATCTGCGCCGAAGACTCGTCCAAATTGGAGATTTTCTTCGTGGTGCTATCGGTCAGGCTAACGGCGGACTGAACCGCCGCGGATGCTCTGCCGGCGCTTTGAGAGATCTCACGGATTGAGCTTAACATTTGTGCGGACCCCGCCGAGACAGCGCTCAGGCCAGCGGAGACTTTCTCGCTGGACGTCGCGGCCGAGGTAGCCATGCTGCTATTTTCTACCGCACCTTGAGCCAAATTGTTTGTGATAGCTGTCAGTTCTTCTGAGGCCGCTGCCATCACCAACGTATGCCGGCTGATGTGCTGCACTTCGGCGGCCAGCTTGGATGAAACCGTGTTCAGCAACGTCGCAATACGGTCGTAATCGCCCTCGTAGTGGCCTTCGACCCGTGCTGTCAGATCCATTTTCGCCAGCGCTTCCAGCACGCGCTCGATCTCCCCGACTGGAGCAAGCCAGGCATCGAACATCGCGTTGAATCCCTCAAAGATGCGCCGGTTCGAGCCAGTGAACTCTTCGACATTTGTGCGCAGGCGCAAGTCACCGAGCGCGGCGGCTTCCGTCAGCCGTCCAATTTGAGTGTTTCTGCGATTGATGACGTCGATAAAGCCATTGCAAACATTCTTGGCGCGAGCGAAATCGCCCGGAAACCCATCCTTAAATGGTGGAGGAATGCGCCCAACGGACATGTTATCGACGGACGTCACCGCTTCTTCGTAGGTCCCGATGATCGTGTCCAGAATTTCGTTGAGGGTGCTGCAGGCCGCGGCCGCTTCGTCGTTACGGTTGTCGGTGGTCAGGCGGCGCTTCAAGTCACCAACAGCGATGGCGTCGCGTAGCTGGTTCACCTCTGTCAGAAACGAGCGCCATTCCGCGCTTTGGCTCTCGCTCTCTATGATTTTCGGCATACTGCACCTTTAGGCGTGATAAAACGTGGTATCGCGCGGGCAATGAAACAAGACATTGTCACAGGGAACACATCGGCCATTGACGCCACAAATTTCAATGTAAGGCCAGTTTGCGTTTCCGGCTGCATCTTCCTAGTTCTGCACGGCTTGAAGACAATTGTCTCTTCGAGCGGCAATTGCCAAGCTCGGCGGGAGAGACGCGCTGAAAGAATTCGTGTTCGGCGCCGTGCCTGCGTGGGAATTTCTTTAAGGTCATTTCGACGCAAAAAAACGCCCCGCAAAGCAGGGCGCTTTTCTTATGATTGCTGATGCCGCATTGTGCGTTTAGAACCTGTAGTTTACGGCCAGACGGGAAATATTGCTTGTCAAAGTTGCCGTGTGAGTCATGAGGGCGCTTGGGTCGTATTGGTCAATAACGCCGATGTACGTTACCGTGCCCGCATTCGAGATGGAGCCGAAGTCGGAATACAGATATTCGGCGCGTACTGACCAGCGCCTGTTCAAAGCAAACTCTCCGCCTCCACCGATTATCCATCCAGTCTTCAATACCGAGGAAGAGGCCGATTCACTTGCTTCTTCCACGACTGTTGTGAAAAGAGAAGAGTAGTGGATTTGGGTTTCAGCAGCACCGCCAGAAACGAAGAGCAGACCACGCCTAGTTATTGTGTGGCCTGCGCGCAAACGCACAGTGGACAACCAATCTGTGGAGACCTTTTGGTCAATAGTGAAGGCGTCTGGAGCGCAGCAGGTTGCAGTGGCCGTCTCTGTGACGGAATTGCTGGTCACAAAGGCGCCATAGTCTGCCTCGGCTCCCAGCACCCACTTGTCGGCAATCTGCCGGTTATATCCAAATTGCAGACCGCCCGCATATCCTTTTGGGTCGAGATTTTGATTTCCAACGCTGTCAATCTGCGGGACAGCCGATGGGTTGATGCCCGTAGCAGTGGCGGCGACGCCAGTTTGCGCATTTGAGGAACCGATTGCTCCACCGGCATTAAGGCCGGCATAGAACCCAGTCCAGTTAGTTGCATTCCTCTTGCTCGGGGCGGTGGTTTGAGATAGAGCCGAGGCTGAGATAATCGATAAAGCCGCAAGAACTACAAGATACTTCCTCATTCTTCCTCCGGATAGTCTTGTTCAATTGCGTGGAATTACTACCAATTAGTCGCAAATAACATCAAATGTGGGGATGGCTACTATTATAGGTTCGCAATTTGCGGTTTATGCCAAAGATCCTCCTTTAAATCATGCCTGGAGGGAGATGAGTGGATGACGCTTCGGGGCGAAAAAAACGCCCCGCAGAGCAGGGCGTTTTTTCTTGTGATTCCCGATGAGGCATAGCGCGATTAGAACCTGTAGTTGATGGCTATGCGGCCGATATTGCTCTTCAAGGTTGCGGCGTGGGTGAAGGGGTTTGCAACATCGTCCCAAGATGCGCCCGTGAGATCGACATTCGACACCTTGCCAAAATCAGCAAATAGATATTCGGCGCGGGCTGACCAGCGCTTGTTCATAGCGTACTCGGTGCCCCCGCCGGCGATCCATCCGGTCTTCAGCACTTTTGGCGTTGCTGTTTCAAATAGAGATTCGTAGGTGTCCGTAAAAGTTGAAGAGTAGCGGACCACGGTTTCCGCAGCTCCGGCAGATCCGAAGATCAGGGCGTGTTTATGGTATGTGTGGCCAACGCGGGCACGGACCGAGGACATCCAATCGGTGGAAACTGTCTGCGAGATTGTGAAGGGTTGGTCGCCATCCGTTTCGGTATATTGACCAACTCCTAATGAGGTACGGCTAACAGCCAGGACGCCATAATCCGCCTCAGCACCCAGTACCCACTTGGCAATCTGCCAGTTATATCCGAATTGCAAGCCGCCGGCATACCCCTTGGGATGCAGATTCATATTTCCTGTGCTGTTGACAATCTGCACATCAGGAGAAGCAAAATAGCCTCCCTCCTCGTAGATGGTGCTTGTCTGGGCATTCGAAGAACCGAATGTTCCACCTGTGTTGAGGCCGGCATAGAATCCGGTCCAGTTGGTTGCGATATTTTTGTGTTGGTCAGGTGTCTGTGCCAGGGCCGAGACAGGGATTAGCGCAGCAATTAAAGAAATTGCAAAAAACTTCCTCATTCTTCCTCCGGAAGATTATGTTGAAATGCGTGGAATTATCAGTGTTTCTGATTAGATAGTGTGAAAAGAAGGGGTTTCGTTTCATTATATTACGGTGGCTCCTGAGGGTTTATTGAGGTGTCCGCCGGGTTATGCCTCGGTCTCTGGTGAAACCACTCATCTGGAGGGGCCTTCGAGCTACACTGTTTTTCTATGATTCATGATGGCCGGAGTGCAAAACTTCCTTTTGACGCCGCTGAGGCATTGGCACACTTGCGCGCGAGCGATGCGAAGCTGGGCGCATTGATAGACCGGGCGGGCGCCTTCACGCTCAAGCTCGATCCATCGCCATCGCCATTCGAGTCACTGGTGGAGTCGATTCTGTATCAGCAGTTGCATGGCAAGGCCGCAGCAACGATTCATCGGCGGGTGCGCGAGTGCTATGGCGGCGACCCGGCGCCTCGATTGCTGCTGGAGACGCCCGACGAGCGGTTGCGGGCGTGTGGCGTTTCCTTCAACAAAATCAAAGCTCTCAAAGACCTGGCCGCGCGAACTCTGGACGGAACAGTACCCACCAACGCGGCAATCAAGAAGATGACGGACGTGGAGATTCTGGAGCGGCTGACCGAGGTGCGCGGCATTGGGCCCTGGACCGTGGAGATGCTGCTGATCTTCCGCCTTGGCCGGCCCGATGTGTTGCCAGTGAGCGATTACGGCGTGCGCAAGGGCTTTGCGCTGACTTTTCAGCGCGTTCCGAAGACACGCGCGCTGGAAGCGGACGACTTGCCCAAGCCGGAGGTACTGTTCAAAAGGGGAAAACGCTGGGCGCCTTACCGTTCCGTGGCTAGCTGGTACCTGTGGCGGGCATGCGATCTGGCGAAGAGTACAGCGCCTACAGGGCGGTCGAGCTTAAAATAGTCAAACGCGGCTGCAAGCTACCAGATGTTTGACCGCGTAATTTTGTGCCTTCCCACCTTTGCGACAAGAACAAGAGCGTCGCAAAGATGGGGCACCCAGCGCCCAGCTTCATGCTATCCCACCCATCGCAAAGAGCGCGATGGGTGGGGCACCCAGCCAGATGCTGGCGCGAGCTTAGGAAACTTCATGGCAGCAAGTAAACGATTTGTTTGCATTCACGGTCACTTTTACCAGCCGCCGCGCGAGAATCCCTGGCTCGAAACGGTAGAGACGCAGGATTCAGCCGCGCCTTACCACGACTGGAACGAACGCGTCTGCGCGGAATGCTACGCACCCAACGGGGCGGCGCGCATCGTGAACAGCAAGAACCAGATCACGCGCATCGTGAACAATTACGCGCGCATCAGCTTCAACTTCGGACCGACACTGTTGAGCTGGCTGAAGGAGAACGCGCAACGCACCTATCGCATGATCCTGGACGGCGAACGGCGCAGCCGGAAGAGCTTCAAGGGTCACAGCTCGGCCATGGCGCAAGTTTACAACCACGTGATTCTGCCGCTGGCGAACCGCCGTGATCGCATCACACAGATTCGCTGGGGCATTGCCGACTACCAGCACCACTACGGCACGGCTCCAGAAGGGATGTGGCTGGCAGAGACGGCGGCGGACACTGAATCGCTGGAATTGCTGGCACAGCATGGCATCAAGTTCACGGTGCTGGCGCCGCATCAGTGCCGGCACATCAGAAGTCTGAACAACGGCGGGGACTGGACGGCGACACCCAACGCGAGCGTAGACACTACGCATCCCTACCTGGTGCGCTTCGGCTCGGGCGTCTCAATTGCCGTCTTTTTTTACGATGGCGCAGCCTCGCGGGCCATTGCATTTGAGGGGCTGCTGAATTCGGGCGAGAGCCTTGCGGCGCGACTCAAGGAAGGCTTTAGAGACAACACTCAGCCGCAACTGGTTCATGTGGCAACAGATGGGGAATCGTACGGCCACCACCACAGATACGGCGAGATGGCATTGTCCTACGCGCTGAGACTGCTGGAGGGTGACCGGAGCGTAAAGCTGAGCAACTATGGCAGTTTTCTGGCGCAATTTCCGCCCGAGTGGGAAGCGGAAATTGTGGACAACACGTCGTGGAGTTGCGAGCACGGAGTGGAACGCTGGCGGTCAAACTGCGGCTGCAACGGCGGCAAGCAGGGCTGGAACCAAGAGTGGCGCGGACCTCTGCGGCACGCGTTGGACGAGGTGCGCGATGCCATGATCCCTCTCACCGAGCAGGAGGGCGGTAAGCTCTTCCGGGATGTATGGGCTGCTCGCGACAACTACATTCAGGTGGTTCTCGACCGCGGCGCGGAGACGCTGGATCGCTTCTTTGCTGAGAATCAGAGCCACACGCTCAACGAGGAAGAGCGCGTGCGCGCTCGCGAACTCATGGAATTGCAACGCAATGCGCAGCTTATGTACACCAGTTGCGGATGGTTTTTCGACGACATATCGGGCATAGAGACAGTGCAGATCATTGCCTATGCCGCGCGAGTGCTGCAACTGGCGCAGGAACTATTTGGAGAGCCAGCGGAAGGGCTGGAACTCGACTTTCTTGCTGCGCTGGCCAAAGCGCGATCGAACGTGGCCAGAGCGGGCGACGGCGCACGCATCTACAAAGAGCAGGTCAGACCCATGGAGCTTGGGCTGGAAAAGGTGGCTGCACACTACGGCATCAGCAGCGTCTTTTCTTCGTTTGCCGAGGAGACTGAACTCTTCTGCTTCCGCGTCCGACGCCAGGCTTATGACATTTACACCTCAGGTCGCGGGCGGCTTGCGCTGGGCCGCGCATCCGTTGCCAACGCCATTACCGGCAAGCAACAGAGCTTCTCGTTCGCGGTATTGCACTTCGGCGACCAGAACATTACCGCCGCAGTGAAACCTTGCGGAGAGCCGGATGTGGCCGAGTTCGAAGCGTTCGCCAGCCAGGCAGCGGAACAGCTGGAGCACGCCAAATTCCCCGAGGTGATTCGCCTGTTGGACCGCTATTACGGTCACGTAGATTACTCGCTCACTTCGCTTTTCCGAGATGAACAACGACGCATTGTGCAGGTGATTCTGAACTCGACTCTTTCGAACATCGAGAACTCGCTGATCACTATTTACGAAGACCACGCCAGCCTGCTGCACTACTTGTCGCAGGCGGGCTTGCCCAAGCCGGCGGCGCTTACGCTGGCTGCGGGATTTGCCGTCAACGCCGGCCTGCGCAAGGCGCTGGAGGGCGACCCTGTCGATCAGCCACTGATGCGCTCGTTTCTCGCATTGGCCAAGGCGGACCAGATTCCGCTGGAGACGGCAGCGCTCTCGTACAGTGCAGACCAGCGCATGAAACGCGCCATGGTGGAGTTGCAAATCTCTTCCGGATCGCTGGAGATGCTGGACCGGGCGCTGGCGCTTGGACGGACACTGGTGGAGTTGCCTTTTGATCTGAATCTATGGCAGGCGCAGAACATCTGGTACGAGATTCTGCGCATAGCGAATTACGGCCTGACCGCGCTGGCGGTGGAAGACCGACCGCGTTGGGAGAAAGATTTCTGCGAACTGGGCGGTTGCTTATCGATTGATTACGAGGCAATCAGCGCTCAAGACCTGACGGCGGCGACTACTGGGGATTAGTAGGAAAGCAGAAAAGGTTCTTAGGGAACGCCGAAATGAATCATTGCTAAAACGTCGCGTTCCCTCAGGGGCTAAAGCCCGCGCTGATTTGACGATCGTTTGGGCACGACTGAAGTCGTGCCCTGACACCTGGTTGGTCGATTTGGGATCCGGCAACCACAGCTCAGAGCGATTCGGCCTTATGCAATTTTCCATCTTTGAGTGCGAAGCGCTCGCCGCGCCAGACAATTGTGTTGCCGGCAAAACCGGCGACCCAGACCCCCATGGCGATGAGATCACGCAGCGGCAGCAGCCAGAGATTGGGCAGCACCTGATGGTCGGCCAGCACTTCGACGCCCACCGTCATGGCGAGTGCGAGGCGGAGAAAGAAGCTCAACCCAAGCAGCCACAAGCTCAGTGGGCTTAGTCCGCTGGCGAGCAGGTTGAGCAGAGCCCAGGCGAGCCCGTGGGTGAAGATGAGGCCGGCATAGCCCCAGGGACGCGCGTCACGGACGGTGCGTGCCCAGCGCAACTGATGATCGATGTAGCCGCGCCAGGCGTAGGCAGGGACACTGGTTTCAACAACTTCCGAGCTCAGCACCACGCGGTAGCCTGCTGCGTCTATGCGTGCGCCAAGTTCATAATCGTCGGCCAAATGGTCGACTAAAACCTGCAAGCCGCCGATCTTTTCGAGTGCTTCGCGGCGGACGGCCAGCGTGGAACCGAGGCCGTAGTGCAGGCCACTCTCAATCCATTTAGAAAGCAGGACGCCGGCTTGGAAATCCGAAGCGATGCCGATGGATTCAAGGCGGGACGAAAGAGTTCCGTGGGCGCGGCCACGATAGAGAGCGGTGACGAGGCCGACTTGCTGAGAAGGGATCGCACCAGGTTGCGAATTTATTGAAAAGCTTCCCTCAGGGGCTAAAGCCCCAGCTGCTTGTGCAGGGTTTATGTACGGGCTAAAGCCCGTACCCTTCAGCGACAACCCCGCGGCTTTCTGGGATAAATCCGCGTCCTTGAGCGACGCGATTTTTTCTGCTGACAGGCTTTCCTCAGGGGCTAAAGCCCCGGCATCCTTTTGCTCCATTTGCGGCACGACTGAAGTCGTGCCCTGACACGGGCTGATGAAGGAATCGATTTCAATTTCAGTGTGTTGTGTTCTTGAGGGAGTTGCGGCAGGAGAGAAGCAGGCCATGACGCGTTCGAGGTAGTGCGGACTGACGGTGATGTCAGAGTCGTTGATGAGCAAGAAATCGTGGCGTGCGTGCGTTGCCATCTGAACCAGCGCGCTGACCTTGCCGTTGGTTCCCAGGTTCTGCGGGCACTCGATGAGGCGGATGGAGCGATCAGGGAATTCTGCTTGCAACTGGGCGACTGCCGCTGCGGCCGGGTCGGAGGACGTGGAGACGCCGAAAAGCAGTTCATAGTCTCCCGTGTAGGACTGGCGGCAGTGGCTACGGAAGGCGTCCATCATGCCGGGATCGATTCCCTTGAGGGGCTTGAGGATGCTGACTCCGGGAGCAAAGGCGGGCAAAGAGGCGCGCCGCGCCGAAAGAAAGAGCCGCGCCGCAATCAGGGCTGCGAGGAAATAACCCATGCCCGCCACGGCAAGAATCGTGGTGAGGATTTCTATGGATTGCGCTAAAGCGTGCGGCATCACAGGGGTAAGTGTAACGGAAATACAGGGGATAGTAGTTAGTGAACAGTTGCCTATCGAGGTTTGTGCTTTCCCACCCATTCCGCAAAAGACGCGAAATGGATGGGGCGCCCGGCGCTTGTTCGGTATAGAAGGGAACGCAGTTTAAGTTTGTGCTCTCCCATCCATTGCGCGAAGAACGCGAAATGGATAGGGCACGGAGCCTTCCCTCAGGGCCTAAAGGCCAAGTTGATTTTGCTGGGGTTACGGCACGGCTGAAGCCGTGCCCTGACACAAAGCGGCATTTCGAACACGTTCAATGAGTTTTCCCGGAGCATGTAAAGCTGTGCCTATTTAACAAATCGACCGATCCATAAGCTCGCGAAGCTGCCTTATTCGTACCTCAGCGCCTCGATGGGGTCCATGTTGGCGGCTTTCCAGGCGGGGTAGATGCCGAAGACGAGACCGATCGCGCAGGAGACAACAAAGGCAATCACAACCCACATCATGGAAAGAGCGGCGTGAAGGAATGAGACTGCGAAATGCAAAATCAGGGTGAGCAAGGCTCCAAGTGAAATGCCGAGCAAACCGCCTACGACACAGAGGGTGACCGCTTCCAGCGTGAACTGCAGCAGAATATTCTTTCTAGTGGCGCCGATGGCCTTGCGGATGCCGATCTCGCGGGTGCGCTCAGTGACCGAGACGAGCATGATGTTCATTACGCCTACGCCGCCCACCATGAGGCTGACGGAAGAGACGGCGACCATGAAGAGAAACAGTCCGCCGGTGAGCGCGTTCCATAAACGGGTGAGGGAATCCGGACCGAAGATGGCAAAGTTGTCATCCTGCTCAAGACGGACATTGCGGCGGCGGCGAAGCAATTCGCGAATTTCGTCCGTAACGAGCGCCTTGTTGGCCTGATCGTCGTATTTCACCGTGATCCAGAAGTCCTTAACCTCGGGATGAAGCTTGCGGAAGGTTTCCAGGGGAAAATAGGCGGCATTGTCTTGCGTATTGCGGCCGCTACCGAAGGGCTGCGGTTGCAGGTCGAGGACACCGATAACGGTGAAGATGCTGCCTTCACAATCGACCTCTTTGCCGAGAGGCGATTCGCCCGGAAAGAGATCTTCCGCCGCGTCATGGCCGAGGACGACGACCTTGGCGCTGCGCTCCTCTTCAGACTCGCTCCAAATGCGGCCTTCCAAAAGCTCGATATCCTGCGTATCTTTTATGTCCGATGTGTCTCCCTGGAGGATGGTGTTCTGGATCTTGTGCGTGCCGTGCTTGAGGGAGACATTGCCGATGCCCAACTGAAAGTTTTGCAAGAATAGACCCGGATCTACGGCGACAACATGGGGAAGTTGGCGCATCGCCTGTCCGTCCTCAAAGGTCAACTGCTTGCGATTGAGCTCCTCAGTAGTGGGGCGTTTGCCGAACGGGACAAAACGGAAGACCCACAAATCGTTGGTGCCCAGCGAGCGGACAAACTGATCGATATTGGAGTTGAGTCCGTTGACGGCAGAGGAGATGAGAATTACGGTGGAGATGCCGATGGTGATGCCGAGAATGGTGAGGCCGGAGCGCAGCTTATTTTTGCGCAGCGTGTCCAGGGCCATGCGTATGGATTCTTTGGAGTCACGAATGCGCATGGTTAAAGCTCCGCTCTCAAGGCTACGATGGGATCAAGTTGCGCTGCCTTGTGCGCAGGGTAAACTCCAAAAAACACGCCAACGGCGGTGGATACAAACAAGCCGACCAGGACGGACCAGAGCTGAACCTCGGAGGGGAATGAGACGGCCAGGGTAATCACTTTGGCCACACTGATGCCCAGGATGACACCAATGACGCCACCGAGCAGGGCCATGGTTGCGGACTCGATAAGAAATTGAAGCAGAATGTCGTTGCGGCGCGCGCCCAGCGCTTTGCGGACGCCGATTTCGCGGGTACGCTCTGTGACCGAGACCAGCATGATGTTCATGATGACGATGCCGCCTACTACGAGGGAGACACCGGCGATGGCTGCCACCACAGCTCCGAAGCTATTGAGGATCTTGCCTAGCAGATTCTTGAATGTTGCGCTGGTATCGACGGAGAAAGTGTCTGCGGAGCCCGGCGGGAGGTGACGGCGCGAACGCATTAAAACGCGCAACTCATCGGAAGTCGCATCCATGACTTCGCCTCCTCCCCCGGCATCGGCATAGATGGTCATGCTTGCATTCGACCCGTAGGAATGCAGAAAGGCTGTAAGTGGAATAGAGACCCAATTGTCCATGCTAGATCCCAATATCTTGCCTTGACATTCGCCGACTCCGATCACCGTATAGGGTGCGCCATCGACGCGAATTTCCTTACCCAGCGGATCGCCCGGCCCCAGCATATTGTCTACGATGTCGCAGCCGATGATGGCGACGCGGGCACTATGCTCGTCCTCGATTTCAGTGAAGGAACGCCCGGATTCGATGTTGAGATTGGAAAGAGCAGGCATGGTCCAGGTCCAGCCGCGAACATTGGTGTCCGTAGTGGATTTGGTTCCGTATACAACTTTGCCGTTGTTGTTGCGCGACGCGCCCACCGAGACACAGGACTTGCAGCCGGCAAGAATGGCCCTGTAGTCGTCGAAGGAGATGTCTTTTCTCTTTTGAAACTCAAGATATTCGTCAACAGTGATGAAAGTTTGCGGCATCTTGCTGATGGTGACCACACTTGCGCCGTAGGTATTGATTTTGTCAGTCACAAATCGCTTGGCGCCGTTGGTTAGCGTGACGACCGTAATGACGGACGAAACTCCGATGACCACGCCGAGGAGCGTGAGGACAGTACGCATCTTGTTTGCCCACAAAGACTGCAGCGCGAGTTTGACAGCCTCACCAAAGAGCATGGTTCTACTTTCCTACAAAACGAAGATACATGGGTGCATGGGCTCAGCTACTCCTGAGCCAAATGAAGTCGAATTGCAAGCCTGAGCGCGACTGGTAGATTTTGGTCAGGCCCGCGGACGTGGCGAGAGCCTCAACGCGTTTTTTTGACGGAATTGCAAGAAATGGGATGAAACGACCTGCAGCCACTAACCAGGAAGGAAACATGAAGTCGGTATAGATCAAATACCCGCCTGGGCGCAAGACTCGAATCATTTCAGAGATAGCCTGTTCCCAACGCGGAATGTGATGCGTGGCCTTGCTGCTGGCCACAATATCGAACTCAGCGTCGCGAAAGTTAAGTTGAGTGGCATCCATTGTTTCGAAGCGGGGCTGTGGGCGAGCGCCGCGAGCCTTAGCTGCCTCAATTTGTGCGGGATCGACATCGACTCCGGTTACGTCCATGCCAGACCTCTTGGCGATTTCACAGGCGGATGAGCCTACGCCGCAGCCCACGTCCAAATACCGCCAGCCCGGCTGATAATCGACTCGGTCCAGCAGGAGCTGCGCGCGCTGCGCGACCTGGACCGTATGGCCGGGACTATTAACGAAACGCTTTTCGACGGCAGTCATCTTCATTTTTGCTTTCTCCTCTTTCGATGAACGATGATTCCTGCGCTTTGCAGTCGCTGCCGGTGCGGGTTGCGGTTCTCAACCGCTTCTCCCTAGAAGCTGTTTCATAACCGTTTTTCAGCCATCCCTCAGGGGCTAAAGCCCCTTGTTCTTTGGTGTTTTTCGGCACGACTGAAGTCGTGCCCTGACACAACGCTGGTTATGAAACAACTTCAGCCGTGACCGCGTATTTTCTCCCATTTTCTGATACGCAACGGCCAGGAGGAAGGTTCCTACGGTGAGGTTGGAAGCCGAGGAAAAGGCAAAGAAATGACAAAATTAACGGAACCACCTGGCTGCAGTCTGACGTAGCATGGATTGGCGCGAATTTCTGCGCCCGTTTTTGAACTGAATCCGCACCCCCCATCTGACCGGAGGCACCATGAATCGCGTATACTCCCGCCTTGCGCCTGTTCTGCTGGCGTTGTCTGCACTGTTGCCCGTTTCTTCTATTGCTCAAGCCGCTCCCGCGCAGGCGCCGCTGCTGCTGCGCAACCCCTCGCTTAGCCAGGACCGGATAGCCTTCATTTATGCCGACGACATTTGGACAGTGAGCCGCCAGGGCGGCGAGGCGGAACGGCTCACTTCCGACGGCAAAGTCACTGATGGACCGGTCTACTCGCCTGACGGAGCATGGATCGCTTACTCGGCGCACCTGAACGGCAATACCGACGCCTACGTTATCCCGGCCACGGGCGGTGTTCCCCGCCGCATTACATGGCACCCGGATGGCAGTGGCGTTGTGGGTTGGTCGCCGGATGGCAAGGATGTGCTGATCAGAAGCATGGCGACAAGCTATCGACATTTTCTGCGTTTGTTCCTCGTCCA
>JBEKQD010000002.1:0-106691 GCA_049520075.1 Occallatibacter sp. | reverse complement strand
CTCTGCTAGTTCCTTATCGGCAAAGACAGAAAATCTATCCAAGCAGAAGCGCAATCTTTCGCCTCGCAGTAGAGCGAGCTGATTAGGGTAAGGGGAGATCTGACGAGGGGTGGATCACGGCTGCAGATGGAACAAAGGACAGCCCGTTATAAGCCTCATGGAATCAAGAGGCCCACTGCATAGGAATAATCAAGAGACGGGAAATGTTCTTCGGGTTGCACGATTTCAGCGGCCGTGTCTGGCGATTTCCAGTGCCGGGCGGCGAGCTTCTGCGCTCGCAATCGTGGTGCCGATGAGAAACCTCATCGCTTGCAGCCCGGTAGTGGACGGGCTTAGCTCTCCAGGTGGCTTTTGAAGAAGAATCAGCTTCATCCGGCTCTGAAGAGGAGGTCAACATCTCTTGGACCGCATTTCAGACGCATCCAAAAGTGCTCCCTATATCTGCATATGATGGCTTCATCCGCCTCAAGATCGACGACGTAGCTACACAGAATACTCGCCATTTCCGCGGGAGATTTGACGTTTTCGAAGTCCAATACCGCTGAATTCACATTTCCGCTTCGCTCCAACGCCAACTGCCTTAATTGGATCTGGGCTTGGAAGTCGCTGGGCGTTACAAAGCATGGCTGGGTCTTGCATCCAGTCATCTGTTCGATGGCATAGAGCAGGCCATACTCGATCCCCAGAACAAAGCCCACCAGCAGCCGTTTTGTTGCCGAAACGTAATGCAAAGGAATTGCGGAGTGAAAATTTGTTAGAGCCTCTGGAATCTGAATTTCTGTTTGCATCACACGCTGTGGAACCGCGAATACCGGGCATCCCCATTGTCCTGCGCGGGCGGAGGTGACTTGCATTTCACTGAGGAAACCGCGCCGGACCAGGATTTCGCCGATCTCTCCGTCAGTTTCTTTCTGCTCGTCCACGGCCTCTCTCAATTGCGTGCTGGTCAGCAAGCCGCGGCTAACAAAGATTAGCCCCAAGGGCATACGCGATATATGACTGGCCTGCGCTGGCTCTGGCATCATAAGTTCCGAAAGTCTGAGCTCTGCTGCCGAAGTAAAGCACGAGGAGCTGCAATACCAGCAGCCGCGCATTTTGACTCCGGCTTTTTGAGCCGAAAGATGGCCCAAAGTCAATGACCTGTGACAGTATTCACAAGTGGAGGTGACTGCCTTGAAACTCTCTGCCCAAGCTGGCAACGCTATCGATTGAAACAGGCTCATGTGTGTATTTACTCCTAGCTTAATATTTCGTCGAATGCTTGCACGTCGGTGACACTCAATGAATTACCGGGCTAAAATTTGCCGGTATGACTTCAGTGACGCGCAGCCCATAGTTACCGTCGATCACTACTGCTTCGCCCCTGGCAATAATCTTGCCTTCAAGAAGAAGTTCGACGGGCTCTTCTACCTGGCGATCAAGTTCAATGACAGAGCCGGTAGTTAGTTCGAGAACTTCTCGCAGGGCAAGCCGGCGTTGCCCAAAACGTAGAGTAACGTTTAGTTCAACGTCCATAACCAAATCCAGATTGACCTGTTCGTTGATCACTTGTTTCGAAGCTCCTTGCATGGAACTTTCCTGGATTTTGGCTTTATTCTGATCTTGCAGAATGACCTGCTCGAGAACCACTTCTTTTGGAGCTTCTTTGGTCGAAGCTTCGGGAAGCTTGGCTTTGTTCGGGCCTTCCACAGGCACTTGTTCGGTGATTACTTCTATCGGAGCATCTTCGATCGGACTTTCGGGGATCTCGGCCTTGTTCTGATCTTCCAAGTGCTGGGAGATAGCTTCGATCAGAATCGGGCTCAAATACATCAAGAGTGATGCGCGATCGTCCTTATCGCTGACAATTGTGATCTGCTCACGGCGCGTGAAATCGGGCGGAAGCTCGGAAGCTGAACTAACCGTGATAGTAAATTCACCATACTCTGGTACTAGTTCAGCCTGAAACTCTTTAACTCCGTCTGTGACCATTTTGAGCAGGGCTTCAGACTGCTCTGTTCCAAAGTCTTCGCTAGTATGTCCGAGGAGTTTCGATGCCCATATGCCGGCCGCGACACGATGGCACTCCAAGTGGACTTCACCATTCAAGCTGCCAGTGAGGGCGAGCTTGATCCTGACCGGCTCAGTTCCATCCGGAGGCGGTTCGACGTCTGGTACCGCCGCAATCATCCAAGGCGACTCGCCGGCTCCAGTCAGAGTCTTAACCAGAGAGGTGAAAAGGGCTTGCGAGAATGACAGACTGACGCTGTCAACTGTTGTGTTTGTCGCCATACTAGTCCTTTCCTCCGCCCGGTTCCTGCGACCGGGATGAGACTTGCGCAGCCTTCCGCGTGCCGTTTCGCACTGGCAATGCCTCAAAAAGTTCGACGTCTTCTACGGTGAGCCGCCCGGGATTCTTCACAGGCGCTTTCATTTTCAAGACCATTCCGGGTTTCAGATCGACCAGATCTTTCACCAAAACGCGCATCTGAGTGATATCTGCCGCGACGGTAAAGTCGCAGTCTAGAATGCGTTCGCGAAGACTGGGGCTTCGCAGAAGCCGAAGGCTTGATATCTTCTTCGACTGCGCAGCCTTCAAATGCCTAAGGAGGAAACCGACAAACGATGTTGGCAGCACCATGGTGACGCACCCGCTTGTTTCTCCCAGGGACATCTCGAAAATCATTAAGACCAGTTTTTCGTTAGCCAGGAACACCTGTGAAATCATCGCCGGCTTGATGCAATGGCTTGGTGTCAGTGACAGATTCAGAGCCCGCCAAGTGTTTTCCAACTCCCTCACGATAAGGGCCGTGACACTCTCAAGGATCTCTTCGTCGATCTCCGTAAACTCGCGCACCTGTTCCGATGCAGTTCCCGCACCGCCGAGCAATAGGTCGATGACAGGGAAGATCAGATCAATATCCATCTCAAGGATGAAATTAGTCTCCATCACGTTAAGCGAACAAGGCATCAGGTAACTGGTAGAAGCTGTTCTGCTGGTATACTCGCCGACAGACATTTGTTCGAGCGCCGCTAGTTTCAACTTAAGAGAGGCACCCAGAAAGAGTTCCAACGAATTGGTAGCATTGATAGCGAATTTCTCGTGCAAGGCAGTGAGCATTCGCACATTCTCGTTGGACAAGCGGCCAGCATAGCGAAAGTTGCAGGATTGAATGGTACGCTGCTTCGGTTGCACACTATGCGTTGCCGTTATGAGTGGCCCATCAGAGCCGGGTGATGCAGTCATGCTTGCCCCCGAAACTGCTGACCATTCGCAGTCTGGCTAGCTGTCGGCCGTCGGTGTGCCGGTTCTGCCGCACCTGCGTGAAGATGTTTCAATGATGCGCGCAGCTTGACCATAGCGGCGGCATGAATTTGGGAGACCCGTGATACTGCGATGCCAACTACTTTCGAAACTTCTTTCATCGTCAGCTCTTCGCGGTAATACAGGGAAAGAATTAACTGCTCTCGCTCCGACATCCGGGATACTGCTTCTATCAGTTGCGCCTTCCGTTCACCTTCCAAGCAAAGGTCAAAGGGGTTATCCCCGCCTCCGCTAGGGGCAGACTCGATCAGGTCATGTGCTTCGGTGCTGTCGTGGGAAGAATTCGCTTGCTGACCAACCAAATGCAGACCGTCCAGTTGTGTGAGAGTTGTCTGCAGTTCGTCGAGAGGCATCTGCATCTCTGCCGCTATCTCTTCTTCGTCCGGCTGTCTTCCCAGCTGCGACTCCAGCTTGGCGACGGAGGTGGTAATCTCACGGTTTCGCCTGCGTAATGTGCGAGATCCCCAGTCCAGCTTGCGAAGACTGTCGAGAATTGCACCGCGAATACGATATTTTGCAAAGGTGGAGAACTGCGCGTCTTTTGAGCCATCGTAGTTGCGGCAGGCATCGAGAAGACCGAGGACGCCAGCCTGGACCAGATCTTCCATCTCGACTTGCTTGGGCAATCTCTCGCGGATCCTCGCTGCGACATAATAAACCTGCGGCAATTCACGCATTACCAGCTCGTTACGTTCTTCGATTCCATCACTGCTCGCGCGGTAAGCCAATTCGACTTGTGTCATTCGATCTCTCCCTGTACAAAGCACTTGCCGATCTCTAAAGCTGTATTCGAGGGGTCACACCCTCCGTAATGTCCTTCTGTTCAACTCCACAACTCTGCCGGATTGATCAATGCAGCACACCTACCGACTGCACTGGCGTCATTGGTGGTATTTCCCCAGGAGAGATGACGACAATCTTGGGAATCAGCGGCTCCAGCAGGCGCCGAAGGTAGTACCTGCCAGGAGAGGAACAGAGGAGGACGGGAGGCGCCGAACTAATCTCCTGGCCAAAATCTGTACGCAGTCCATCCAGCACGCGGCGGGCCAAACTGAGCTGTTGGGGAGACGAAATCGTCTGGTTCAAGGGCTGGTTGGATCCCCGCAGGCATTCATCCTCGATTGCCATGTCGAGAGTGACAACCTTGAGTTCGCCCTTGTCATTCAATAGAGGTCGAATCAGCGCTCGTCCAAGAGCGTGGCGCACTGCTTCCACCAGGGCGATCGGATTCTTGTTAAACGAAGCTGCCTCAACGAGAGTTTCGAGGATTGTACCCAGATCACGAATCGACACTTGCTCACGCAGCAGCTGTTGCAGCACTTTTTGTACTTCACCGAGACTCATGAGCTTGGGAATCAGCTCATCAATTAGCTTTGGATGAGAGTCGTTGAGCCGATCAATCAGTCTCTTGGTCTCGTGGCGGGATAAGAGCTCATTGGCATTTCGCTTGATCACTTCCGCCAGATGTGCTGAAAGCACAGACGTTGCGTCTACAACGGCGTATCCAGCAGCAATTGCCTGTCCCTGGGTCTGAGGAGTAATCCACTTTGCGGGGACATCGAAGGCTGGTTCGCGCGTGTCCTGACCGGGCAGATCGGGCGCATTGGCGTTGGAACTGATGGCAAGCAGGCAGTCACGGCGCAACTCCCACCGCGCGATCTCGGCGCCGCGCAGGTAGATCACGTACTCTCTCTCCTTCAGCGAGAGATTGTCTGTTATGTGGATCGAAGGAACCAGGAAGCCAAGTTGCTGAGCCAGGTTCTTTCTCATGGACTTTACGCGAGACAGTAGTTGGCCACCCTTTTGCGCGTCCACAAGAGGAACCAGCCCAACCCCTACTTCGAGCATGAGTTCATCAAGTTTGAGTATCGCGTCGATGGGGTCTACTGCCGGTGCGGCTGCTCCGCCTGGTCCGGGTAGCGCATTCTTGGCGGCCAACTCGAGTTCGTCCACTTCATCTCTTATGACTTGCGGCTTCAGCTTGGAAGCGCCAAACATCAGCAGTGCGGCCAAGGCGAAGAACGAAATCTTCGGCAAGCCAGGAATCATTCCCAGAGCTGCCATGGCTCCGCCCGCGATCCACAATAGTCGTGGACTATTGAAGAGCTGCTTGCCCACATTCACGCCAAGAGACTCTTTCGATGCGGCGCGCGTAACGACTATGCCGCCTGCGACGGAAACCAGCAACGAGGGAAGAATTGTGACCAGTCCATTGCCCACCGTGAGGATGGTGTAGGTCTTCAACGCTTCCTGGAAAGGAACTCCTTGCTGAAAAACTCCGATCAAGAAGCCAGCGATAATGTTGATGGCCATAATCAGAATCGTGGCCAGCGAATCGCGTTGGCTGAAACGGGCCGCACCGTCCATGGCTCCGCAGAACTCGGCTTCCCGCGCCACTCTTTCACGTCGTGCCCTGGCTTGCTGCTCATTGATAATGCCGGCGTTCAGGTCGGCATCAATGGCCATCTGTTTGCCGGGCATGGCATCGAGAGTAAAGCGCGCCGTGACTTCTGCCGTACGCACTGCACCGTGAGTAATAACAAGAAACTGAATAGCGATTAAAGCCAGGAAGAGGACAAAGCCAACGATGTAGTTTCCGCCAACGACAAACTGCCCGAACGCTTCAATCACTTTGCCGGCAGCCATGGTGCCTTCATTGCCATGCAACAGGATGCGGCGTGTGCTGGCGAGATCTAGCGACAAGCGAAGCAATGTGAGCAGGAGCAGAAGGCTTGGAAAGACCGAGAATTGCACCGGCCGAAGTATCTGGATGGCCGTCAAGAGCACCAGAATCGATGCAGTGATGCTAAAGGTCAGTAGGAGATCGAGTATGAAGCTCGGCAATGGCACGAGCATGACAAAGACCATTGAGACCGCAGCTATAGGCGCGATCCATTCGCTGGACTTCCGGAAGAATGAGAACAAACCATCCATTATTGCGTCACCCCCGGATGCCGATTCGATGAACCAGGTGCACCTTCAGTTTTCTGGCCGGAAGCGTTTCTCGAACGCCGTTCAGCTTCACTTCGACGTACCTCGGCCTGTGCGCGGAAGACGAAGGCGAGAATTTCTGCCACAGCCTGATACAACTTGGCCGGAATCGAATCGCCGACTTCGACGCTCTTGTACAAAGCTTGCGCCAAGGGCTTGTTCTCCACGAGCATGATCCCGTTGTCGCGTGCCAGTTGCTTGATCTTCTCCGCAAGCAGGTTCATTCCTTTTGCTACGACAACCGGCGCGGTCATATCCGGTTGATAGCGGAGAGCGACCGCATAGTGAGTTGGATTTGTGACAATGACCGTGGCAGTGGCAGCAGCTTGCAAGGACTGCTTCTTGCGCATCGCCCTTTGCAACTGCCGGATGCGCGACTTAATGAACGGATTCCCGTCCGTATCCTTGTATTCCTGACGCACCTCCTGCTTGGTCATCTTCATGTCGCCTTCCATTTTTTTCAGAATCAACACATAGTCGACCACTGACCAGACCAGCAGGATGAGGCCTGACTTCCACGTCAAGTCCAGCATCATTGATCCTTCAAGACCTATGAACGGTCTCAGGCCGAGGCTGGATGCGTGTGTCATCGTCTCCCAGTGTTCGCGCATGGTGTTGACGGTGACCCAGAGGATAGCGCCAAACGGCAGCAGGGATTTCAAGGTATTGCTGAGACCGGTGAGCGAAAAAACCTGCCCCAGTTTGCTGGCAGGATTGAATCGATCAAACTTCAAAGCCAGTGCCCCGGGGGCAAAGTTGAAGCCACCCTGCACAAATCCAACAAGCAAAGAAGCCATCATTCCGGCCAGCAGGATTGGAACTATCCACCGCATGACTTCGAATGCGCTCCAAAACAGGACAGGCCCATTGCTCTCAATGTCTCCTGATGCTGCAGCGTAGAGCGTATTGCGATAAAGCGACGTCCAATGAGTCACAGCGGCAGGCGCCATCAGCGTAAATACGCCGGCGACAGCCGCGAGTGCAAAGACGCCGGGTAGTTCGCGCGAACGGGCAACCTGACCTTGTTCCCGAGCCTTTTCGCGTCGCCTCGGTGTCGCCTGTTCTGTGTTGTTGCCGTCAGCCATGTTGTCCTATCACGCCAGAAACTATCGAGCCAGGTGAAGAAGATGGTCGGTCACTACCATTGAATTGAGAAACATGCGTTCAAACAGGTTGGGCCAGTACTTCAGCGCGGAAATCAGAATCAAGAGTCCGAGCATGCTCTTTATAGCTGGGCCTAAAAGCAAAAGCGGCAGTTGGGGAGATGCTTTACCAAGCAGGCCTAGCGCAATATCGGCGAGCAATGTCGCGGATAGAACCGGTGCGGCGATTTGGATCCCGATGGAAAAAACGCTTGCGCCTGTCTCCAACACTGCCGACGTGAATGCCGGTCGAAAGTTGCCCGAGGAAGGAGGCAAATAGTCGAAGCTGTGAGCGAGTGCGCGCAATATCCAAAGGTGGACATCAAGCCGCAGAAAGATCAGCATCGCGATGGTTTGGTGGAAAGTGGCTACAACCGTTGATTCCACCTGAGTTTGAGGATCAAGAATATTTACAAGCGAATATCCCATCTGGACGCTCAACACCTGGCCGGCCATCTGGACTCCGTCGAAAACGACGTTGGTGGCGACACCAAGCGCCACTCCGATCAGCAATTCACTGAAGGCCACCATTGGCCACTGGCTGATAGTCATCTGGGGTATCTTGGCGGAAAGCATCGGATAAAGGAGCGCTGTCAGAGCCATCACCAGAACCGCCTTCACGCGGGCCGGTATCGCGACACTTCCGAAGAAGGGCGCGAAGAGCATGATGCCGGTGAGACGTCCACCGATCGTCAATAATGCTCCGAGGATCTGAACCAGGGATATGCTCACTATTGCAACACCTTGTGAAAGTCGGTCAAGAGGTCAATTGTGTAGCGCGCCAGGTGACGCCACATCCACGGCATCATCATGAAAAGAGCCCCGCCAGTGGCCAGCAGGCGAGGCACATGAGACAGAGTCTGGTCCTGAAGGGAAGTGAGCACCTGCAGAATGTTAACGACGAGGCTGACAGCAATCGCTACTAACAGGACAGGCGCGATGAGAATCACAACCTCCTGCAGCATCAGACGCCCCAACAGAACTACTTCATCCACGCCCATTAGTTGAAACTCCTCATCAACGCACCTATAAGAAGGTGCCAGCCATCTACCATGAGAAACAGAAGAAGCTTCAGCGGCGTGGAAATGACGACTGGCGGCAACTGCATCATTCCGACAGAAGTAGTGATGGACGCAACAACCATATCGACTACCAGAAACGGCAGAAAGAGTACGGCTCCGATTTGAAATCCTGCTTTCAGCTCGGAGAGGATGTATGCAGGCAACAAAACGCGGAATGAGACATCGTTGATGTTCGCGGGACGAGGTTCCTTGGCTATATCGAGAAAGAGCGCTACGTCCTTTTCGCGAACATAGTGCGACATGAACTGACGCATCGGCACCCCTCCGCGCACCAGCGCATCGAGGGCGGTGATTTTGCCTTCTTGCAACGGCACGACGGAATCGCGATAGATGACCATGCCAATTGGCTGCATCAGAAAAAACGTCATGATGACTGAAAGACCAATCAAGGTCTGATTAGATGGCGTCGTCTGCAAACCCAGCGCCTGCCGGAGGAAGTGAAAGACAATCAGGAGCCGCGCGAACGGCGTCATGCAGATAAGAATTGATGGTACGAGGGTGAGAAAAGTCAGCAGGACAACGATTGTCCATTGCGCAGAGCCGCCCCCTAGCCCTGTAATTCGCAATTCGTTCGGATTCGACGGCGCCGTGCCCATTACGATTGGGGCGTCGGGTGGCGGCACTCGTGTCAAACGGGGTTGCTCAACAGGAACTCCGGCTCCTGCACCTGTGGTGCTTTGGTAGGGCGATGCGTTTGCCGACATCGCAGCCAAGGACAGCAACAGGAAAAGCGCGACGCGAATGGGTGAGGAATTCTTCACGCCTTTTCCTTTGTCCGCTTTGTTGTTGGCTTAATGTCCTGTTTTCTCGATCGCTTCGCTGACTGCTGTTCCGTTGCCTGCTTTGCTACCGGCCTGATGTTTTGCTTTTTCAATCGCGCCACTGGCCGTTTCCTGGGGGAAGTTATCGTTTCGTTCAATAGGCCCCCGAAGGATTCTTCCTTGTGCAGTTGTGCCAGCAGCGTGACGTTGGTAGCCCCGCCCCCTATAAGGAATTGAGCCCCATCCACCTGGATCACGGCCAAAAAGCGCTTCTCACCGAGAGAAACCGTTGTTGCTACCTGCAGCCGTCTGGCACTGGTTCGAGATGCTTGTCGCGCGCGAATCCAATTCCAAGCGCGGGAAAGCAGCCCCTCAGAGTTCTGAAAAGGTCTCAGCGAGGCTTTCCGGGGAGAAAACGAAAGCGCTCGCGCTGAATTACGTTCATAAATCGAACTGCCAAGGTCTTGAATTTTCATGAGAGGTCCGTCAATCGCACTGCGAGGCGTTCGCCAACAACCTCGAATTCAGTCCATCCGACCAGTTGTCCATTTACGCGAAGAGGGAGGTCGCTGCTCTGGTGGTATGCAGTCTCGACAGTAGAGCCATTGGCGAGGCTCAGCAGGTCGCCGACCGTGAACTTTACAACCGGAAGATCTAGCGCAAGCGTGCATGGGAGCCAAGGCAGAAGCTCGCACGGGTCCGGATCGTGGGGCTTTTCCACCAACTGTGGCCCTTGCACAGACTTCTCTTCGATCAGCGGCGTCGAAGTGACAATTGCCTTGTTCATTGATTCCTTTGCTCTTACTTTCAAGTCCACGATGCGAATCCGTGCGAGCTCTGACTCTTTGAGGCCAAGAACATGGATTGCTGATTCGCATGTCACGCGAATCAGCCCTTCGATAGGCTTCAATGCAATCGAGAGACCGTTCTGGAAAGTTGGGTGGGCAATGCGCTTGCAGGATGCAAGGCAAGAGCGCTAAGTGGCAGAACAATAAGGCGAAACTCGAAATAGATGTCGCGCCGACAATTTGCCGGCCGGAACCGCAGACAGGAGATCGCAACGACTTCGTGAGATAGATATGAGAGGCACCGATGAGTGTCAGGCCTGGCCGTCCAGCAAATTTGCTTAACGGCCAGTCCCTAATTCATCGCTAAGAATCCAGAGGTGATCCGGTTTATTGGAGCATTGCAATTGTGGCCTGTGAGACCTGGTTGAACGCGGTAATCGACTTAGCATTGGCCGAGTAAGCTTGCTGGGCCACGATCAACTTGGCAAACTCAGCAGCTATATCCACGTTTGACTGCTCAACGTTGCCCCCTACAATGGTGCCGCGTCCTCCCGTTCCGGCCGCCCCTATCACAGCCGCACCGGAAGCCTGAGTTGGTTGGTAGTTATTGTTGCCGATGCTGGCCAGCCCCTCGCTGTTAGCAAAGGATGCCACGGCGACCTGTCCCAGCGCCATCGTGTTGCCACTGGTAAAGGTACCCTCGATGGTGCCATCCGGCTGAACACTGTAGGTCGAAAGCGTGCCGCTGGCGAAACCATTCGTCGTGGTGGCACTCGTCGCGCTAGGCGCTGCGGTCTGGGTGATGGTTGGATTGGCTACCGTACCAAAGGGCCCGGTGAGCGTCTGCGGGGAGGTTGCGCCATCGGCTAAAGATGTAGCGGGGACGATGGGCGGGCCCGCGCTGCCAGCACCACCAAGGCTGATGGGTACAACATTGGTAATCGAAGCCAAGGTGCCTGTGCTGTTGAAGTTCAGCGTGCCTGACCCTACGGTCCAGTTGGTGCCCGTGGCGCCGGTTAAATCGGCCGATGGCACGGTGACTGTGTAGTTCCAGGTATTTGGCGCAGTCATGGTGTAGGAAACCGTGAGAGTATGGGACTGCCCCAACGAGTCGTACGCCGAGAGCGTGCTGCTGGGAGCCGTGCCACCAGCGCCGGTGTTGGAATTGAGATTGGCGGTAATCCCAATCGTAGTACTCACTTGAGCGGGGATCGTTACGCCACTGCCAACCTGCAACGGCTGCAAAGTCGCCCCGGGATTGACCACTCCGAGAACAGCTGGATATCCGAGAACCAGTTCTCCATTTGGTGTGGTGAGTTGTCCGGCGTTGTTCGTGGTGAAGTCGCCAGCGCGGGTGTAATTCGGCAAGCCACCGGGGGCCTGGGTGACAAAGAACCCATTTCCAGAGATGGCCATATTGGACGAGGTGCCAGTTGCGTTCAGATTTCCCTCTGTGAAATTGGAGGTCGTGGAGGAAACTGCGACGCCAGAGCCGGTCTGAATCGGGTCGCCGGCACCATTGGTTTCACCAGCCAGGGTATAGATATCGTTGAAGGTTAAAGTCTGGTCTTTGTAGCCATCGGTATCGATGTTGGCCAGATTATTGGAGACGGATTGCAGCTGGCCTTGGGCCGCCACGAGTCCAGAGAGTGGTGTTGAGAAAGATCCCATTACTTGCCTCCTGAGGTATTGTTGTTGGTGCCGGAAGTGTTCATCGTTCCGGCATTAAGAGAATTGTTAATCGAGGCCGCCAGAGCGCCGTTGTTGCCGGAACCTATGGGCATCATCGTATTCGGGTCGAACGGAAGTTGGCTGGTTGCCGCACCGGCCGTTGAAGGCGATAGCGCGCTGGCAGTTGGGTCGAATGCGGCGACACCGGCTGCCGCCCTCGCTGCTGCTGTGCCGGAAGCCGAGGCTGTGGACCCAGATAGCGTCTGATTAATGGTGATGAGCTGTTCCAATTGGTTCAGCGAGATCATCTGACCGACCATCGCTGTTGGATCCACGGGAGCAGTGGGATCCTGATTCTGCAACTCCTGCGCCAAGAGAGTCAGGAAAGTGGTGCTCAGGCCACCAGCGCCACTGCTGCTTGAGGTCGAGCTGCTTGTGTTTGTTGCGTTGGCGGCACTGGCCCGAGGATTCGCAGACCTTTGGGTTCCATTACTGGCAGTCGGAGTGAGCGAGTTCAATATTGTCGGCATGGTGTAGTTCGCTAAAGCATTGTGCATTGTGGTTCCCCCTCAAGTTCCTGGTCCTTAGACCTTACTTAAACTCTGATGTCGAGACGGGCGCTAAGCCCACCTTCGCCTGTTGTCACGGTCGATGCAGCGGGTGAAAACTGTTGGTTCGAAAACCCGTTGCCTGAATAGCTTGAAGCTGCATTTCCCGCTTGCTGCCTGCTCCCGCGAGAATCGCTGGTTGCGCCATCTGAAAAGGTGCCGGACGTTCCTGCCCCCAGCCCTCCTCTAGCCCCGTTCGTATCGATGCGCACATCCACCGACTGGTTGGTGCTTAGCTTGGCCTGGATTTCCGGCAAATGCGCCGTGAGTGTCTTGGCTAGTTCGCCGTGATCAAGCGAAATCTGCGCAGACACCGAGTCCCGCGTCGCTGAAGTGCTGATGGAGATATTGCCGAATTCGTTTGACCGCATGCCAACCCGCATCTCGGACTGACCCACATTCTGGATGAGCCTGGCTGTATTGACAACCGGCGATGCTTGCGGAGCAGCGGTCGCAGCGGGAGCAGCTGTGTTTGGCGTAGAGGAGGCATGACCAGCGTTGCCGCCTGGCGTTGGAGAATTCTGCACCGGCGAGGTGATGGTCGCGCTCTGGGCGTGCGTAGAGTCTACAACTGCGTGACTTGAAAAGTTTGCCAGAGACGCGGGCGTCCCTTGAGCCTGCGACGACGTGCTGACTTGGCTCTGATTGGCTGACCCGGTCGCCTCTTGATTGTTTGACTGGAAGGTCGACAGATTTGACGGTGCATGTTGCTTCAGTTCTGTGGCCTCGTCGGCATCATCTGTCGATCCAGCCTTGCCATTGGCGGAGGAAACGGCCGATAGCTTCGCTGCGGAGGTAGAGTTCAGTCCCGTTAGGCCCGACTGACTCGCAACCGGCGATCCGTCTGTGAACAGGTTCTGCGCGGCAGGCTGAGCGGTAACGGTCTCGGGAACGCTGGGGCTGGTTGCCGGCATGGTCTGGTCAGGCGAAGCCACCGGAGTAATTGACGGATTCTTCGAAACTGAGCTAGCCACCTGCCCCGCGCCGTCCTTTGTTAATGCAGGCTGCGCAGCATGTGCGATTGAGGTTGAGTCAGCGTTCAATGGAGTGGTTGTGGCTGCGTTGACGGCAACACTCGGAACTTCATTGTGAACAGTATTCGCAACCGCATTGTGAACATCACTCATATCTGGGTTTAGGCCATTATTGGCCATCGCATGTGCGGCTGCATTTGGCGCCGCATTTGTGAGCCCATTCGGAATGATGCTGGCGAATGCTTTCAGAGCACTTTTCAATAATGAAGTCTGCAATTCGTTTGAAGCTGCGGTCGAGGCCGCAACCGGAGCCTGGTTCGACGCTGCAATCGAAGATGCGATTGGCGCGACGCTCGCAAATGCGTTCAGGGCTGATTGAGAAAGCGAATTCTGTGCTTCGACAGGGACCGCGTTTGGCATGGGACTCGGTATTGCGTTCGGCACTGTGTTGGATTGGGGATCCGGGCCAACGATTTGAACTGGGTTCTGGACTGCATTGTTGGAAGCGTTTAGCGCTGCATTCAGGGCTGATTGTGTGGACGAATTCTCCGCTTTTTCAGGCAGTGCGTTCGGCGGGGGATTTTGAACTCCATTGCTTGTTGCATTGGATTGGGCATCCGAATTTGCAGTCTGAAATTGGTTCAGGAGCTGATTCGAAGTGGAGTTTGGCGCAACATTCGCAGCTACATTAAACAGGGGAATCTGAATTCCGTTGGTTGTTGCATTGGATTGGGCATCCGAAGCCCCAGTCCGAATTGTGTTCGACCCAGCGTTTGGAGAGGCGTTTGGCGCAACACTGGCAACTGAGTTCAAGGCGGACAGCGGGAGAGAATTCGCTGATTCTTCAGAGTTGCCGTTCGGCAAGGAATCCTGAATCACGCTCCGATCAGCGATGGAGGATGCAGTCGCTAGTCCATCGGTGACGCTGTTGCCTGTCGTTGATGGGGCCACTGGTAGGGGCTTAACGGATTCAATTGTGGAGCTTGACGATATCGGCACCGATGCCAAATGAGTGCTACCCGACTGAGAGTTTTTCGAAAGATTGCCGGTCGACTTGACGACGCCTGACTGAGCGATGGTTGATTTGGTTCCCGCAGTCCATCCCGCTTTGGAATTGCCGTTCAACTGGCCGAGCACAGTTGTTGCCGCATCTGAAAACGCGCTGGGCTCAGCGAGAGATAGCTCTGTCGGGGAATTAGCAGCACTCGCCAATTGCGCCTGCTGCGTCGGTAAGGCTTGCTGTTGCGACCCGGTCAACTGAGTTACGACAGGCGATTGAATCGTAGTGCTAGCGGGAACTGCCTCGGACGTCTTCGCATCTTCAGAAGCAGGTTTCGTCTGGAACGTGGCCTTGGGGCCGGCACTGGCCGCGCTGCCGACTTCGGAATATGCCTTGGATGCAGTGAGCAATGAGTCGTTGAATGAAACTGAAGATTGATCGGATGCTTGCGTCGTCGAGCCGCTAGTTGGTACTGGCGCCGGGATGGACATTTCGATATTGGCTCTCAGGTTCACGCGGATATAAGTGCATCTGTCGGGCCAAATGGAGCGCCTCAGGACGAGGTCGCTTGCTTCATTGAAATCAGCAGTATAGGAGTCGGCTCTTCAAGCGCGGCTTGGCATTCAGGACAAAGCAGGCAAGACTTGCCGGATCACGCTTAGGCAAAAAATGCCGGGTTGCGACGAATTCCGGTGATCCAATTACGGCGTACAGCATGATTCTGTGATGACTAGCGGGGTTGGTCACACTGGCAATGAGATGGACGCGGCGGGGGTGAGTTCGAGCCTTTGGCAAGAACACAGCCAGCAGACTGGAAGCATACGTGTAGGACGCATTGGTTATGGTTAGCGGCGACTGAACAAAACGGTGGAAGCCAGATGTGCGGTGGAAGAAGGGAAGGAAAGTGTGTATTGCGAGGATCAGACGCGTCCTCGCCGAGCAATGTAGTTGTCATCAAGTGTCTTCTGCTCACCGCGAGCAACATCTGACTCGTACACGCTCAGTTTCTCTTCACGCATATCTGTGAGCATCTCACGATTCCGCCGCGCCTGTTGATAAACAACGAGTTGCCTGTCTCGCAGTTGCTTTAGCTTCTCTATCCGGTCTACGAGGATCTCGCGGCTTTCCTTGAGCTGCTTTACCTCTCCGTAAGAGGCATGAAGATTGTGTGCCAGGAAGGGCTTGAAGATTTGAGCTTGACGGGAGGCATCCGAGCGCTCAAGCTCGGCTTCGGTACGCACCAGGCTCTCCTGGGCCCGCGAAAGCTCGAGCTGTATTGATTGCAACATGCGTTCTTCGCGTTCTTCAACAATTCCGCGAACACGAAGCACTGAACCCAATGAAAAGCGAAAGGCCATATCAGCTCGGTATCTCAATCAGGGATTTGACGACGTTTGGAAAGGCGAATATCTCTTCGGGACGCTGGTGCAGGAACGAGTTTAGCTGCGGCAGGATCTCGACTGCGCGGTCAAGTGTTGGATCGGCCCCTTTCTGATAGGCTCCTATGCGAATCAAGTCCTCAGAACGGGCGTAGGAAGCCATCAACAGGCGAAGAGCCTTGGCTTTCTGCATATGTTCTTGTGAAGTTACATTGGGCATAAGGCGGCTGAGGCTTTCGAGTATTGAGATTGGTGGGTAGTGGTTCCTCATCGCCAGGTTTCGGTCGAGAATTATGTGTCCGTCGAGCAACGATCGTACTGTGTCCGCTACTGGATCCTGTTGATCGTCACCTTCCATCAGGACGGTGTAAAAAGCGGTTATACTGCCAGTCTTGAAACAACCAGCTCGTTCCACCAGCCGGGCGAGCATGTTAAGCACTGACGGCGTGTAGCCCTTTGCCGTCGGCGGTTCGCCGGCTGACAGGCCAATTTCGCGTTGGGCCATTGCGAAGCGGGTGAGGGAATCGACGACCAGAAGAACATTTTTGCCATGACTTGCGAAGTACTCCGCAATGGCTGTTGCAGACAAGGCGCAGCGCAATCGCAGAAGTGGGGATTGATCGGAGGTGGAAACAACTACGACGCAACGTTTTCTTCCCTCATCGCCGATCACCTCTAGAAACTCTCCCACCTCGCGGCCGCGCTCGCCCACAAGAGCGAGTACCGTCATATCGGCACTTGTCCCGCGTGCCATCATGCCAAGCAAGGTGCTCTTGCCGACACCACTGCCTCCAAAAATACCGATGCGCTGACCACGTCCGCAGGTGACAAAAGCGTCGAGAGCACTTATCCCGCATCCGAGAGGTTCCCGAATGGGTACACGATCAAGCGGTAACGGGGCCGAACCATCCACCCATACTGCGCGTTCGCCTCGATATTCACCTTTCGAGTCAAGTGGCACACCGGTAGCATCAATCACTCTACCTAATAAGTCGCTACCCACACGAATCGATGGCCGAGTCCCCCAGGCGACGATTCGGTCACCGAATCGGATTCCTTGCGGATTCTGATCTGCCATAGACAGCATGGTCGATCCTCGGAAGCCGACGACCTGGCCGGAATACTTCTTGCCGCTAGCGCTGGTAATCTCGCAGGACTCTCCGACGGAACAGAAAGGGCCCTCGGACTCGACCAGATTTCCTACGACCTGCAATACACGTCCGCGCCAACGAAGAGTAGATCCTCGATCCAGGCGGTCGAAATATGGGGCAAGCGGCTGAGCAGCGTTCACTTGACGGGCGGCCTCTGCGCCAGGAGATCAAAGAATCCTTGCTCAACCTCTTTCAGCTGTGCATCGATACTGAAGTCAGCCGATCCTAAATCCGTTTCGAGAATGCAATCCTCAGGGCCCAAATGAGCGTCTTCTACAATTGCGATGGTCGAGCCGTTCTGAGGACTTGCCAGGTAATCGCGCCAATTGTTCGCTGTGTTCGGTGAAACGCGGACCGACACGCTCGATCCATTGTGCAATTTATCTACTGCGACGCGGACGAGTGCCGCAACCAACAGGGGGTCAACCTGGGCCTCGCGATGCAGTATTTTCGTCGCGATGGCGAGGGCCAAGTGAACTACTTGCGCCTCAACCCGTGAAAAGTAGTCTTTTCTTTCATCCTTAAAGAGTTCCAGAGCCTGTCGGATCTTTGCCGCTTCCGCTTCTGACTTTGCTTCATATTGCTTTTTGAGCCGCTTTTCGGTCTCGGCCACTGCTTCAATACGAGCAAGATTTAAGAGGTCGTCAATCTCCTGAGCCGATTTGCCTGGCTTTACCTGCTGGCCAGCTTGCCCCGCGGGAGCTTGAGCCCGCTTAGTTCCGTCGGCGTTGGTCGAGGGATCGGCACCGGTGTCTCGGTACATGAACGGCGCGACCGGAGCAGGCGATGTATGGTGTTCCGCGCTATCAAACGAGAAATTCTTCATTTGCCTCGCCCTTCAATACGATCTTTCCCTCGGCCTCAAGCTGTCGGGCGATAGCAACAATTTCCGCCTGCGCCTTGGCTACATCCTTGCCGCGCACCGGGCCCAGCGCTTCCATATCCTCCTTGAGCATTTCAACTGCTCTCGACGACATGGTCCGGAAGATGTGGTTCTTCAATTCTTCATTGGTTCCCTTCAAGGCCATCGCCAGCGTCCGCTTGTCGAGCGCGCCCGCCAACTCGCGAATGTGTGCCTCCCCAACCTGCAGAAGATCCGCGAACGTGAACATTAGATCGCGAATACTAATTGCCAACGTCGGTTCGACGTTCTCAATGCTCTCGAGAATTTCCTGTGCTACGGTCGTGTCGATGCAGTTCATGATGTCCGCTGCGCTCTGGAAGCCCGAATAAGTTCGTTTGCCTTGTTCTGCAACCGACTTGAGTCGCTCGGCAAGCACGAGTGAGACTTTCTCCGCCATTTCCGGTGAGAATCGCCGCAGGTTCGCAAGTCTCTTTACTGCTTCGGCTCGAATTTCGATTGGAAGACTCATCAACAAGGCGGACGCCTGACGATCTCCGAGTTGACCAAGGATGAGAGCGATCGTCTGTGGATGTTCGGCTTCGAGAAATCTTGCGAGCTTCTGAGGATCGGCCCGCCGTAACGACTCGACGGGTTTGAGGTCTCGTGCCTTGGTCAGGCGCTGCAAAATTCCCTCTGCTTCGCCTTCCCCGAAAGCCCTGATCAGAAGGCGCTTGGCGAGATCATAGCCTCCCTGGACAAGGTAGTCCTGGGCCTGAGTCATCCGCTGGTACTCTTCAATAACCTGGATCGACAATTCTACCGGTATTTTTCCTAAACTCGCCACCTCGTCGGCAACAAGCTGCAAGTCCAGCGGGTTCAGATCGCGGAATACTGTAGCAGCAGATTCTTCGCCCAAAACCGTCAGGAGAATCGCGGCTTTGCGAACGCCGCTGAGGTTCGTTTTTTCAGTTGGCATAGTTACGAATTCTCCTCTTGCAGCCATGCACGAACGGCGGTTGAGCTGCTTGCCGGCTCAGCCTTTACAAACTCGACGAGTTGTTTCTTCAGAAAGGTGTTGCGTTGGGCAAGAGAAGCCGCGACGTCAGGGGCGGCCAACTCGGGGTCAGTCTGAACTGGAGTCCGTGACACCGGAAGCGGAATCGGGGTTGCGAGAGCGCGCTTCTGGATGGGCCTGATCATCAGCAGGTAGACAAGGAGGAACAGGACCAGCAGTGCCGCGTAGCGGATTATTGACGAATAGTCAGTTATGCCTTTTCGCACCTTGTCGACCATCGTTGTGGGCGGAAGATCCTCAACAGGGGCCCGGTCAAAGGTCAGGTTCTTGACGCTGATCACGTCGCCCCGAGCGCCGTTGAATCCGATTGCCGCTTGCGCGGTTTCACTGATCATCTGTAGCTCGTCAGGCGATCTCTTACGATGAACCTGTACCCACTTGCCGTTTTCCTGCTTTTGCTCGACGGCATCGTCCAACAGTACGGCGGCCGTGATGCGGCGAATGCTCCCAGCGGGTTCAATAAGATGGCGCGTTGTTCTGTTCACGCCATAGGTATTGTTATCTGTCTTTGATGATGATGACTGGGTCTGTTCCTTCGTTCCAGGGGCGGCTGCAGGCGCCTTGGCTTTGGGCACATTGCTCGATGTGCCAGGCACGCCGCCCAAGGTCCCGCCCGAGCTGCTGCTTTCCTCAGAATGCTGCATGGTCAAAGTGGCACTAACGGCGGGATCGTATTTTTCTTCGCTTTCTTCACTGCTGCCGGTTTCATATTCCACGTTTACCGAGGCGTGGATGCGATCGGCTCCTACAACAGGTCCCAAGGTCGCGATCAGCCGGCGTGTCAATTCCTGCTCAATCCCATCGTTTTGGTCGCCGGAACCGCTACCCTGTCCGAGTGACTGATTCGAATCAGCATCTATGATTACTACGTCCGCTGGCTTGAGTTCATCGACTGCTCCCGCGACGAGCCGTTGAATCGAAGAGATGTCCTCTCGGGACAGGCTTCCGCGCCGCAGCCGCACAGTGACAGATGCCTTGGCGCCGCGCTCCCGGTCCATAAAAACCGAGTCGGTCGCCATCACGAGGTGGACCCGAGCACTCTTGATACTACTCATGGTCTGAATCGTTCTTTCAAGCTCGCCTTCCATCGCGCGCTGGTAGTTCACCTTTTCATCGAACTCCGTTTGCCCCCATGAGACCTTGTCGAAGATCTCAAAGCCAATGCGCCCGCTTTTGGGAGAATCGTGCGACGCGACTTCAAGCCGGGCGGCATCGACCTGGTCGGCAGGGACGCTGATGGAGGTGCCGTCGGGGCTCAACAGGTAAGGAATCTTCTTCGCCGCCAATTGCGTCGCGATCGCCTGCGCATCGGCTGGTTCCATCCCTGTCATCAAGGGCTTGTAGGTGGGCGTCGCAATCAATTTCACAAAGAAGATCGCGACGGCCAAAGTTGCGGCGAGACCAATGCCGAGATAAATTTTCTGCTGCGGACGAAGGCCCACCCAGAACTGCTTCGCGTGATCCATCGCCCGGCTTGCGCCCGGTGCCTGCTTTGAAGCCACCATCTGGTTATTTGCCGCCATTGGTCCTCAATTTCCCCGAATCCCTAAGGCCACGCAATCGGAGCCGCATTTCTCAAAGCGCCAACTTGCATTTGCATTCACGAAGATGCGTCACTTAGAACTGCATCTTCTCAATATCCTGGTAAGCGCTGACAATCTTGTTGCGAACCTGCATCATGAGCTGAAAGGCAACATCTGCCTTTTCAATTGCGATCATCACAGTGCTCATATCCGCGTTGCCGCCCTTCAGCAAGCTGCCAATCTGCTGTTCGGCGCCGCCGTTCAGCTGGTTGACCTGGTGAAGAGCATTCGACAGAACGTCGCTGAAGCTTCCACCTGCCTCAGCAGGCGAAGCGGGTGAAAAGTTTGGGAGAGCACCGATATTGCCAATTGCGCCGAGACCTGAAACTGGACTGCTCATCTTGATCCCTTTCGCCTAGCTTTTGAGGATGTCAATCGTTTGCTGGATCATCTGCTTGGTCGCTGCCACTGCCGAAGCATTTAGTTGATAGGCGCGCACAGAACCCATCAGGTCAACCATTTCCATAGCCGGGTTGATCGCCGGATAAGCAACGTAGCCGTCCTTGTTTGCATCCGGGTGGCCGGGCTCATAACGCATGACAGGAGGCGCTGGATCGTCAACGACTTCGGAGATTCTCACGCTTCCAGGAACCTCTCCATTGGCGTCTCCGGTGTTGGCAAGGGCAAGCCGGAATGACGAAGCCCCAGACGACTGGAAGACGACCTCCCTGCGACGAAACGGTCCACCTGCGTCGGTATGCGTCGTCTCGGCATTGGCCATATTTGCGGCGACAACCTCAGAGCGCTGCCGTTCTGCCGCCAACGCAGATCCGCTGATCTGTAGCGAGTCGAAAAGGTTCATGACTGACTTCCTCCGCTGATGGCGCTGAGAATTTGGTGAAACTGATGCTTGATGAGCTGGATGCCGATCTGGTACTGAAGTTGCGTCTCTGACATCAAGAGTCCTTCGCGATCAAGGCTCACGTTGTTGCCGTCTGGGCGCTCCAACAGGCCTGGAACTTCGCGAACGACCGGATTGATTTGCACGGATCCGGTACCGTCCGCGGATTCGCTCAAGACCCCACTTGTGGCCCTCTGCAGTTCGCTATTGAAGTCCATGTCGCGCGTATGGTAGCCAGGCGTGTCGACGTTGGCCATGTTGGACGAAATTGCCTGCTCGCGCCTTGTTGTCAAACTGAGGTAGCTCTCCAGCGTTGAAATGAGTGGTGTGGCCTGCGTCATGCGTATCTCCTTGGAGGTAGACCGTACTCCTTGATTTTGTTTCGTATCGTTCGAAGACTGATCCCCAGCATCTCCGCCGCGTGCGTTCGGTTTCCATTTGCAAGGGCTAGCGTGTTTTCGAGGTGAATCTTTTCGAGCACCGAAATGGGCGTTCCTGGGGCCGGCATCGCGTAAGGTGTGGCCTGCGTTCTTCCCATTGGCTGGAACTCTTTGTAGAAGCACGCCGCGTCGATTGTGGCTCCCTGGTGCAGGGAGAGCACGCGACGCATGAAGTTGGCAAGTTCGCGAACATTGCCGGGCCAGTCGTAATCTTGCAGCCTCTCAAGAAAGCTCGGTTCAAGCAGCGGAACAGGATTGTCTGTTTCGGCCGCAAATCTCTGAGCGAAGTACTCCGCCAACGCCGGGATATCCTCCAACCGTTCGCGAAGACTGGGAAGGGAAAGCGGAATCACGTTGAGCCGATAGTAGAGATCACTGCGGAAACGTCCTTGCTCCACCATTGCGCCAAGGGAAGCGTTGGTCGTGGCAATTACGCGAATGTTGACATGGATAGACCGCGTCTCGCCGAGCCTCTCAAATTCGCGCTCCTGAAGGACCCGCAAAAGCTTGGGTTGCAGATTCAAGGGCATCTCGCCGATTTCATCGAGAAGCAGTGTGCCGCCATTCGCCAATTCGAATTTTCCGGCTTTGGCGGAACTGGCGCCCGTGAAAGCGCCTTTAGCATGGCCGAATAATTCGCTTTCGATCAGGTGCTCCGGCACTGCAGCGCAGTTTATGGCAATAAACGGTTTGTGGCTTCGATCACTAGTTGCATGAATGTACCTCGCCAGTAGCTCTTTGCCTGTTCCGCTTTCCGATTCGACTAACACATCCGCATCGGTACTTGCAGCGGCGCGAGCACGTTGCATGGCTTGAAGAAGCAATGGAGAGCGACCGACGATTCCCGCCGTAACGGTTCTCGCATTCGCGCGATCATCTTGAACTTTTTCGATTACAGTCTTCTCGGCAATTCGTTGCATGACGCGTGCAGCTGCCGCCTGAAGCTGTTCAAAGGAGACAGGCTTCGTCAGATAGTCGAATGCGCCACTGCGCATCGACTGAACTGCTTCGGGAACGCTTCCATAGGCAGTCAACAGAATTACCGCTGTGGTTGGCGAGTCTTTCAGGACCGAGCACATTACCTCAAAGCCGTCCCCATCCCTCATGCGGATGTCGCTGACCACCAGATCGAAACTTGAAAGGCTGACGGCTCGCGCTGCGTCACGAACACCGCTTGCTGTTTCGACACGCCACCCGTGACGGAGGAAATTAGCCTGCAATGCCGTGCGCATTCCCGGTTCGTCATCGACTACCAAGACGGAGGAGTTCCCGTCGCTTGAGCAAGTACTGTTCATGCTGTCACCAACTCAGGTTGAGCTACGGGAAAATACAAAGTGAATCGAGCGCCGGAATGGACCCCGTTCGAGGCCGAAATCCAGCCTCCGTGCTGTTTCATGATCCGCTCGCAAACTGCGAGGCCGAGTCCCGAGGTATCGCCGGTTCCGCTGAAGCCTGGTTCGAAGAGGTGCGCAATCTGGTCAGGCCGCAAGCCGCATCCGGTGTCGGCAAATTCAGCGCTGACATATTCGGTTTGTTCGTTGCGATTCTCGCCCTTTGTGAAATGCTGCTTAGGCCCGAGCGACACAGTAACGGTACCGGCCGCCTGCGTATGGCGAATAGCGTTAGAAACGAGGTTCAAAACCACCTGCTGGAGCGCGCTCTCATTGCCCATCACCAGAGTTGGGTCGTCATCGGCCGACCATTCCAATGCAACAGCTGCCTGATCTGCCAAGGGCTGAACAAACCGGAGCGCCTTACCGATGAGGGTTGACAGCGGCAAGGGAACGAGTTTTAACGAGCCTGAACCATGGAAACATAGAACGTTGTTCACCGTTCCAGAGAGCGAGCGAATGCCGGCGCGCAGATTGGAGATCCATTCTCTGCGGCGGGCTCCATCCTGCTCTATCAACTCGGCAAACAGTTCCAGGCTCGCTAACGGGTTTCTAATTTCGTGAGCCAGAACTGTAGTTATTTCTGCCAGGGCCATCGCCTTGCGCCCAGCTTCGCGTTCTTTTTCAGAGCGCTTGTGGGCCGTTATGTCGCGCAGAATCAGAATCGTATGGTCAGACACCTCTGCATTCACGGATTGATGGAACATCCGACGATTGCTGACCTCAAGCCAACGCATTCCTGATGAACCTTGAACACAGAACTCCTGTTGTGTGTCCGTGATTGCTGTGCCTTCGCAGAATGCTTCGAGGTTCACACCACTAGAGGCGGAAATCTGCCGTAAGGTTGTTTTGCATCCTTCATCAAAATGGGTGCGATCAAGTCCAAGCAACCGTTTGCTTTCCGGATTGATCATCGAGATCTCTCCGCCGCGATCGAGAACGAGCACGCCGCAAGGCATAGAGTCCACAATGTGTTGCAGATCCAGGCGCATACGCTCGTTGTCTGCCAGACTGGTGTTCAGCGCCGCATTCCGCTCCGACAATTCCAGGCTCAGTTCCGACACTTCTGCTTGCAGGGCACGATAAGAGTTCTCAAGCCTTGCCGCCGCCGCTATGAATTCTGAGAATTCACCAGCTAGAAGCGCCGCGTTCGTCGCGTCACTGATGGATTGCGCTCCTGGGCCGTTCTGCGGAAGGTGACCCCCATCGAACTGCGAATAAACGAATTGCGCGTGGTCCTGAACATTGCACTCGTCGTCTACGAGCAATGTGTTTATTGGCGCGGGATGAGAACTAGGCAGCATCTGCCTATTAGCTAAGCACGGCGAGGGCCACTTGATTTCTGAATGGGAAGTGGATATCTGCGATGGCTCTGCGATTAGCTACAAAATGGTCACGAATAGTGGGAAGCTCAATTGGCACAGCTAGATAAGAATGTGACGGGGCATTATCTCGCGCTCGGATCCGATGATTATGCTGGTCCGTTCAAGAACATTTCGCAGTTCGCGGACGTTTCCGGGCCAGTCGTGCCGCTTCAGTACGTCAAGCGCTTCCGCGCTCAGGTTTGCGCCTGGGCAGAATTTTGTCAAGAAAGTCTCGGCTAGTTTTTGGATGTCTTCAACGCGCTCTCGAAGAGGCGGCAGCTTAATTGGAAAAACTGCGAGACGATAATACAGATCTTCGCGAAAGAGGTGCTGCTTGACTAGGCTCTGCAGATCGCAGTTTGTCGCCGCTACCACCCGAACGTCGACCTTCAGGTTGTCGTTGCCACCGATTCTCTGCACTTCACCCTGTTCAAGAAAGCGCAGCATCTTGCTTTGCAAAGACAACGGCATGTCACCAATCTCGTCAAGGAACAGAGTTCCCATGTGCGCCGCATGGATTCGGCCAATACGCGATTGCACCGCACCGGTGAAGGAACCCTTCACGTAGCCGAACAGCTCGGCTTCAAGCAAAGACTCAGGGATGGCAGCACAATTGATCACGATAAGCGGCTGCGTCTGCCGCAAGCTTATGAGATGGATTGCCTGCGCAATCATATCTTTGCCAGTGCCGCTCTCCCCACTCACCAGAACGGTAGTATCTCGGCGCGCGACCATGTGGGTCAATTCATAAACGCGCCGCATCGGCTCCGAGTCCCCGATCATGCCTCGAAGGCTGACCCGTCCCTCATCCGCTGACCTCATTCGTTGCAATTGCATCGGGGAGAACGAGTTGGGCCGGCTGTTGCCGCCGCCGTAAAGCATCTCGGTGAGTTCAGCCGACAATGAAGTAGGCGATGAAGCGCCAACGATCAACTGTCCGGTATGTGAATTCACCGAGAGTACCTGGACATTGGGGAACTGTTCACGGACCATCGAAGTGAACTCACTGGGCTCCAGGTCCGGGAGCAGAGGATCGAGCAGCAGAATCTCGCTGACACTTTCATGCAGACACTCAAACGCTTCAGCACCGCTTGCGGCCTCGGTCAAATTCCAACGGGCTTGGGGAAGCTTCTCGCGCAGTTCTCTGCGCAGCCTGCTGTTGGGACTCACAAGCAGCACATTGACTACGCTGATCTCGTTCTTGCGAAACTTCGGTAAGGAAGACGTGCTCATCAATTCACCTTTGCCGATGGGGCGGATTCTATCGTCGTCTATTGGTTGTTGATAACAGCCATTGTCAGTGAGAGTCAATAATTGGAGCACTCGGCAGTTCGAATCGGACGCTGAATGGTTCCAGACTCCAAGTGAAGTTGGCCTGTTGGCTCCGGATATTTGTCTCGGCTAGCGCCATATCCAATCTTGCTCCGGAACTAATTGACTCGATACGGGAGTTGAGATTCTGCACAACGATTTGAACCGTATTCAAAGTTGGGGACGTGACGACAACTTCAACAGTGTCATGCGCTTGGGACACCCCACAGGCGATCAGCAACACGCTCGACAATGCCTGGAGAGTTCTAGCGCGATCAATGAAAACGGGCTGACAGGTACCAGGCGCAATCGAGTTGAGTACTATGCCGCTTTCGGCATACAAGAGTGTGACTCCGCTGACTACCTCCGAGAGAAGAGGAAGGATTGGCGTTGAGGATACACGAGGCTTAGTGTTCTCGGCGTGTACCAGTTCCCGAAGATACTCGAAAAGCTTACAGACTCTTTCAACCTCCGCTGCGGAGTTTGCCGCCAGTTCTCTGAGTTCGCCCCCACTCATCCGATCTATATCGGGGTTGCTCAGACTGGCTCGAAGGATAGTAAGGGGCTGGGCAGCGGCATGCAAGCCCTGTGACAAGTTTGAGCAGAGTATTTCCGATGTGGATCTCACAGCTGGCAATCCACCGCTTACACTTCCGTTACTCATTATTCAGTACGTATCCAACGCCACGAACCGTACGAATCAATTTCACTTCTCCGGGGAGGTCAACCTTGTCGCGCAGGTACTTCATGTACACGTCTACGATGTTAGTGGTGGAATCGGTTGGAATGTTCCACACCTCTTCCATGAGTGTTTTGCGTGATATCGCCTTGCCCACGTTGTTCATCAAGTATTCGAGAAGGGCGAACTCACGCACAGTGAGATCGATTCGCCTGGTTCCACGCATCACCCAGTGTTCCTCTCGATTGATCGTCAAATTGCCGACATTCGACGCACTCACCTCTGAAGTGGAATTGCGCCGAAGCAAACATCGGACCCGTGCCAGCAATTCGAGGAACGAAAAGGGCTTGATCAGGCAATCGTCGGCACCTCTCTCGAGTGCCATTACGAGGTCCTCGGTACGGTTCCTCGCCGTCAACACTAGAATTGGGAGTCTTGGGTTCATCAAACGAACCTGTCCAATGACGGCGATTCCGTCCATCTTGGGCATGTTTAGATCAAGAATCACGAGATCGAAAGCAGACTCCCGAATTACGTCACAACCTGTCTGGCCATCGTGACGCACTTCCACAGAGAACTGCCTGCGCTTAAGTTCGCGAATGAGGAACTTACCGAGAGCAATATCATCATCGATCACAAGAAGTTTTGATGTCGTCAATATCTTGGGTCTTTCAATCAGATGGTCTTCCAGTGGTGCGTCGCCAACTGGCGTCGCTGGAAGCCAATTTGAATGCATATCATCAGCAGGCAACTCCGCTGGCACTAGTGGCGAACCCATTTGATAGCCCCCAAAAAGAACACAACAATGCCATCCGTAAATTAGGTAATAGAAATTGTCAAGCGCGGGGCAAAGGTAAACCGCAGAGCACCACGTCAGCGGCACCTTGCGGTCTTTCTGTCCCCAGCGTTCATATAGATTGTATCATTAAGATTATATTAGCGACAGTGTTACGGACAGACTCGGCTTAAGTACTGCACACAGTAGACTTAACAAGGAGAGCACAAGACTGAGCCGAGAGCGGAGGCTGCATTCAGCCTTTTGATGGCGATACTCTTGAATAATGCTGAAACTCTATCGACTTAAGACCGATAGATATGAAGATCAGTGTAGCCGGCATGTTCATCTGGCATCCGGCACCGAAGGGACCTTGCAGAATGAGTGACTTAGAGAGTGTGCGGAAGTTTGAGTTCCGACCCTGCCGCATGAAAGCGGGTTTTGACGTCACCTTTGTTGCGGGAGAGGAGACGGTGCACGGGGTATGCAGAGACCTTGGTGGTACGGGTGTTCGCGCCGAATTCGATGGCTCGGTGACCATTGGCACCTCTGGAGAACTCATTCTCCGCCATCCATCGGGCGTGCTTAATCTGGAAGCTCATGTCGCCTATGTCGAGAAAAGTCAAGTAGGGCTGGTCTTCCTTTTTAGAACACCCTCAGAAAGCGCATTGGTTGCCCGCCTTATTGCCGCAATCGCGAATGAGGACGTCGTGAGCTGGTCGAAGTAGGGATTGGAGTCTCCGGGTCCGCGACGCATATCGCACATTGACATTTCTGCCTCGGCCTTAATCTGGTGACGCCTGAACTACTTCGCCTTGACCCGCATACCGGGTCCGTAGCACTTCTTCAAGATCGTCACGAGTATCGTCAGACCGGTCAAGGCTTTTGGAGTGGAATGGAAGCCAGGCTTGCTCGCAGCAATTGGAAATCTTCCAGCGGTATCGGACGACTAAATAAGTAGCCTTGAAACGAATGACAGCCCATTCGAGTAAGAGATTGCCGTTGCTCTTCAGTTTCCACGCCTTCGGCGATTACCGAGAAGCCCATTGCCTCGCTCAAGGAAATGATGCTTTGGGCAATGGCCCCGCTGCCACCGTCGATCAAGATATCACGGATGAACGATCGGTCGATTTTCAGTTGATCCAATGGCAGGCGTTTCAGGTAAGTGAGCGATGAATAGCCTGTGCCGAAATCGTCTACCGAAAATCTCACGCCATGGGACTTAAGAATCGTCATCTTGGCGATAACGTCCTCTACGTCATGGACCAAGATACTCTCGGTGAGTTCCAGCTTCAGGTTGCGCGGATTGGCTCCTGATTTACTCAGAGCCGACAAAACTTGAGCCACGAAGTTCCGCTGACGGAACTGGTAGGCGCTAATATTCACGGCGACCGAAATCGAGGCCATTTCCTTCTGGTTTGCCCAAGCCGCAATCTGCCTACACGCGGTCTCAAGCACCCAGTTTCCGAGAGGTACGATCAGGCCCGATTCTTCCGCGATTGGAATGAATTCGTCAGGCAGCACAAGCCCTCGCTTCGGATGCTTCCAGCGCAACAGCACTTCAGCGCCGACCAGAAGACCGCGTTCCATTTGAGCCTGATAGTAAAGCAAGAACTGGTGCCCTCTAATTGCGAGATGAAGATCATTTTCCATCGACGCTCGGGCTTTTACAGCAGCCTGCATGGCCGGGGCAAACAAATGCGACGAGTTGCGTCCTGTCGTTTTTGCGTAGTACATGGCAATGTCCGCTTGTTGTAACGCCTCTCTTGCACTTTCCTGACTATTTCCGAACACGGCGATTCCGATGCAAGAAGTGATGCGGCATTCCTGGGCGTTGAGGCAATACGGTTGGCTAACTATTGTTAGTAGCTTCTCGGCGACTCCTTTGGCCTGAGTTGAGGCATCTTCGAGAGTTTCACTCAAGTCTTCGAGCAGCACGACAAACTCATCCCCATCTTGTCGTGCCACAGTGTCACCTTCGCGGAGGCACTTTGTTAGACGAGAGGCGATCTCTTGAAGCATCAAGTCGCCTGTTTCATGGCCGAGCGTGTCGTTCAACGTCATAAAGTCATCCAGGTCGATGACCAAGAGCGCTCGTTTGTGGTCTTTCTGTGCACTCTGTACCGTGGACTTTTCCAAGCGATCGAGCAGCAGGCGGCGGTTAGGCAGACCTGTTAACGGGTCGTAGAATGCGAGCTTATTGAGCTCTTGCTCAGCAACCTTGGCGTTTGAGAGGGCCAAAGCCTGCATGTTCTGAATACGCTCGGTCACATCCCGCATGATGGCGATGTAGCCGGTGGTTTTGCCACCCGCATCGCGGACAGGCGCAATTCGCATTTCCTGGTTGTAAAGAGTGCCGTCTTTGCGCCGGTTGATTAACTCGCCTTGCCAGACCTTCCCGGATTGGACAGTCCCCCACAGCCCTTCGTAGTACTCCAGCGGTTGGCGTCCTGACTTCAAGAGCCGAGGACATTGCCCCACTGCCTCAAGGCTTGAGTATCCCGACATCAAAGTAAATGCGGGGTTTACGAACAGGATTGTACCCGCGGTGTCAGTGATCACGATGCCGTCGGCGGCTTGCTCCACGGCCCTATCCAGGCCCGCAGACCCAAGAGTGTCATTTATCGAGCCCACATTCACCTCGATCGGAGATCGTGCACATTGGCCTTATCGGCAGAAAGGTTCAGACTTTTCGACGAGATCTAGAACTGCCAACTTGGAACTGCGATCAATCGAGAAGGAATGAACAATTGACGAGACGCCGTGTTCTTGTGTTTGGCTCCATTGCAATCGTCCCCGGCTCCTCGCCGAACGCCATGAAGCCGGCAATGCTATTTGATTGGTGGCAGAGTGCCTTTGCTGACAGCCACAGCCTGATCAGCAGGATTGACAAGGTATTGGATAATCACCGTGATCCTTCGGTTCGAGGCATCCTCTGGCTGCTTGGGCTTGCGCAATTTTCGATCGGCATAACCGCGCACTTGCGCCACTTGGGTTGGTTGAACGCCCTTACTCTCCATCAGGCGTCTGGCTGTATTCGCGCGGTCTGACGATAGCTCCCAGTTGCCGTAGGCCGACGTGCCGGGATACGGCTTGGAATCTGTGTGACCTTCAATCAACATCAGATTGGGCAGCTTGGCCACTTCGGGAGCGAGGATGGTCAGCACGTTCTTTAGTACGGGGGTCGGTTCTGCGCTCCCCATCTCGAAGAAGGTTCCTTGAGGATCTTCCATCAACTCAATCTGCAGACCTTCTGGAGTGACTGTCATTTCAATTAACTTCTTGAGCTTTTCGAAGTCTTTCATCTTTGCCATCGACTTCATCAGGTCGTCTTTCAACTTTGACATGTCTTCTTTCTTGACCGCCGCGGCATCGCCGGCCCCACCGAGCGTCGTTCCTGTCTTTTGAGCAGTGCCATTCGGGTCACGAAAATACCCACCTACGGCCGTTTGTATGGGTTTGCTGCTGTTCATCAGCCATAACACAATAAAGAGTGACATCATCGCGGTGACAAAGTCGGCATAGGCCACCTTCCAGGCTCCGCCGTGGTGGCCAGCGTGGCCGCTCTTCTTCCTGACAATGATGATTTGATCGTCACTTCCCATAGCTTCACGAACCTATGCGGCTTCGGGTACAGCCTGAGGCTCTCCTGCTTTCTCTCTGCATGCCTTCTCAACTTCAATAAAGCTCGGGCGAGAGTGTTCGGGGATTGCACGGCGACCCATTTCAACCGCCATAATGGGAGCTGTGCCTTTAATAGAGGCGAGCATGAGCACGCGGAGCACATGGTAGTAATTTTGCTCTTCGTCCACGATCTTCGACATAAACGAGGCCAAAGGTCCGACCAGCCCATAGCACAGCAGAATTCCGAGGAAGGTGCCGACCAGGGCAGCAGCAACGTGGGCGCCAATTTCCTCTGGTGGACCACCGAGCGAGCCCATCGTCACCACCACACCGAGAACCGCGGCCACAATTCCTAATCCGGGCAGAGCATCCGCCATTGTCGTCAAAGCCTGGTTCGGTTGGCTCGCTGAGTGGTGATGAACTTCCATATCAAGCTCCATCATCTGGTCAATGTCGAATGCACTCACACCGCCTGTGATTGCCATGCGCATCGTGTCACAGACGAAATCGCGAGCGTGATGATCTGCAAGGAACTGCGGATACCTTGAGAAAATCGGGCTCTTATCCGGATCTTCAATATCGCCTTCAATGGCAATCGCGCCCTCTTTGCGGGACCTAGCCAAGAGGTCGAACATCATTTTCAAAGTCTCCAAGTACCTTTTTTGGGTGAATGGAGACCCCTTGAGCACACCCATCAGGCCTGAGATGATCTTCTTCAGAATGTGAATGGGATTGGCCGTCAATACGGTACCCATCGCAGCGCCGAGGATGATCAGTAGTTCAGCTGGCTGGAGAAGGACGGCAATCTTGCCCTTTTCCATCAAGTAGCCCACGACAACACAGGCGAATACAAGAATAATCCCGCCAATTGATGTCATTCCGTATTCCACCTCCTCGCCTGATCGACGCCTTCCGCCAAGCCAAAGAGACTGTGAAGCAGCGGAGGAACCTGAAATGAGTAAGAAACTTGCTCCCCTTCTATCGGCAGAACGCGATAGCTCGTCCAACGGAAGTCGAGAAAGGCCATGCTTTGTTTGGAACCGGGCGTGGTTACCCACAAGTAGTGTGTTTCTCATTGAAACCAGGGGGATTACGCGAATGGCACGTGGCTTTGCCGCCCGTGCGGATCGATCGAGCCTCAGATGTGGGCATATCGGATGAAGCGGAGAATGCAGAAAGGGCTTCGCACTTAAAGAGCGGGACCGGAAAAGAAGGCTAAGTGATTGAATCCAAGAGTTCGAATACTGTCTTTAATAAGGCCCCTTACGCATCGGAGTTCCCGCGGAAGTCACTGTGATGATCACAAGTCAGACAATCTTGTCCGGTTGGTTCAGGTGATTTCTTTGCGTTGTGCAAATCGCTTTACAATGTTATCAATGAGTTCGTCGATGAGGTCTTCAAGCTGCCTCTGTACTTTCTTACTTATCAGCGGGAATTGGAAGCCTATTCTAGTATCCGATCGAATTCCCTTTACCTGGCCGCGCACTTGAAAGGGCAAGTTATTGATTTGAAAGGTAAGCTCCACCATTGCGTCTTGTGATAGGCGCTGCGGCTCCTCAAATTCAATCAGGCACCCTTCCGCACTCAGGTTCGCGATCCTGGCAGGGTGAAACGCCTCACCTTCATGCATTTGGATCCCCGCGCTGCCTGTGCACAGAATTCGGGTGTGGCGTCGTTTCTCCAGGGCGTCTTTCGATGATCCTCTTATTAGAAAGTCCTCGATCAGCTGCGTGATCAGATCCTCAATACGTCCTCGTGCTCTGTCACTCAGGAGAGGGAACTGAAATCCAATCTGGTGATCCGATCGAATCGCTCTTACCTGTCCCAAGACTCTAAGCTTCAGATTGTCAACTTTAAAGGTAAGTTCCACAATCGCGTCTTGCGAGAGGTGCTGCGGCTCCCAAAATTCAATCAGGCACCCTTCCGCACTCAGATTCGCGATTCTAGCAAGGCAGGGAATTCCGTCGGCGCCCAATTGAACGCCGGCAGCACCTTCGCATTCAAAACGAGGGTTTCGCCGCCGTTGCTCTGCCATTTTCTGCTACCTCGTCAGGTATATCCTTCGTTGCGAACTCGGCGAACGTAATTTGAATCAACTCCGAGGCCGGACATCAACCCGCCAGCAGTCCGCAACTGCAGTTCCAACCAAGAGGCCGGCTTTCAGAGGCCAATCACCTGCCTGCATCTGATGTTGGCATGGGAACTATCGGCATATCGGTGCATACTATGCAGCAAATGATCACTGGCGGGGTTCAACTGGAGTCCCGGTGTGTTGCCAGCGCTAAGAGGGACTAGCCTCGAGAGAGCTTTTGCATAAGCACTAATGGGATCTGATCGAGGGGAAGCACCTGGTCGACGGCGTTGAGCAGGATGGCTTCACGCGGCATTCCGAAGACCACGCATGTTGACTCGTCCTGCGCGATCGTGAAGGATGCAGCCTGTTTCATTTCCAACATGCCGCGCGCGCCATCGGCGCCCATGCCCGTCAACAGCACACCAAGAGCGTTCTTTCCCATGTTCCGGGCGCAAGAGGAAAACAGAACATCCACGGAAGGTAGATGTCGATTCACACGTTCACCCCGGTACACACGCACAGTATATTCTGCTCCCTTGCAAACTACTGCCATGTGGTGGCCGCCTGGGGCCAAAAGCGCGTGACCAGGGAGAATATGGTCGCCGTCCTGCGCCTCTTTCACTCGAATCTTGCAGAGTGAGTCGAGGCGCTCGGCAAACTGGCGGGTAAAGGTCTCAGGCATGTGCTGCACAATCACGATTCCTGGAAAGTCAGCGGGCAGCGGCGACAACAGCTCTTTAAGGGCTTCGGTCCCGCCCGTTGAAGCGCCGATGGCAATAATCTTATGTGTTGCCGAAAACTGGTACGTCCGTCCCGCCATCGCCGCAGGCGGCAGCGGCGACACGCCGGGACGCCGCACTTTCGCTCTCGCGGCTGCCTTTACCTTGGCCACGATCTCTTCAGCTCGCTCGATTGTGCCGTTTGAGACATCCACTTTGGGCTTGGAGACGTAGTCGATCGCTCCCAAACCAAGTGCGCGGAGTGTCGTGTCCGCGCCCCTGTCGGTCAGCGATGAGATCATGATCACGGGCATCGGATGGCCGCGCATCAGCTTCTCCAGAAAAGTGAGTCCGTCCATGCGCGGCATCTCAATGTCGAGGGTCAACACATCCGGATTCAATGCAATGATCTTCTCTCGTGCGACAAATGGATCGCTGGCCGTTCCAATCACTTCGAGTTCAGGGTCGGAGCTAAGTATCTTTGTGAGCAATTGGCGCATCAACGCCGAATCATCTACGATAAGCACCTTATATGGAGTCGTCATACATTGGCTGCCTCACGCCAGCCGAAAGTGGGGTTCAGAGAACGGATCGGAAATGTGCCGATGCCGTTCCACTTGCGCGCCCGTCAAAATAGTGTAATCTCGCCACCAAAAGTACCTACCGCGAGAGGGAACTTCTGACAAGAGGCTTCAGCGTTGATGATTTTGGGCAGACTCGAACCATCGACAGTATGCACCGTAGCTTTCCCTGTATCCGTGTGGAAGTACAAATGGACTGCGTGAGTACCACCCATCCTCTCGGCGACAAGCGGTATCTTTTCCAGTGCAAGGAACTCGCGCACGAACCGTGCGTTCCCATCTCCAACGGGAGGCATCTTTATGCCTTGGAGTACGTTTGCTCCCCCGAATGCCTTCGCGACGAATCTTCTTCGATCGCCTCCGAGCTTCATCAATTCGTTGATGAGCAACTCCATTGCGTGGATTCCGCACCGCGTACTCTTTTCGCCTGCGGGACAACCTGGCAACAGAATATGGTTCATGCCGCCGGCACGCAGCACCGGGTCGTACATACATACGGCAACGCAGGATCCGAGCAGCGTGCCTAAGACAACAGGTGACTGACTCGCCGCAACGTCACCGATGTGGAGACTTATCCGATGCCCGTGCAGCGGCACGCGGCGTAAAGCCGCTACCGTCCTCTTTCGCGCGAGATCGCTCCTGACCCGCAAGTTTTGGACAGCGCTGCAATGCGCCGTGGGGCCAGGGCGCGGATCCATAAGAATGTTCATGGTTCCACGTCCCGCAATCGATACATTGTCTGATTCAGTGGCGCAAGAATCTCGTGCAACCAAGGAATATGTTCTGAGTTTCCGAGGAAGAGATAACCGCCCGGTTTCAGATAACGCGCCATTTTGCGAAGAAAGAGGTCCTGTGTTTCCTGATTGAAGTAAATGAGCGCATTGCGAAAGAAGATAACGTCGAAAAGGTCCTCGAGCGGCCAACGAGCGTCCATGAGATTGATGCGCTTGAACTGGACGAGCCGTGCTACATCAGGCTTGACTTTCACATATCCTCGCATGTCGTCTGTTCCGCGGAGAAAGTATTTCTTCTGCAAAGCTGTATCGACGGTGGATAGAGAATCTTCGGGATAGATTGCGCGGACAGCGGTTTCCAGAACCTTGGTATCGATATCGGACGCGACAACCTCAATCTTCCATGAACCAGGCGACTGGATGAGTCTAGGAAGTCCTATCCGCGCCGGCGCAGGCCGCGAAGGAATAGCGGTTTTGGTGCTTTGCGACGGTTGCAAAGCTTCAAGCAAGGTAATTGCAATCGAGTAGGGTTCCTCGCCTGTCGAGCTCGCGGCACACCATATACGGATGTTTCTGGAGGTGTCCGAGCGAAATCCCGACTTAATTTGTGGCACAACCGTGTTGGCCAGAAACTCGAAGTGGTGCCGTTCGCGAAAGAAGGACGTCTTGTTAGTGGTTACGCAATTGATCAGTTCACGTAATTCATTGCCGTTGTCCTGGACTCTCTGGACGTACGCGTAATAATCGGCAAAGCTTGACAGGCCGTGAAGACGCAGCCTCCGCGACAGGCGTGAAGCCAGCATGATCTGCTTGCCATCCCGCAACCAAATTCCCGTGCGCTCGTGAACCAGGGTTCGGAACAGCTTGAATTCTTGCAGTTCCATGTGGAAGACCGAGTTTGCTGTTGTTGCTGCTTGCAATTGTCGTCCTCCCACTGAATGTTTTCCAGTCTCTTTCGCACCTGCACCGACTGGCGTCTTAAAATTCCTCGAAGCTGGCATCTGCTAGAACCGGCTTGCTTGGAACGGTCACCGCCTGAACGGGCTTCCCATTCTTGGGCAGCTTGCTGCCGCGAGGGTTCGAGCCCCACTTTGCCGCTCCCCTGTTGCGAATGTTTCCTGCCGATTGCTGCCGATCCGAACTGGGGTGAAGCGTCGAGATCGGATTTAGTAAGAGGCTTCGGTCCTGTTGATGTTTCCCGCCTGCGCTTAGAGTAAAAGTGCTTATCAACTCCAACAGGTGTGCGGCCTGTTCGGACAACGACTCCGCAGTTGCCGAAAGCTCTTCGGTCTGAGCGGAGTTCGATTGTGTCACCTGGTCCATCTGTGTCATTGCGGTGTTCACCTGTTCGATGCCGGCGCTCTGCTCAGCAGAGGTGTGTGCAATTTCGCCCACCAGTTTTGTCACTCGATTGACCAACTCCGAACCACGGTCGACCTTGCGCAGGGAATCCTGAATCAGGCCTTTGATTTCCTTCGCCGCACTGGCGCTCCTCTGCGCCAGGCTGCGTACCTCAGAAGCCACCACTGCGAAACCGCGCCCCTCATCGCCCGCCCGAGCCGCCTCGACTGCCGCGTTTACCGCGAGCAGATTAGTCTGAAAGGCAATTTCATCGACCGTGGAAATGATGTCGGAAATCTTTGCAGAAGCGGCGCTTATGTCCGCCATTGCGGCGACGGCGCTCGTGCTCTCCTGGCCACGATCGGCGGATTGCCGTGAGCCCGAGGCAAGGTCGCTGGCCTTCAAGGCATTCTCCGCGCTCATACGAACGGCCGCGGAAATCTGTTCCAGGCTCGACGATGTCTCCTCCAGACTCGCTGCCTGTTCTTGCGCGCCTGAGGCGATGGCTTCTGAGGCAGCAGCCAACTGCTGGGAGGATGAGCTCGCATTGGCGGCATTGTCGGCCACTTCCTGCATGGTGGAATTCAAGCGTTCCACTGCACCGTTCAGTGCCGTGGCCATCCTGCCTACTTCATCATGCGTCCCCACATTGAGAGATGCGGTCAAGTCGCCGCCGGCAACCCTTTCCAGTGCAACCACTGCTTGCCCTAGCGGCACTGAGAAGCTGCGAGCAATGAAGATGCTGAGGATGATCCCCAGCAGCAGTGAAATGCCAATCGCGCTGACCATCAAGGTGCGCGCCGATTGATAGGAGGTATTGCTCACGTCAAACTTCTCTTGCGCGTGACTCTTCTTGATATCGATGGCTTTCGCAGCCGCATCGAAGAGCGGCTTGGCGGATTCGGTCACCGAGGTCAGAGCGGCTTGAGTGCCGGCAAGATCCCTGGCCTCAATGTGCTGATAAATATCATGGTGCCCCTTCTCATACCCCGGCAACTCATCGCGCATGATGGCCAGCACATCCTGGCTCTCCTTGGAACGGGCTCCCTTTTCCGCCATTTCAATGTCGGACCGCATTTTACCAATGTACTCAAACGAGTTCTTTTCGTTCTCCGCAACCAGCGCTGGCTCATTGATGTGCAGCATGGCATCGCGCACCGAGCGGCCGTTCATGGCTCGCTCATAGTTGATGTCCATGATGCTCATTGCGCCCGTCATGTCCTCTTGATAGAGCGCTCCAATGCGGTCGTTGCCTTCGCTCAGGTCTCTGATGGCCAGGTAGCTGATGCCTATGGTCAGCGCCAGCAATACGCCAAAGCTGCTCATTAGCCTGGGCATTGCGTTGAGATTCTTAAACCAATTCATTAGCGGTTCCTTTTCTCGAAATACTTCTCGGTCTCTTCTATCCCCGCAAGTCTCCAAGCGCTACGCCGCGATGGATTGCGGCAGCGCAAGCTCAGAGTCGGTCAGGAGTTCTTCCAGATTCAACGCGACTGTCAAGCGCTCCCGTGATTCGAAAACACCGTTGATGAATCGAGTATCGACGGACGTACCGAAGTCAGGCGCCTCGCGCATGGCATCGTTGGCGACCATCAGAACATCGGAGACCGCATCCACCAATAGTCCAACGGTCTTTTCGCCCACTGTCGCAATCACGATGACAGTGAACTTGTTGTATTCCACCGCCGGCATACCAAACTTCATACGCAGATCGACGACGGGCAAGACTGTGCCGCGCAGGTTCATTACGCCCCGCACATGTTGTGGGACGTTGGGAATGGGAGTTACGGGCGCGTACCCGCGGATTTCACGGATTTTGAAGATCTCCAGCCCATATTCCTGTTCGTCGAGCAGGAACGTGAGGAACTGCTGCGACTCTTGAACTTGTTTTGCAATCACTGGTTTCATTGCTATCCCTTTTCTGCATGCTGCGCGTCTGCGCGGTGTTGAGGCGTCACCGGGGGTGAGTCCTGATGCCGCCTTCGTCCTCGTCTCAGAACTCCTGGAAGCTGGAATCGTTTGCAGCTGGTCCACTCGGCACCGCGAGCGCAAGAGCGGGCTCAAGGCTCTTGATCCGCTTATTGCCATGAGCGTTCGAATTAGACTTTGTCGCCACGCTGCTTCGAACTATCTTGGCGGCCGGGCGCGCTCCCGAGTTCGCATGCAGCGCCGGGCTTGGTTGATGTGCAGATTTCGGTTGATTCGCCGTATGAGGTTGGGATGCCTGGCGTTCCCATTGGTTTTTCCCGCCCTGGCTGAGAGTGAAGATGCTGACTAATTCCAGCAAATGCGCAGCCTGCTCAGAGAGTGATTCAGCCGTCGCCGATAGCTCTTCTGTCTGTGCGGAGTTTGACTGTGTCACCTGATCCATCTGCGTCATTGCAGTGTTCACTTGCTCAACGCCGGTACTCTGCTCTCCACTGGCTGCAGCGATCTCGCCAACGATATCGGTTACCCGCTTTACTGAACCCACGATGCCTTGCAGCGTCTCGCCTGAACGATTGACGAGCACCGATCCGGCATCCACCTTCCGCAACGAATCCTGAATCAGAACCTTGATTTCCTTTGCCGCGACCGCGCTTCTCTGCGCCAGGCTGCGTACTTCGGAAGCCACCACGGCAAAGCCACGTCCCTCGTCGCCGGCTCGCGCCGCTTCTACCGCAGCATTGACGGCCAAGAGATTGGTTTGGAAGGCGATCTCATCTATGGTCGAGATAATGTCTGAAATCTTGGCTGAGGCGGCGTTGATCTCCGACATTGCGGTGATCGCGTTTGAGACCACTTCCTGCCCCTGTAAAGCGGAGTCCTTTGACCCGGCCGCGAGTTGGCTGGCCTGGTTGGCGTTGTCGGCTGTCTGCCGTACCGTCGCGGTGATCTCTTCCAAGCTGGCTGAAGTCTCCTCCAGGCTAGCTGCCTGCTCCTGTGCACCCGAAGCAATGGCTTCGGATGCGGCAGCGAGTTCCTGCGCCGAAGCGCTTGCATTGGCAGCGCTGTCGGCCACCTCTTGCAAGGTGCTATCTAACTTTTCCACCGCTCTGTTCAGCGCCAAAGCCATCCGCCCGACTTCGTCTTTGGTATGCACATCTGACCTAACGGTCAGATCGCCATCGGCAATTCGCTCCAGCACCATTACGGCATGTCCCAAGGGCACTGAAAATCCGCGGGCAATGACAATGCTTAAGATTACCCCGAGCACCAGCGAGAGAATACACGCTGAGATCATCGCGGTACGTGCAGCCTGATAGGCTACACCGTTCGACTGAAATTGCTCTTCCGCATGATCCGTCTTAAGTGTCCTCGCAACATCGCTGGCTCCGAGAATTACAGACCGATACTGCACCGCCGACGCAAGTGCAGCATCAGCCGCGCCTATATCCCTGGCCTTGATGGAGCGAAATAGATCCGACTGCGCACGCTCATAGTCTGGCAATGCCTTGCGAATAATGCCCAGTTGCTCCATCCCCTTCGGTGTCAAAAACAGTTTGTCGGCCGCATCCAGATTGGCGTGGAGTTCCGCCATCGTGGCGATTTCATCCTTTTCAGAGGAGGCGACCGCCGCTGCGTCAGAGGCGCGATAAATCGCATTCAGATCGTCACCCCTGATTGTGGTCACGTTGATCGTGATTCCGTCTGCGTGGGTTGATCCGACCATATCCTTGTGGTACAGGAAATCGACGCGCTCGTTGGCCTTGCTCAGGTTGTCGATGGCCAGATAGCTGATGCCCATGGTCAGCACCAGTAAGACGCCGAAGCTGCTCATTAGACGGGGCGTAGCATTGAGATTCTTAAACCAGTTCATGTGTCGCACTCCATTTTCTTTTCTTAGATTGAAGCTGCCCCTGCAGCTCGAACGGATGCCGCAATATGCGGTAACACTTTGTCTGAAGCTTGAAGCGAAAACAGATTCAGTGCGCCGATAGCAGTAACATCGACGATGGGAGCGACACAGCCGTCACCCAGGATGGTTGCGCCCATCAAGCCATCGATTCTACGCAGATTCCGTTCAAGGCTCTTAACAACGACCTGCTGCTGCCCGAGCAATTCATCGACCACCAGGCCGATTTTTTTCTGGCCGGACTGCACAATTACAGCCAGACGACGAAGGTTTGCGTTTTCTTTGGCGGCATCAGCCTCCGCTGCGTGCGGCGCGATGCCGAGGAACCTGGACAAGCGCAGCAGCGGAACGGATTCATTGCGGATCATGACGACCTCGCCTTTTTCGGCTACCCGCACAATCTGTTCGTGGCGCAAAGGTACGGTTTCAATCACCGACAAGAGCGGTAGCACCAGAGTGCGGTCACTCACACGCACCAGGAGTCCTTCAAGAATGGCCAGCGTAAGCGGCAGTTCGATGGATACAGTAGACCCGTGTCCTTTTTCGCTGACCAGCGTGACCGTGCCATTCATCTGCTGGACGTTCCGCTTGACCACGTCCATCCCTACGCCGCGCCCAGACAGGTCGCTAACTTCTTCCCGGGTGGAGAAGCCAGGCTCAAAGATCAGCATCTGGAGTTGTTCGTCACTCATCTGCGTATCGGAGCCAATCAGTCCGCGCTCGATCGCCTTGCGGCGCACGCAGTCCGTATCGATTCCAGCTCCATCGTCGGAGATCTCGACCACAATTCTGCCCGAGCGGTGGAAAGCCCTCAGAGAAATGACACCCTCCTCGGGTTTGACTGCCGCGTTGCGGGCTTCCGCATTCTCGATGCCATGGTCCGCAGCGTTGCGAATCAGGTGCGTCAATGGGTCGGCGAGCAATTCCAACATGCTCTTGTCGATCTCGGTCTCTTCACCGTGCATTTCCAGGCGAATCTGCTTGCCTGTGGATTGTGCGATGTCGTACACAGTGCGCGTGTATCTCGAGAACAGCGTACCCACCGGCAACATGCGAATCCCCATCACACGTTCATGCAACTCGCGGGTATTGCGTTCCATGGCTGCAACAGCCTCGCGCAGCCGGGGCAGGCATGATGGTTCAAAGTCTTCTACCATCTGCGCAGTCATTACGTGCGCGATCACCAGTTCGCCAACCAGATCGATCAGCTTGTCGACCTTATCGGTCGCCACACGGATTGAACCAGAGTCACCGCTGGCCGTTGGCTTCGCTGACGATTGACGGCGATCTGCAACTTGACGGCGATCCGCGTCTGGCGACTTGCGGCGTTCAGCAGACGAGGATAGGCCATTCGGTGAGGACGAATCTGCGATAACCGGCTCTACCGTTGAATTCTGAGTCAAAATGGACCCGGGCTGCGGCTGTGCGTCCGAGCAAGAAATGCGAATCTCTGCCAGATGCTCAACAAACTCAAATACTTCGCGCAGTTCTGCTTCTTCTTTAGCGCTGGCCAGTTCAACTGTCCAGCTCAGGTAGCACTGCGATGGATCGAGATCCGCCAGCGCGGGCAACTCTTCACAATGAAGATGGCAGCAACTCACGGTTCCCAATGCAGCAAGATTACGCAACAGCACAATCGGGTTGGTACCGCTCGAAAAGAGCTCCCGGTCGGGGCAAAACTCGACTTTGTACAGCATCATCTTTTGCGTTTCCGCGACCAACTCGGGCGCCTTTTCAGGCGCAGCCTTCGCCGGGCCAGTTTCACTGGGCATCAGCGCCTTGATGTGCTCATCGAGTTCCAGCGCCGCGGCGGGCATTGCCGCATCAGCATCAGCGCCAAGCAATTCGCGAAGCACATCCACCGAGCAGAGCAGGATATCGATTACCTTGTCGGTTGCTTGCATCTCCAACGACCGAAGCCGATCCAGCAGATTCTCAAGGGAGTGAGTGAACCGGACGAGGTTCGTCATCCCAAACGACCCAGCCCCTCCCTTGATTGAGTGAGCCGCGCGGAAGATGCTATCGAGCAACTCGACGTCGGCAGGAGCCGACCGAAGTTCAAGAAGACCGGTTTCCATGGAAGCGATATGGTCCACGCTCTCCTGGAGAAATGTTTGGCGAAATTGACTGAGGTCGATTTTCATGATTTTATGGCAGAACCTTGGCTACGGTTTGCAGCAGTTTCTCTGGGTCGAAAGGCTTTACGAGCCACCCTGTTGCGCCGGCCGCCTTTCCCTGTTCCTTCTTAGCCGCGAGCCCCTCGGTGGTCAGCATTAAAATGGGCTTCGACTTCATGGCAGGTTGGCTACGCACGTTCTGAATCAGGGTGATGCCGTCCATCACGGGCATATTCAGGTCGGTAATGATCAGGTCAACCGACACGCCAGTGAGCTTTTTCAGCGCATCTGCGCCGTGCTCGGCTTCAACGACCTCATAGCCGCCCTGCCGCAGCGTATAGCCGACCATTTGCCGCATGGAAACCGAGTCGTCGACAATTAGTACTCTTTGCACCGTGCCCTCCTTCTGAGGTTTGCAGCATTTTCTTTCTGCATTTCAGTCAAAACAGTTCAACATGTCCGGCCCCGGATTCCGTATCGTCCATACCAGCAACTTGACGCTCCTCGCGCATCGTATACTCGCTGAAGCCTTCATTTGAAACGGTGTCTCCAACTGCCCCGGCGCCAAAACGGGTGGTCAGCTTCGTATGTAGGGTGTCCAGGTCTTCCACAACATGGGCAATCTGTTGACTAGTCCGATCCTGGAACTGCAGGCCGCGCACGGCTGCTCCAATGTCGTTCGCGAGGAGATCACCCTCCTCGGACATCACGATCAGCATCTTTTCCATCTCGGCATGAACATCCTGCATATCGCGAAGCGCGCCCTCTACATCGTGCCTGGATTTTTCCACTCGCTTGGAATCCTGCTCGTTCTTCCGCCGCAAGTCTTCCAAAGTCGATCCAGCGAGCGCCCGCAGGTTGGTGATCAGATCGCCAACCTGCGCAGTCACTTCTTGTGCTCTTTCTGTCTGGGACACAACTTCGACCGCAACTACAGCAAATCCTGCTCCGTGAATTCCGGCGTGCGCCGCTTCGATACGGGCATTCATCGCCAGCATTTTGTTTTCATGGGCAATTTGCTCCAACTTCAAAAGCGCAGCACCGATCATCTGCGAAGCCTGATCCATTTGGTCGATTCGGTGGATCGCGCGCCGCGAGACCTCGCCGGCTTCCTCTGTGGTACTCATGATCTCGAAAAGGGTGCCTGAACAGTTCTGGATCAGGCTCTCGAACGACTGTTTGCTAGAAGCACTGCTGTCGTTGCCGCCTAGAAACCCCGTCGTGCGAGACACAGTCAACCTTGCGCGCTCCGCAATTCCTTGAAAGCTGTCGCAAATACCCACGACGGAACTCTCGATTTGCGTCGATGTCTGCTTCAGTTGCGCGCTCATCCGGCTGAGGTGTGGCAAGTACTGGGCGAGTTCGGCCTCTACGCCCGACCTCTCCCTCGCGCCTTCCTCGGCTATGCCCTGAGACATGCTCAACAAGGTTCCGCCCTGTTGGTTCTGTGCAGAACTATTCATTGCTGCTCCGCTCGGTCAGGGAAATGAAGGTCAACCACTCCAGCAAAATCAAACCACTGCCGCAAGAGCGGAGAGACGTTGGTCAATAGAAGATTGTGATTGCGCGTCTTTTCTGCAGCGTCAAGCGCCAGCAGGACCTGTAACGCGCTTGCGTCCAGATGATCGATTCCTTGAAGATTGACGGCCACATCGCCACTTGCAGACGAAGCAACCAACGCTGCCTCGCGCAAGTCTTCAGGGGGCATCCAGCCTCCCGCACGCCCGGCATCGATCGGGGCCAGTGACCGATCTGGCTCCGCCTCGTTCTTGTTGACGCGGGCTTTCTTCGCTCTACCGCGACTAACATGACGATTCTCGGGTTCGCTTGTCATACGACTCTCCGTCTCAATTAACTGGAATTGACCTGACGAAGAATCTTCACAGGCCACTGAACTCTAGCTATGTGAGGCTGCTAGAGTGAAACTACTATCGGCCGTAAATCTGCTCTCGTTCAGTGGCGTAAGATGCACTTTTGCGAGGGTTGGACATTTGAGGAGGCAACGGTAGCCCGTATCTAACTGAAACAGAACAATTGACTTGGAGGGCTCTCGATAAGCCGGGCGAGGCACGAGGGGTAGAGAATCGCCTTGTTTCTTCACAGCCAGTTCCAGGCGCGCCTCCCAATTTCGCTCGGGAGACATAGGAGTGCTGCTAATCTGTTTTCGAAATGGAGATCCCGGCCAAATGGAAACGAATTGGAGGGTACTGAACCAATGAGGAGCGCGCTTTCAATTTTTGCGCTATTGCTTGCGTCCTATGGCCCGATGTTTGCCAAGACGCACTACATTGCAGCCGGCGGCGGGTCAGACTCGAACCCCGGAACATTGTCAAAGCCGTGGGCCACGTTTACTCGCGCGCTGGCCGAGATGGCTCCCTGCGATACGCTCATCGTGGGAGACGGCTACTACTACGACGCGATCAAGCCGCAGTCGAACAACAACGGCAACACAAGCGGGTCAGGGTGCTACACGGTCATCGAAGCAGCGACTCCTTGGGGAGTGACTGTGGATGCAAGCAAACTGACGCCGCAGCCCAACGGCGCGATTTATATGTACAGGAATAGCTATATTCAAGTGGTCGGTATAAAGTTTGCGGGCAATCCAAGTTTTATACAGAATGGCACGCAAACGCAGCCTGTGTTTATCAACGCATCGGATCATATAAAACTTCAACAGACAGCGGCGTTCAATGCTCCGTGTTCTGAGAATACAAACGCCTACACCATCGGGCCTGCGTCGAGCTATGTGTTGGTAGAAGATTCCCACGCATGGGGCTGCGGGCGCTACAAGTTCGAGGTCTATCAGTCCGACCATGTGATTCTGCGTCGAGACGTGTCCCGGCATGATTATCAAGATCTGAATTCGCAGTGGTGGAGGCAGTGCGCCAACTTTACGTCCTATGATTCGACCGACATTTTGCTCCAAAACGACATTGCGATTGACTCCGGGTTTGCCGACAATTCAACTGGGAAGCTGTGGGGCGGCTTGTGGGTCGAAAACAATCGCCTCGTGGAGAACATCCTTGAAGTTGATGGGTCGATCTTCCTCAATCTGCGGGGGATAGCTGGCATCAACGATGAAAAGGAAGGCGGAACTCACACCTACAATCACGATGCAGTATGGGACGTCGCAGGAGGGTTACAAGCAGGGTACCTCCCAGGCGTAAAAGAGACGCCTACGTTGGTGGCGCAACATATGACTTTCGGAGACATTTCAGGGAAGGCGCAAGACTGCTGTTACGGTTGGGGCACAGGATCTGAGAGCAATTCAGCAAACTTTATAAGTCAGTCCACGACAAACTCTGTAATACAGCAAGCGGAATCCTTCGGCATCTCCAACTACATGACTTCGGACTACAACGTGTTCTACAAGAACGCGGCGAACTACGGCACGAATATCTATCAAGGACCGATGCCCAAGCCGGGCGCACACGACCGAACAATGAATCCGCACCTGAAGTACATCACTCGAGCAGAAGCGGGATCTCCCCTGATCGGCACAGCATCGGATGGCGGCAATATCGGCGCGACGATCCTGTACTCGATTGGCAAGTCGGGAACGCTATGGGGCGACGCCGGATATGACACGATTACATCCGCCCCACTGTGGCCTTTTCCGAATGAGGCGACAATCAAAACCGACATGGCCTCTTACACCGGGCCAGGAGCAAAGGGCGCGCGCGGGTTCGCGGCATCGGGAGTAGGTCTTTACGGCGGGCCCATTACGCTTACGAGCTACATTTGGGAGTACTTGGGGAACATCTGCCCCCATGACATCTGCCCCGGCGGCTCGCGGTAAGACCTAACTGTTGCGGCGGGCTCGGACATTCGCGCAGTTACAGGAGCATCCCGGATCGGAAGTCTGCGTCGACGGGTTTGGAGGTCGTCTGGCTGAAAGCATTATTGCCTTGGAAAGACCCGTGCCCGCAAGCGCCGCGTTCAGGGCCAGGAACCCGGCATGAACCAGCTTGCCGCAAACCGAGGGCGCCCAAGCGGGCAGGTAACCTTCTGAGTGTCCCGCCAAGTTTGCGGCAATGTGATCGATTTTCAGCCCGGCACTCTGGACAAGTCTGGCTAGAGGAGCGGGTTCAAAATGATAAAGATGAACGGGAACATCAAGCCACGGCCATCTCGACCCATAAATTCTTCGTTCGAGGCTATTGAAATTGGGCACAACGATTAGTAACTCGCCTCCCGGTGTGAGCAGTTTCGCTACCGATTCCAACGTCCTGCGCGGATCCGGCATGTGCTCAAGGGCGTGATACATCGTGATGGCATCGAATGCACGGCCTTGCGCCAAGAGGTCATCGACCGATCCGCAAACGATCTCCAACCCATGGCTTCGGCCAGCGGAAGCCGCTGATTCTGAGATCTCCAGTCCTGTCACAGTCCAGCCTAGGCGTCTCAGTTCGAGCAGCTTGGTTCCTGAGCCACAGCCGATGTCGAGGAGTGCACCACCGGGTTTTGCGGCTGGCAGTCCGACCAGCGTCTTCAGTGGGCGTGTCGCTAATGAGGGAATCTTGACGCGAGACATTCCATTTTGCGTGGCATAGCTCAGTTGATCTGCCAGCACAGTCTCTCTGAGCCGCTGTTTGAAGGAAGCATTTGGAGCGGGGTCAGGCGGTGACGGGTCCTTAAACGAGTAATAGTCGGCTGGGTAGAACCTGCCCAGTTCAGCCAGAACTGGCCGGGGACTGAGAAAATGCAGCCCGCAGTCTGTGCACCGGACGAGCTTCACCGTGCCAATTGACAGGTCGAAGGAGAAACGGTCGACCCTGCGCGACGACCCGCAGAGATTGCATGCGACATCTTCCACAAGCGGAATCGCCTGAGTTCTCGAAATGGTAGAGTAAGACATTACTGACATTTGCGAGACCCCCTTAGTCGGAATACCTGTTTTGTCCGAACATGACGATCAGATATAGGGCACTAATCGGAATCGCAGCGCAAGATCGAAGCCGGAACTTACCCGGTAACGCCGTCTATCGCACTTATAAAAATATGGACCAAATAATACTTCTTCGCAAATTCAGAATACTAAAAGGGCCGCGACAGACTTTGGACATACATCCATTGAAAACGCATCAGACCCTTTTCACCAATATGGCGTGACCGTTCAAATTGTGGAACGACAGCCAATCGTCACATTCTCTTAACTCATTTACCAATCTGGTTACACCTTCGGTATTGTAGAACCCGTAATCGTCAAAAACAATCATGCCGCCTCTATGGATTCGGCTCTTTGCCCAGTCGACAATGTCTTTTGCAGATTGGTAAACATCTACATCGCAATGCAGCAGGGCAATGCTCCCAGTGACGGAACCTGCCGTATCGTCCGGAAAGATCCCAGGAAGAAGCGTTACGTTGGCAAGCTCCATGCTTTCAATCAGATCACGTGCAATCGACAGGGAAGTATTCTTGAACTCTCCGCCAGAATAGCTTGTATCTCTAGCGCCAGCCTTCACAACCCCCGTGAAAGTATCAGCCAAATAGACTGTTTTATTTTGACCCTCAGCGGCCTTCGCCAAGAGGCATCCCGTGCCGCCTCTCCAAACCCCAACCTCCAAAATATCTCCCGGCACATTGCCGATTTGCCTTGCGAGTTGCCAAAGCTCAAAGCATCTATAGATATCAACCATGGTATTGTTCTTAACAAGGTTGTAGCAGCTGATGAACTGCTGATCATTGCGCCATGGCGAATAGGTGGCGCCGGGGACCACCTTGCTGTGAATGATTTCGGGCGAGCTTGCGTTGAACCACTGGCTTCTTGTTCCTCTTATAAGGCGCAGATTGAGTAATTCAAGAAATTGGTTCAACGGCGCTGCTGGGCTTCTCAGAGCGCTTTTTGCGAATTGTTGCAAGTCAGTAAATTGGGGCATCTGAAATACCTCGGGGAAATCTCGCAGTAGCGCGTGCCGATTCTTTGCGGAGCGGCTGGTTGAGGTCTTTCGCCTCGCCTATGATTGTACCTGCCTGAATCCGCAGGATAAGTCAATTTTTCAAATTGTATTACTATTTGGAGACCGGCTGGAGGGTATATGAACTTCTTGTTCACTATCGACACCGAAGTCTATCCGATCCATTCGGACTGGCGATCTGACGCCCTGGCCCGCGATATCGACAGAGATATCTACGGGAAGACCGTTCAAGGCGAATTTGGCCTGGCGTATCAGCTCGAGGTTTTTGCCAGGCATGGCGTCAAGGCAGTTTTTTTTGTGGAGGGATTGCACGCCAGTTGTCCTGAAGTTGGAATTGGACCGCTGACGAGAATGGTTGAGTTGATCCAGTCGCACGGCCATGAGGTTCAGCTTCATGTCCACCCGGAATGGATCCCAGCGGCAAAAGGTCTTTCTGTTCCTGACCGGGGTTACCTGCTGACATCGTACAGCGAAGATGAGCAAGCGGAATTAATCAAAACCGCGGCAGACAATCTGATGAAGGCTGGCGCGCCAGCGCCCATTGCTTACAGGGCAGGGGACTACGCAGCCAATCTCGACACCTTAAGAGCACTTGCGCGCCTTGGGTTTCGCTACGATTCCAGCTTCAATTACCTTTATCTTGGTTCGACTTGCGGACTTCGTCTCGAAGAGATCCCATGGCAACCGAGGAGCGTGGAAGGCCTGACTGAAGTACCCATCAGTTGCTTTCAGGATCGACCTGGACATTATCGGCATTGTGAACTTGGGGCTTGCTCACTGGGCGAGATCACCACGACGCTGACGAACGCACTTCGGGGCGCATGGGAGACTTATGTGATGGTTTTCCATTCGTTTGAATTGGTCAACAACCGCTGGACCGGCCGGACCGTTGGACCCAGACGACGAGTAGTCAGGCGCTTTGAGAAGCTATGTGAACACTTGGCCGCTCTTTCCTCGTCGGGAGCAGTTTTAACTTGCGGATTTGCGGATCTGGGACCGATCTCGCTTCCGGACGCGCAGCCAATCAAAGGTCATCTGGCCCACTATGCGTGGCGTAACTTCGAGCAGGGGATTGAGATCATTCGGGCACGATCGAAGCCGTCAAGCCGGCCCGCTTCAGCAGAGCGTGGAGCGCAGGTCGTGGATCGTCCCATGCCCAGATGAAGTACTTGACGCCGGGCCTGAAATCCCACAGATAAGCCGCAATTGCCTTCCAGATTGGAACGGTCCTTTGCTTAACGACGAGGACGAGCCACTTGGTTTCACCAATCAGTCGCCTGCAACGTAGGTGAACGCGATATGGAGGGAGCTTCGCCATTGGCTCCGGCAAGTTGCATGCAACAAGTGCCGAGGGAAAATCTGCGCCGGCATGAATGGCGAGGGGCAAAGACCCCCAAAAGCGTCCATTGACCTCCATCAACGCCACGCGACCCGTGACCGGATTGACTTTGAATTCGACCATCGCCACTCCATCCCAGTCCATTGCCGCCAACAGTTTCTCGGAGTATTCAAGGAGGGTTTGGTCCACGGGCTCGCTTTCACAGCAAACGCTGTAGCCGCCTGAAGGAGGATCTTCCCTGATTCGGCGATGTTGAAAGGCCAGGACCGTTTTTCCATCCTTCATGAGGATTTCGATTCCTACGCCATCGCCTGAAATCTTTTCCTGAATGAGAAGCAGATCTCGCTGGCTCTTAAGGGCGTCGAGTTGGAGCGTCAGGCTTTCCATCGACTCCGCGTACAGGACCTTGAAGTCAAAGATATCCTGGGATTTTGGCTTAATCACCACCGGAAACTGAAGCTCGCGGCAGCGCAATAATTGTGGGTCGTCGGCCAAATCTACTGTCTCTGGAACCGGAATGCCAACCTGCTCGGCCAGGGCTAGCGTGCGCTCCTTGTAAAGAGCCAATGCAAAACGCTTGCTGTCGGGAAATAGCAACCTGGCTACAGATTCAAGCTGCTCTCTGCGTTCGTTAAGGGAGAGAATTTCAAGTTCTCCCAGGCAAAGGATAAACGCACCGGGAGCGTTTTTGGCGGCGTCGTAGGTCGCTTCAGCAAGCTTATCCGGGCGGGTGAAAACGACTTTTGAGCAGTAGCGCGATGTGTGCGCAATGTAGCTCCCCGTCGAAATAGCGGTGACATAGCAGCCGCTTCGCCCAAGGGATCGAATTACATTGAGTGCTATGTGATTGTTTGCAGGCACAACGATGACGTGAGTTTGATTCAAAGGCATTTCTTCACCACTCGCTTCAAAGATCGTGGAATTCGAAATGGGAGTTTGTTGAGTTTTCGATTGATAGCAACGGCAAAGTCGAAGATAAATGTCGCGAAGGATGGGGCGCCGACGAGACGCTGCGGGTCAAACTTCTTACCATTAGAGCTTAGGCTGTGGGTGCCTGCGGCAATAGATTTTAGAATTGCTCCGGGGTCTTTGTCGCAATCCAACTCTACTCGGACAGGAGACAGGTCAGACGTTTTGTGGAAATCAACTCCTACCAATGGCTGTAAAGGACCGCGTTCCCGCTGTAGTTCCGCCCAGAGTTTCAGATTCCAGGGCCGCGGGGCGCCCCGGCCATCGTAGCGTGTGTTCCAGATTTCAACGCCTGTGAGCCAGGGCAGAATCACTGCTGGCACCGTCCGTTTGACCTTGACAGGATGAGAGACAAAAATCAGCGCCCCATTATGAAACATCTGTGCAGCAAGATCCTCGACGCCCACATAGGGGCGAATCGCCGTTACGCCATAAATCAGGATGTGAAGATCGTCTATCTCGATCCCCGGAATCATAAGACAACCTGTTGTAGGCAGCGCGGCATAGTCAGTAAGCATTCGCTGGATAGTCTGATAGTCAAGACTCTCCACATGCTCAGACATGAGACAGAAATCGATCCCCGAATCTGTCAGAAAACGCTGTAGATCGGGTAATGCCAGGCTGCCATCGAAACTGTAGGTGCTATGTGCGTGCGTAATTCCAGAGAGCATATAAGACGGGAACCCTCCTTGCGCCCAGTGGCATTATTGTAACTTCAAAGTCAACTACCGCATCCCCGTAGCCTGGATTTAGAAACTCGGGCGGCACAGACCCAGCCCCGCAACGCTTACCTGTTTTTCCCCTATTCCACCCGGACTGTCGCGCTTTTGGCTTTCTGCTTTCTGGCGGGATAAGCAGAGCACAGGGCATTCCGCTTCCAGCCGATAACCAGTTCTGTGTCTCCGGCACTGTCTCTCTGATTCGACGGGTTGCGCCTTGGTCAGAAAAGCGTTTCAACCCGTGTCGACTCTATCGCTTAGAGACTATATCACAGAGTTGGTAGGGGCCAATGTTAATGAATGTGATCGAGGGCCAGCTCTCAACTGGCGAGACGAGAGCAAGTTGTCAAGACCGGTCAAGTTCCAATCAGAACGAAGTCGAGTAGGGAAGCGCCTTGAGAGAATTCATTTGTCTTGACAGAAAGCTGTGCCAGCGCTATAAATGACCAGTAGTCATAAATGCCTGCCGTTCAGATTTAGACAGATCCGGCGTTTAGCGATGGTGTCAGGTGGGAGATGAACAGCCGTCAGACAAATACGATTGCAACGCAGGCACCGCACGGCAGCGAGAATCTGCCCCACCTGCAAGGCATGGGACGGCGCGAGCGACGTGCCGCGGAGACGAGGCTGCGGTTGTTCCGGTGTGCACTACAGCTCTTTGCCGCGCGAGGCCTCGCGAACGTAACCGTGGAGGATATTACGGAAGCCGCGGATGTTGGCAAGGGAACTTTCTTCAACTATTTCAAAAGCAAAGATCACGTGCTGGGCGTCATGGCCGAGATCCAGCTTGGCAAGGTGCGAGAAGCGCTGGAACTGGCAGAGCATCATGGACAGACGACACACGCTGTGCTGCATCACTTGTTCCATCGCGCCGCTGAAGAGCCGGGTCGCAGTCCCGACCTTGCCCGCGCACTGATCTCGTCCTTTTTGGCCAGCCAAGCGGTTCGCAAGGTTATCAAAGGGAACATGCAAGAAGGACGCAGGATGATCGCGGAAGTTGTGGCTGCTGGGCAGAAGGACGGAGAGATTGATCCTCGGTTGAAGAAGGAAAAGGTGGCTACCCAGGTGCTGCAAACGTTTATGGGAACCGTACTGCTTTGGTCGCTGCATGAGAAACCTGCGCTCGATGTATGGATGGAAGACAGTTTTCAACACTTCTGGAGAGGGATAGCCGTCTCCGGTCAAGAGCAGAAGCTATGAAGCAAAACTTTCGCATTGCCGCTTTTATGTGGATGGTTGGTTTAGCTGCGGGCTTGACTGCTGTGGCGCAGCAGCCTGCTCCGTATCGACTTACTTTGCAGGACGCAATCCAGAAGGCGCTCCAGGCTAACCTGAGCGTACTGGTTGCGGGGACGCGAGTTGAAGAGGCAGAGGGCACGCGGATGCGCCGCCTGTCGGCCGCGCTGCTTCCGCGAGTGAGCGCCCAAACCTATGCCAACGTGCAGAACCATGACCTTAGGGCCGAGGGGCTCTCCTTTACTGGCATTCCGATTCCCAGCACCGTTGGACCGCTTTCCAATTACGATTTCCGCGTTTATGCGCAGCAGAACGTGGTGGATCTTGGGAGCTATCGGGAGCTCAAAGCCAGCGAACGCGCGCTTGATGCTGGCAAATTGGATGAACGCGATGCGCGGGACCTGATTGTGCGATCCATCGCCGCGCTTTACCTGAATGCGCAATCGGCTGCGGCGCGCGCTGATGCTGCTCAATCTCGCGTGACCGATTCGAACGCGCTGTACAAGCTGGCCAAAGACAAACACGACGCTGGAACCGCGACAGGGGTGGACGTGCTGCGCGCGCAAGTGCAACTGGCGAACGATCGCCAGGCACTGTTGATTGCCCAGAACCAGACTAAGCAAGCTCTGTTGGAACTCGCGCGAAATCTGGGCATGAATCCGGGGACGCCGCTGGAGCTTGCCGAACCGCTCAACTATCGGCCCTTGAATCAACCGGATATTGAAACTCTTGAATCCGCTGCGCTTGTCGTCCGCGCTGACTATCTCTCGCTTGCCAGACAACGCGAAGGACTGGTGGAACAGCAGCGCGCCAGTCGCGCGCGCTTTTATCCAAAGCTGAGCATCAACGGAAACATCGGCGAGATTGGGCGCAGCATTGGCAGCGTTCAAACGACGGGCTTGGTACAAGGGCAGATCGATTTCACACTTTTCGATCACGATCGGAATGGTGAAGCGCAGGAGTTGGCCAGCCGCGTTAAGCGCATTGACGATCAGATTGCAGATCTGCACCACGGTATTGAAGAAGATCTCCGCTCATCCCTGCTGAATTTGGACTCCGCAAATGAGCAGGTGGCCGTGGCTAAAGACGGACAAGAGTTGGCGCAGCGCGAGTTGGATATGGCACAAGATCGCTTTCAGCAGGGAACAGCCAATAATGTCGAAGTGATCACCGCGCAGGACGAGTTGGCGCGCGCTGAGGAGAATTACATTCTTGCCGTTTCAAGCCATGTGGACGCAAAGTTTGCGCTGGCGCGCTCGATGGGCGACACGGAGAAGAACATTCTCGAGTTCGTGGGAAAACCGTAAACAGCGTTGACGGCGGGAACGTAATCGACAGCCGCAGATGCGAGGGTTGAAGTTATGAAGCGAGTTATTCCAATTGTGATATTGTTGGCCGGGGCTGTTGCTGCAGGCATTTACTACTATCCGCAACTGGTTAAGAAGCCGGCGCAAGTTAATCAGCTTACGCTCTCGGGCAACATTGAGGCGCATGAGAGCCTGGTGGGCTTCAAAGTGCCGGGACGAATTGTGGAACTGCCCATCGAGGAGGGTCAGCAAGTGGAGCAAGGCGCGCTGCTCGCGCGGCTCGACAATGCCGATTACAAGCAGCGCGTCAGCGTCGATGAAGCCACGGTAAGAGTGCGCGAGTCGAATCTGGCGCTCACAGTGGCCGGAACGCGGCAACAGGAAGTGGGAGCGGCGCAGCAGACCATGATGGACGCTGAGGCTGATTTGAACGAGAAACAGATTGACAATGAACGCGCGCAGAAGCTGTTTGCCAAGGACGAGGTTTCGGCGCAGGAACACGATCTGGCCGCAACCGCGCTGAAGCGAGCCGAGGCGATTTTCAAAGGTGCTCAGCAGCGTTACAACGAAGCTATAGAGGGCAGCCGCAAGGAAGACATCACCATCGCGCGCGCCAATGTTAACGAGGCTAGCGCAGGTCTGGGCCTGTCGCAAGTGAATCTGAGCTATACGGTCTTGCGTGCTCCTTTCGCGGGCGTCGTGGCGGTTCGCCAGGCGGAACTGGGCGAGGTGGTGTCACCCGGATCCCCGGTGGTTACTCTCTCGGACCTTGACCATATCTGGCTGCGCGCCTATGTTGCCGAGACTGATCTGGGACGCATTCGCTGGGGCCAGGAAGCAACTGTCACCACCGACACCTATCCCGGCAAGCAATACCGCGGGCGCATTTCGTTTATTTCGCCGGATGCAGAGTTTACGCCGAAGAGCGTGCAGACTTACAAGGAACGAGTGACCCTTGTCTACCGCATCAAAATTGATATCGACAATCCGAATCGTGAATTGAAGCCTGGGATGCCTGCCGATGCTCGCATTGATTTGGCTTCTGGTGGCCAGAATGCGAGTCAACCCGCAACGGCTCCGGCGGGAAAATGACAGACGAGCTCCAATCCGCAATACTTGCCGAGGGATTGACGAAAAGCTTTCCGGGCGTGCGTGCCGTCGATGCCCTGAGCTTCGACGTGCACGCCGGAGAAATTTTTGGCCTGGTCGGTCCCGACGGCGCGGGGAAGACGACCACACTGCGAATGTTGGCGGGGATCATGCCGATGGACGCGGGCAAAGCTATCGTTGCGGGCTTCGATGTGGCACGAGATCCGGAGGGCGCCAAGCACGGCTTGAGTTACATGCCGCAACGCTTCGGGCTTTACGAAGACCTCACAGTGGATGAAAACATTCGCTTTTATGCGGACCTGTTTGGCGTGAAGAGTGCCGAGCGCGCCACGCGGTCGGTGCAATTGTTGGAGGCCGCGGGCATGAGTGAGTTTCGCCGGCGACTGGCAGGCAAGCTTTCCGGAGGAATGAAACAGAAGCTCGGCCTGGTGTGCGCGCTCATACATCGGCCGAAAGTGATTCTGCTCGATGAACCGACGACCGGCGTCGATCCCGTTTCGCGGCGCGACTTCTGGCGGATTCTCTACGAACTGGCCGCGGAAGGCGTGGCGATTCTCACCTCGACGGCTTACCTCGACGAAGCAGAGCGCTGCCATCGCGTTCTCTTGCTTCATCAAGGCAAAGTGCTGTTCTGTGATACGCCGGCGAATCTCAAGGCCGGGTTTGGGAAGGGCGTGTTGTCGATTACCGCGCCGGAACCGCGGCTGCTACGAAGTGAACTTGAAGGCGCGGAGGGAATATCGAGCCTATTGCTGACGGGCGATGGACTGCATGTTGTGGTGGACGATGCGGCGCGCCGCATTCCAGAGTTTGAGGCAAGGCTTAAGCGAGCCAAGATTTCCTTTGATGTAATTCAGCAGGTTGAGCCATCTATTGAGGATTTGTTTGTCGATGCGGTTGGGGCAGGAGTTGCCACTCATGCCTGAGACCGGCAATTCAGTTGTCGTGGAGAACCTGGTGAAGAGGTTCGGAGAGTTTGTCGCCGTGGACCGCATCAACCTCGAAGTCCGCAAAGGCGAGGTTTTCGGTTTCTTAGGGCCAAATGGCGCGGGCAAATCTACCACAATTCGTATGTTGTGCGGCTTACTCAAACCCACATCGGGCCACGCTGAGGTCGCGGGATTCGATGTGAGCCAGAAGCCGGAAGCGGTGCGCCAGAACATTGGTTATATGTCGCAAAAGTTCTCCCTTTACAACGATCTGACAGTGATCGAGAACATCCGATTGTTTGCCGGGCTCTATAGTGTTCCGTCCAGTGAGCTTGGAAGTCGGATTGAATGGGCGCTCTCGATGGCTAATCTCAAAGGCCAGGAGAATCTGATCACCGGAACGTTGCCAGGAGGGTGGAAGCAGCGGCTGGCGCTCGGTTGCGCCGTGCTGCACCGGCCGCCCGTGATCTTTCTCGATGAGCCTACCTCAGGCGTCGATCCCATCACGCGGCGCCAGTTCTGGGATTTGATTCATCAGATGGCGGAGGCGGGAGTAACGGTCTTTGTGACCACGCATTATATGGAAGAGGCTGAATACTGCAACCGTCTTGCGCTGATCTTTCGCGGACGGATTGTGGCGCTGGGAACGCCTTCGGAACTGAAGCACAATTCGATGAAAGGCGAGCTGCTTTTGGTAGAGTGCGAGCCGCTTGGTGCAGCTGTCGAGACGCTGCAATCAGCGCCGGGCGTGATGGACGCTGCAGTCTTCGGAAAGGCTCTGCATCTGGTGGTTGAGGATGCTGCTGTCGTTGCGCAGCAGATCAAGAGCTTCCTTGCAGAACGAGGCATTGTCGTGAGCCGTATGGAGCAGATTCGGCCTAGCCTGGAAGATGTTTTTGTGTCGCTCACGACGGGACGTGAAGTAGCAGAGGAGCGCAAGCCATGAGTCTGACTCGCTTGCTCGCCATCGCGCGGAAAGAGGTTGTGCAGATTTTGCGCGACTCGCGCAGCCTCATCATTGTCGTTATCATGCCTGCTGTACTGGTGTTGCTTTTCGGCTACGGCGTCAATTTGGATCTGAAGGGACTGCCCGTCTATGTATTTGATCGCGATGGCAGCCAACAGAGCCAAGACCTGCTGAAGCACTTCCAGGCCAGCGAATATTTTCACATTGCGCGCGTGTTTGGCAGCTATTCCGAGTTGACCCGCGCGTTGGACGACGGCCACGCGAAGATGGGAATTGTCATTCCCTGGGATTTCTCTCAGCGTCTGCGCGACGGACGGCCCGCCGAGGTGCAGGCGCTCGTGGATGCGTCAGATGACAACACAGCTAATGTGCTCATCGGCTACTCACAGGCGGTGGTTCAGGGTTACGCGGCCGGGGTACAGATCGACTGGTTGCGGCAACGTGGCTTATCAATTCAGCCGGCTACGATGAGCGTGGATACGCGAACCTGGTACAACGAGGACCTCGAGAGCAGTGCGTTCATTATTCCCGGCGTGCTGGCGCTGGTGATGTCGGTTATCGGCGCATTTCTCACCTCGCTTACCATAGCGCGAGAGTGGGAACGAGGGACGATGGAGCAACTGATTTCGACGCCTGTCACCGCGATGGAAATCATGTTGGGCAAATTGGCGCCTTACTTTGTACTGGGAATGATAGATACCCTCATAAGTGCGTTGATTGCTATCTACTGGTTCGATGTGCCATTTCGCGGCTCGTGGATCACGCTCATGGTTTCCTCGGCCATGTTCATGGTGGTGGTGCTTTCGCTGGGATTCTTCATCTCGGTTCTGGCCAAGAACCAGTTTGCTGCCAGTCAGATTGCGCTGCTGATTACATTTCTCCCGGCGTTTCTGCTGTCGGGATTCTTGTTTTCGATCGAGCAGATGCCCGTTCCGCTGCAATGGATCACGCGCATTCTTCCGGCGCGCTACTACGTTTCGGTGCTCAAGAAGATTTTTCTCAAAGGAACGGCCGCACATCTGCTTTATGCGGACCTGGTTCCATTGGCTGTCTTTACTTTGGTGCTGGGGGTGTTGGCTACGCGCAGTTTCCACAAAAGGCTGTCCTGATGGTGGCTTTAACTGTGTGCTTAGGGAGGATTAAGGAAGGTCTGATTAAGTCCATTCCATCAGGCAAACCTTCCCTCAGGGCCTAAAGGCCAGGTTGATTCTGCGGCACTTACGGCACGACTAAAGTCGTGCCCTTTCAAAACGTCGACTTAACCAAAGCTTTCTTAACCTTCACAGTTTCACAGTTACACAGGAAATAGGGGGGGGGGAGAGGGGTAGCCGAAAAGCGGGAATAGGGAATAGGGAATAGAAAAGCCTGGAAGCTGTGGTCGCAGTTCATTTTTTCATTATGCGCTGGCTTGGGATAATTTTCTGCAAGGCCAGAAGTGATCGATTTTGGGAATTTCAAAGGAGAAAAGAATGCTGGGGCGGCTGAAGCAAATGCTGATCAAGGAGTTCATCCAAGTCTTCCGTGACAAGCGGACGCGCTTCATCCTTATTGGCCCGCCCATTATCCAGATGATGGTTTTCGGCTACGCGGCAACCTATGAAATTCATCATGTGCCGACGGTCGTCCTTGACTATGACCACAGCCAGGAGAGCCGTGAACTGGTCTCGCGCTTCACCTCAAGTCCCTACTTTGACGTGCAACAGCAGCTCAGCGACCCGCGCCAGCTCGGCGACCTGATCGAGGCGGGGAAAGCTACCGTCGGGTTGGAGATTGACGCGGGCTTTGCCCAAAAACTGCGCAGTGGGCAGACGGCTCCGCTGCAAGTGATTGTGGACGCGACCAACTCGAATACCGCACTGATTGCCTCGGGCTACATATCGCAGATCGCGCTGGGCTTTGCGCAGGAATACCAGAGGGACCGCATCAGCCGCATCGCGCCGCAACTGATGGAGGTTATGCCGTCTGTCGAGCTTGCGCCGCGGCCATGGTATAACCCCGACTTGAGGAGCCGCTGGTTCTTTGTGCCGGGAATTATTGGCAGCCTCACGGTTGTGCTGGTGGTGACGCTGACCGCTTTTGCCGTGGTGCGCGAGCGAGAAATCGGGACTCTGGAACAGATCATGGTTACGCCGATCAGACCGGCGGAATTTATTCTGGGCAAGACGCTGCCGTTCTTTCTGATTGGGATCTTCGACGTCACGCTGATTGCCGTGGTTGGCTCGCTGTGGTTTCAGGTGCCGTTTCGCGGGAACGTCGCAGTCCTGGCATTGGGCGCAGTGCTTTTCCTCCTGTGCATGCTGGGCGTAGGGCTGCTGATTTCCACTGTCTCCGCTACGCAGCAGCAGGCGATGGTCACGGCATTCTTCGTCATCATGCCGACGATCACTTTCTCCGGTTTTGGCTTTCCTATCAGCACCATGCCGCATTGGATGCAGGTGATGAGCTATGCAATTCCATTGCGTTATTTTTTGATAGTGATTCGCGGAACTTATCTTAAGGGCGTAGGACTGGGGATTCTTTGGCCACAGATGGCCGCGATGGCCGGCCTCGGCGTCGCCTTGCTTTCGGCAGCCATTCTCCGTTTCCACAAGGCGCTGGACTAAAAGACAGCTTATTGATGTACCTTTAACTTTGGGTTTGATTTGCCGGCCTGTCCGCAAGAGCAGAAGCGCGAGGGGCATAGGGTACCCGCATGGAGCTTTGTGGTTTCCCACTCTTTCGCAAAGAACGCGAAGGGATGGGGCACCCGCCATTTCGCGCACCCGGCAGGGAAGTGTTTGGAGTACGGTTTCCTATGATGGAGTTCCATATAGCCCGGAAGGCGCGAGAACGGTACGGGTTCGCGGAGTCGCTGTTTTCCTACACGGGAAACGTGGTTTTTGCCAATATGGCCGCATGCCGCGAGTTTGCTTATCGCATCAATAAGGTTCGCGACGTTGAAAAGCATCCGGAGCAGGTGGTACATGCCGGCCAACTCTATGCAATGGGGTTGATCGACGAGGCGAGCCATATTCTGATGGCGCGTTACCGTGAGCAGTTCGACCCTGCGGTAATGAGCGGCGCCCTGGAGTTTTTCTCCGCGAAGGTTGGCGCAGAGGCATTGGATGCAATGCTGCTTGCCTTTGTCGGGCAATTCCCCGGTATTTCGGTCATTCGCGGGATTGAAACGCCGCGCGAGTGGCTGGAGAAGGGAAGCGGTGAAACATCGCACCGGGCAGCCGCGCTGGAAGAGCTACTGCTGTTGTGGACGGCAAACCGCAATGAGGCTTTTCAGCCTTTCGACGAGCTTTTCGAAGAAAAGACCCTGGCAGAAAAGACCGTTTACCGCCAAGTGACGCAGCAGTTGCCTGACTACTTCGCTACGCGCCCGCTGATTCCGCTACCGAACGCCAAGCCGATGAATCTGCTGGAGTTGCTGAGGGCGCCTGCGGTGGGCGCGCCTCGCTCGCTGGCCGATCAACTTGCGCTTATCCTAAAGCTATGGAAGCCCCTGCTCGGCGATAGCCTGGAGCAATTGCTTCTGATTGCAGGCGAGATTCTGCGTGAGGAAGAGCTGGCCATCTGGGCGCAGTTCAACCCTCCGGGCGCGGCGCAGCGCCGTCAAAAGCATGGGATCGTCGCCAGCGCTGAAGTGCCGGTTTTTGGCGACCAGCTTCACGAATACGAGAAGTTCTCGCCGGACATGGCCTGGATGCCAACTGCTGTGCTGGTTGCCAAAAGCACATACGTTTGGCTGGCGCAGATGAGCAGGCAATACGGCCGCAGCATTTCAAAACTGGACGAGATACCAGACGAGGAGCTGGCACAGCTGGCGAACCGAGGGCTGAACTCGCTCTGGTTGATCGGAGTCTGGGAGCGCAGCCGCGCGTCGAAAACCATCAAGCAGCTTTGTGGCAATTCGGATGCAGTGGCCTCGGCGTATTCGCTCTTTGACTATGCGATTGCCGAAGACCTGGGCGGCGAAGCGGGCTACATCAACCTGCGCGACCGGGCCTACAGGCACGGCTTGCGTCTGGCCAGCGACATGGTTCCGAACCATATGGGCATTGACTCGCCCTGGGTTGTGGAGCACCCAGATTGGTTTATTTCGCGGCCCGAACCTCCCTATCCCTCCTACAGTTTTAACGGCCCCGATCTCTCCAGCGATGGACGCGTCGAAATAAAAATCGAGGACCACTACTTCAATCAGTCGGATGCTGCCGTGGTCTTCCAACGGCGCGATCGGCAGAGCGGGGAGACTCGATTCATTTATCACGGCAACGACGGCACGAGCTTTCCCTGGAACGACACGGCCCAGCTTGACTACCTGAATCCGGTAGTGCGCGAGCAGGTGATTCAAACCATTCTGCACGTGGCCCGGCTTTTTCCGGTCATCCGCTTCGATGCCGCCATGACGCTGGCCAAACGCCATGTGCAGCGCCTCTGGTTTCCCGCACCTGGAGACAGCGGGGCGATTCCTTCACGCGCCGAATATGGCATGAGCAGGGCCGATTTCAACCGGGCCATGCCGCACGAGTTCTGGCGCGAGGTGGTAGATCGCGTGGCTGCGGAAGTTCCGGGCACACTGCTGCTCGCCGAGGCCTTCTGGATGATGGAAGGCTACTTCGTTCGTACTCTGGGCATGCATCGCGTCTATAACAGCGCGTTCATGATCATGCTGCGCGACGAAGATAACGCCAAGTACCGCTCGGTGATCAAAAACACAGTGGAGTTCGACCCGGACATCATGAAGCGCTACGTCAATTTCATGAGCAATCCGGACGAGCGCACGGCGATTGATCAGTTTGGCAAAGGCGACAAGTGTTATGGCGTGACCGTGATGATGGCCACGCTGCCGGGGCTGCCCATGTTTAGCCACGGACAGATCGAAGGATTCACCGAGAAGTACGGCATGGAGTACCAGCGGCCGCGATATGACGAGAGTCCAGACCCGTGGATGGTGGAGCGCCATGATCGCGAGATTGCACCATTGTTAGAGCGTCGATGGCTCTTTGCTGAAAGCGGCAACTTCAGGTTGTACGACTTCTTTCTGGATATGGGCAAAGTGGACGAAAACGTCTTTGCCTACTCGAACCGAAGCGGCCAGGAACGCGCGCTGGTGGTCTATAACAACCGCTACGGCGAGACGCATGGGACGATTGATTTTTCAGCGGCCTACGCCGACAAGGGCGCCAACCAACTGCGCCAGCAAAGAATCAGGGAGGGGTTGGGCCTGAGCGACGATTCCGCAGTGACGCTGACGTGGCGCGACTCATTGACTGGGCTGAACTACCTGCGGCGGGCAAAGGATTTGGCAGAGCACGGATTGAATCTTGTCCTGCACGCTTACCAGTGTCATGTCTTTTTGGATTGGCGCGAGCTTTACTCGACTACTGAGCAGCCTTGGGATCGACTGTCGGACCAGCTCAACGGCCGGGGCGTGGCTAACCTGGAAGACGCGCTGGTAAAAATGGAGCTGCAACCGGCACACGATGCGCTGCGTGCACAGTTGGAGCCCGGCTTGGTGCGGCTCTTCGCTGATTTGGCCGAGCATCCTCGCGCCCTGGCGGCTGGAACCGACCCAGAAATTGAGGCGAAGCGAGCGGAGTTCTTCGAGGTTGCGTGGGCACGCTGCGAGAGCTTACTGCGTTTGGGGCAGACGGCTTATCGGGTACTTAAAGGCGCTGATGCCGGCGGCACGACGCCTGCCAATCCAGCATTGCTGAGAGCGGCCTTCAGGGAGCGGCTGCGTGCCGCCATGCGCATACCGGCACTGGAAGCACTGTTTCCGGTTCCATGGACTGTGGCTGCCCGCCGCATGTTGCCCAGCCCCAGCCCGCAATTGACCGCAACGGCGATGTGGGGTCCTGTGCTGGGCTGGTGCGTGCTGGAATTGCTGGCTGAATCGATTGACGCGACGAACCCGGCGCGCTTGGCGCTGGATCTGTTTGACCGCCTGCGCCTGCGGGAGCCGTTTGCCCAGGCTTTCGCGGCGCTGGGCTTTGAGGGCGAGGAAGCGTGGCGCGTGGCCGCGCGGGTCAAAGTCGGGTTACTTACTGGGGCCGGTGCCGGGAAGCCGCAAGAAGAGCTAACGGAAACGGCATTGATCGCGGATGGCAGAGTGGCGCTTTTGCCCGCCCTGTGGCTCGATCCAGATGTGCGCTGGTTGACTGGGGTACACGAGGCAGAAGGCCAGACCTACCTGGTGCGCGAGCTTTATGAGGAGTTGCTCTGGTGGCTGATTATGCCCTCGTTGCTGCGCATGGCAGGCGAGCCTGCTCCCAGCCGAGCCGTGGCGGAGACGATGAGCCGCACCATCAAGGATGCGCTGGCATCTGCTGAAGCAGCCGGCTATCGCGTGGACCTGCTGCTAGGACCTGCGGGAAATGAAGGCGCCGGTGAAGACAAGGTGCTTGAGGTTGAGCCAGTTGCCGAAGTCAAAAAGGCAACTCAAGCACCGCGCCCGCCTGCCAAGAAGCAGAAGCCGGCAAAGCGGAAGCCAAAACGTAAGTAGGACCTGCTGCTGACGAGCCTGTGTGGACCATCCAAGCGCGTGAACCGCGATTTGGGTGGAACAGGGGTAGATTTCTGTGACCTAGAATTTTCTTCCAGTGCGTATGTATAAGCATCACAATCAGATGTGACCCAACGCACATCCAGATGCACCCTCTTAGTGCCAATGTCCCTTGCGGATGGTTTCTGGGGTGGAATCTCTGCGAATTACGTGGCAGGTTGGAGTGGGTCCGGTTTTCCACTTGAGTGCGCAGAGCTTAATAGGCGAGGGCTTCTAGTCACCTGCTGATCCCCGGATACGGTCCAGAGGTGTGCAGGGTTCAGCCCATGTCGCGCTCTCCATCCCGTCATTCCAAAACAAAGACGATGCAGATGTGTGCCGTTTTTTGAAGAAGCGGCAGCGCGGAGTTGCGGCTAAGAGAATCCGTGTTCACGGCAGCGGGATTGAATTGCAGGATGTCTGAGCACATATAGAGCATGCGAGAGAGGCGGAGGAATCATGGAGAGTGTTGCCAGTGGAGCGCCGAACGCTCACGAAAAACTGCTGATCGATCAGGCTGTAGCAGAGCACGCCGGCCGGCCCGGAGCCTTGCTGGGAATACTGGAAATGGTTCAGGCGGCCAATTCGCATAAGTATCTGTCCATGGAGTCGCTGCGGTACATCGCGGCGGAAACCGGCATTCCCCCGGCAAAGATTTACAGCGCCGCGACCTTCTACGCGCTCTTTAACCTCGATCCGCAGGGTGACAACGTGGTGTGCGTGTGCCGCGGGACAGCCTGCCATACGCGCGGCTCACGCGATCTGCTGGAGAAACTGTGCCTGGATCTGGGACTCAGCGGGCAGGAAGCGAGCGATACAAACGAGGCCGACAAGCTGGCACTCACCACTGCCGACCAGCGCTTCACGGTGCGCACTGTTGCTTGTTTCGGGCAGTGTGCTCTGGCCCCGGTGGTCGAAGTGAACCACCATATTCTCAGCCATGTGAATGAGCGCACGCTGCAACGTGAAGTGAAGGCGTTGAGCCAGACCGGAACGATGAGACAAGGGGGAAACTAATGCCGCGAATTCAGGATATCGGTGCGTTCAACGCGGTTCGCGAAGCAGGGCTTGCCAAGCTGATGCCGGCCACACCGCGCCTGACCGTGGGAATGGGGACCTGTGGCCGCGGTAATGGCGCCGAAGAGGTTTTTCACGCCCTCAATGAGGCCATTCAACGAAACGGATTGGATGTGATGCTGGCCGGAGTAGGCTGCTTCGGATCTTGCTTTCAAGAGCCGTTGGTAAGTGTGCGCCTACCGGGAAACCCCCTTGTGGTGCTCCATCGCGCGCAGGCGAACGATGCCGCGCGCATTCTGGAGAGCATTTCGACGCGGACTATGCCCAAAGACCTTATTTATTGCAAGATCGAGGAATGGGATCACATTACGGCGCACCTGAAGTACGGCCAGGGCTACCCGGATATTCCTTCATGGAACGCGATCCCTTTCTTCAAGGGGCAAAAGAAGATTGTTTTGCGCAACTGCGGCCTCATCAATCCGTCGGACATTGAGGAATACATCGCGGTGGGCGGCTATCAGGCTCTTTATAAGGTGCTGATCGACGGCCGTACCGACAGTGTTATCGAACAGATCAAAGCGGCCCGGCTGCGCGGACGCGGGGGTGCGGGATTTCTCACCGGAAACAAGTGGGACTTCATGGCCAAGGCGAAGGGCGATAGCAAGTACGTTATTTGCAACGCCGACGAGGGAGACCCCGGCGCTTATATGAATCGCAACGAGATTGAGGGCGATCCTCATTCGCTGCTGGAAGGCATGATCATCGGCGCGTATGTGATGGGTGCGACGGAGGGCATCATCTATGTGCGCGCCGAGTATCCGCTAGCAGTGAGCCGCTTGACCAAGGCTATTGAGCAGGCGCGCGAATACGGAATGCTGGGAGCCAACATACTCGACCGCGGCTTCAACTTCAATATTCAACTGGTGCAGGGAGCCGGAGCTTTTGTTTGCGGGGAAGAAACGGCGCTGATTGCATCTCTGGAAGGCCAGGCGGGCCGTCCGCGTCCCCGCCCGCCGTACCCGGCGCAAAGGGGATTGTGGGGCAAGCCAACCAACATCAACAATGTCGAGACCTGGTACAACATTGCGCCCATTGTTACCCGCGGTCCGGGATGGTTCGCTGAAACGGGCAGCGCGAAGAGCCCCGGGACAAAGGTCTTTTCGCTGGTGGGGAAAATCCAGAATACCGGCCTGGTGGAGATGCCGTTGGGCACTCCGCTGAAGAGCTTCATCTACGACATTGGCGAAGGCACTGCGTCTGGCCGTCACGTAAAAGCGGTGCAGACCGGCGGACCCTCCGGCGGCTGCATTCCCGTCGAGATGCTGGATACGCCTGTCGATTATGAGAGCCTGGCGCAGATCGGCTCCATCATGGGCTCGGGCGGCATGGTGGTGATGGACGAAGACAATTGCATGGTCGACGTCGCTCGCTACTTCATCGAGTTCACCCATTCGGAATCATGCGGCAAATGCGTCCCGTGCAGAGTGGGGCTGAACAAGGCGCTACGCATCCTGAATGCGATCACCAAAGGCAGCGGAACCCGCGAACAGATGAACCTGTTGGATGAACTGGGACGGATGATTCGAGAGTGCTCGCTCTGCGCGCTGGGGCAGTCGGCTCCCAATCCCGTGCTCACTACTATTCGCCACTTTCGCGACGAGTACGAAGACCACATCGTTGCTCATCGCTGCCGCGCAGGTGTTTGCCAGGAGCTGGCGCTATCGCCCTGCGAAAACAGTTGCCCGCTGAGGATGAACATTCCGCGCTTTTTGGAGTTATACCAGGAGGGCCGGTTGGCGGATGCTTTCGAGTCCGTGATTCTCGACAATCCGTTGCCTGCTTCTACCGGAAGGGTGTGTCAGCATCCATGCGACAACAGATGCCGCCGGCAGTCTTTCGACGAAGTAGTGAATATGCGCGAGGTACATCGTTTCCTGGCTGACTCAGTTTATCAATCCGATTTATTTGAGCCAATGCTGGAAAGGATTCGCGCGCGGAAGCTGGCGCCGACCGGTCGCAAGGTGGCCGTGGCCGGGTCTGGCCCTACTGGCTTGACGGCCGCGTTTTACCTCGCGATGCTGGGCCACGACGTGACGATTTTCGAGGAACGCAACGAGGCTGGCGGCATGTTGCGCTTTGCCATTCCCGAGTACCGGCTACCGAAATCAGTGCTGCGCAAGGAGCTGGATCTAATCGAAGGGGTCGGCGTGAAGATGGTATTCGGCACTCGTATCGGCTTCGATGTTTCGCTGAACGAGCTAGCCAGCCAATTCGACGCGGTCTTCCTTTCTATTGGGACCTGGAAAGAATCGTGGCTCTATTTGCCCGGCACGGAATTAAAAAATGTTCACCCCGCGCTGCCTTTCCTGGAATCTGTCGCCCGCAAGGAGGAGGTATCCATGGGCGCCAGGGTCGCGATCATTGGCGGCGGCAATGCGGCCATCGATTCGGCCCGCACTGTGATGCGCATGGGCGCGCAGGCCATCATCCTCTACCGTCGTGAACGTCAGGATATGCCGGCCATCGACGAGGAGATCCAGGCCGCAGAGGACGAGGGTGTGCGCTTTGTCTTTCTCGCTGCGCCGCACCGCATTCTAGGCGGAGCGGATGGCAGTGTGAAGGCCATCGAGATTGTCAAAACGCGGCTGGGCGAGTACGACAAGAGCGGCCGCAGAAGGCCGATGCCCACGGACGAGGTGCAGCGATTTGAGTGCGACAGCGTGATTCTGGCCGTTGGCGAAACCTTTGACCAGGATTTCTGCCGGGCTTCCGGTTTGGAACTCAAGGAAGAAGGAACGATCATCGTGGATCGTTTCACGTACGAGACAAGCCGGCCCAATTTTTACGCAGGCGGCGACGTGATTACTGGCGCATCCAATGTTTCCAACGCCATGAGCTGCGGCAAGCAGGCGGCGCAGAAGATGGACGAGCGTCTGACGGGCGAACAGCGCTGGGAAAGACTATTTCAGGACTTTGAATACAGCCGGACGGCGCCGGGAGAGCCGAGTCTCAGCCGACGCCATGCGGCGCGCGACCTGCCTGCTGCCCTCAGGGTTCATTCGCAACAGGAAGTGGTTGCGGGTCTCGATCCCAAGGAGGCGCTGGAAGAGTGCCGCCGCTGTCTGCGCTGCGATTTGCGAGCCAACTTCAACGCCAATTGAGTTTCTGAGAAAAGGAGCGCCGCTGTGCCGATTAAAACGATTTCCGTCCGGATTGATGGCGAACTGGTGACCGCCAGTGAAGGGCAGAGCATTCTGGAAGCGGCCCAAGCCAACGGAAAGCAGATTCCGACACTCTGCTACCTGAAGGGATTGAGCGCAGTGGGAGCCTGCCGCGTGTGCATGGTGGAACTTGCAGGCACCGATCGACTGTTGCCGGCCTGTACCACGCCTATTCAGGAAGGCATGTCGATCAAGACGGCCTCGGCCAAGCTGACACAATATAGGAGGATGGCTGTCGAGTTGCTGCTCGTGGAACGAAACCACATCTGCTCAGCTTGCGTCTCCAACGGTCATTGCGAGCTACAGTCGCTGGCGCGTTCGCTGGGCATCACCCACGTGCGTTACTCCTACAACAATCCGCGGATGACGGTGGATATGACGCATCCCCGCTTCGTCCTCGATCAGAATCGCTGCATCCTGTGCACGCGCTGCGTGCGGGTGTGTGCGGAGGTGGAAGGAGCGCATGTTTGGGAGGTTGCCTCGCGCGGCATCTACTCGCGCATTGTCAGCGATCTCAAGGACGACTGGGGCAAGGCAAGCAACTGCACAGGCTGCGGCAAGTGCGTGCAGGCTTGTCCGACGGGAGCGCTGGCGGAAAAAGGTCTCTCGGTGATGGAAATGGTCAAGCAGAGCGAGGCTGTCAGCCGCCTGGCCACGCAAAGGGCGAGCCATGTAGACGGCGCGCGGTAACTTACCGCATCAGACGACGGTATCGGCCAAGTCAGGTTCCGATTACTCTGGCCGACAGCTTGATTTTCTCGGGCAGGATATTAAGCGTAGTAGGCCTAGAAATGGAGCGCCCGCAGTGCGGGCCGCAGAATGTAGAGGCCAATCGAAATCAAGATAATGCCGCCGACGAACTCACAGCGGCGTCCCCAGATTGCGCCGATCTTCTTGCCAACCATCATGCCCAGCAGTGTCATGACATAGGAGACAATGCCCACGACGAGCGCCGAGCGGATGATGAGGGAGTTGACCATTGCCAGAGAAATGCCAACCGCAAGCGCATCGAGACTAGAGGCTACAGAGAGAAAGACCAACTCCCAGCCGCGTGTCGGATCGAATTTTCGGTGTTCATCCTTGTCGCTGCGAAGGGAGTTGCGAACAATGTTTCCGCCGACAAGGGCCAGCAGCGCGAAAGCTACCCATGCGTCCAGTCCGTGCAATAGGCGTGCAACGGCGCTGCCTAAGCACCATCCACCGGTGAGCATGAGCGCCTGAAAGACTCCAAAGTGGAAGCTCAGCCGGAAGCGCTGCCGTCTTGAGGGCTCTCCCAGGGTAATGCCAGCAACAGTGGCTACAGCAAAAGCGTCCAGCGAAAGAGAAAATGCAATAGCCAAAAGCGTGATCCAGCCCAAGAGAAGTCCTCTTCGCTCAAAAACGGATGAGTTGAGTGCTTAGAATAGTTTAGATGAGGGTAGCATACTGACAGAATGCGTCACCTTCTGGTTCCTTCCATTTGTGCCGACGGCCCGTGGCCCTTAGAATCAGCATTGGTGGCCGTCTCGCCAGTATCGAGCCCCACTGGATTGAATGACAAGGAGCAGATGAGCGAACAGGAGACAGGGATTTCCATTGAGGCGCAGGCGATGTCGCCGGCGTGGATTAGGATTGAACGGGCACGCCATCCCCAGCGGCCTTACCCCATGGACTTCATCGAGAAGATTTTCTCTGATTTCAGCGAGATTCACGGCGATCGTTACTTTGGAGACGACGAAGCGCTGGCCTGCGGAATGGCCCGGCTGGATGGCGAAGAGGTGCTGGTTATCGGTAACCGCAAGGGCGGCTCGACCAGGGAACGGGTGCGGCGTAACTTTGGCATGCCCCATCCAGAAGGCTACCGCAAGGCGCTTCGCTGCATGAAGATCGCCGAGAAATTCGGGCGGCCGGTCATCAGCTTCATCGATCTGCCCGGAGCTTTCCCCGGTCTGGGCGCGGAAGAGCGGGGCCAGGCGGAGGCGATAGCGCGCAATCTTCTGGAAATGTCGCGGTTGCGGGTACCTACCATCTCAGTAATCAGCGGCGAGGGAGGGTCAGGAGGCGCGCTGGCGCTTGCTGTCAGCGACCGTGTGCTTATTCTCGAGAATGCTCTTTACTTTGTGATTACGCCGGAGTCTTGCGCGGCCATCATGTGGCGCGACGCATCCCACAAGCAGTTGGCCGCCGAAGCTATGCGCATCTCAGCGCCCGAGGTTGCCGCTCTGGGCTGCGTAGATGAGATCGTGCAGGAACCACCGGAGGGTATTCATACCGACCCTGAGGCAGGCACGAGATCGCTGAGTACTGTGCTGAAGAAGCATCTGGCCGAGCTCAAGGCATTACCAATCGAGGCTCTGGTAGCGGAGCGCCAGGCAAAGTTCCGCAACATTGCACAGTTTTACACGGAAGGTTAAATGCCGATGAGCCCGATTCAGCCTGCCGTCAGTCGCTTCAGAGCTTATTGGCGATTCATCCTTGCAGTGATTTGGTTCTTTCTGGCGCGATCGTTGGCTCTGCGTGAGGCGCGGTTACTGGTAAGTGAACAGTGGCGCCCGCTGGTGGAGCAGGGAATGCTGCTCGGTCTGCTGCTTGTGGGCTATGCGAGCATGGGATTGACGCTCGACCGACAGCTGCATCCGGTGAGCGAACAAGGGTTGCCGCGGCGGACCGGCTGGAAAGGCGAGGCTGGCCTTGGGATGACCGTGGGCTGGGCGCTTGCCGTGGTATGCATTCTTCCAATGCTGGTGGGAGGAGGCATCGCTATTGTCCTCTTCCTTGGGCCTTCGGCCTGGGGATGGCTGGCGGTCGACACCGCATTTTTTGCGCTGCTGTCGCTGGCCGAAGAGGTTGCCTTTCGCGGCTACGGATTTCAGCGTTTCGCGGAATCAGTGGGCTCGCTGGGAGCGGTGTTGGGCTATGCAGCCTTTTACGCCATCGTGCAAGGGCTTGTGCCCGGATCGAGCCGCTCGAGTGTCGCCGTCTCCATTGTGCTCAGTCTTGTTCTCTCCATAGCTTACCTGCGTACGCGTGCATTGTGGCTAAGTTGGGGAATCAACTTTGGCTGGAAGGCGAGCCGTGCGCTGCTGTTTGGATTGGCGGTGAGTGGAGTCAGCAGCCAGTCGCCGGTGGTGCAGGGCAATCCGATGGGGCCGTTCTGGCTGACCGGGGGCGGCTTTGGTCTGGACGGCAGTTGGGTAGCTTTTGTTGTCTTGCTTGCCGGGTTGCCTGTGGTCTACCGCATCACGCGAGATCTGGACTTTCGGTACAACGTGCCGGTGATTGTGCCGGGCGGGATTCCGGTGGACCTGGACGCCGCCGGGCGCAGACAGCATGAAGCCGCCATGGGCGCGACCGAGCCCGCTGCACCTGGGCTGGTTCAGATTTTGCCGGTTGCTACGCCGCAGGCGAATCCAGAGGCCCCATCGGCAAGCCGGCCGTCTGATGCCAACTAGGGTCCGGGATTACATACCTACTGCGGATCGACGTTCATCTTGCCGCTGATTTCGTCGATGCAAATCTCTACCACGGCGCAGTCCGCAGCATGTTTCTCTTGAACGGGCGCAAAAGATTTGCCGCCAGCATATTTATCCACCAGCAGATTCAGCAAGACTGTCTTTTCTGCGTCATCGGAGATCAAGCGTGCGGCGCCAAAGGCCAAAACAGACGTATAGCGGGTGGAACAGGCGCAGGGACGGTCAGTTGAGACCGCGATCTTTTCAACCGCGCTCGCCTCAAAGCAAACTCGGTTGTTTTCGGCGATGTTGTCGAGCTTTTTGCCAATGAGTTTGGAGTGGAAGTAGATCTTTCCTTCGCGATAGAGATAATTCAGAGGCGTGATGTACGGCTGCCCGGAGGCGTTGCAGGTGCCCAGGCGGCCTTCGGGCTGCCCGGTGAGGAACTCGCGGGCGTCTATTTCACTCATCCAGCGAACGGGCATGGCAATGTAGCCTCCACAGCAGCTCCCAGTTTACATAAACGTGGCAGGGAAGCGGCTCAGACGGCGCTGATGTAAACTGGTCAGAGCGAGTCCGCTGTCTCCAGGCATTCTCTTTTGGAGGCTAGCAATTGACCGCGCCGTTGAAGCCGCGCCCAGAATCATTGGGCGTGTGTGCAGAGACACCCCAAGAAGGAGAAATACCCGTCAAATGGCCAAGATTGCGAAAACAGGTGACCGCAAGAAGGAAATGGACACGACGAAGTCAACCGACTGTCCCAAGTGCAAAAAGCCAACGCGCATCGTCAAGCGCGTGAAGGACCGCGAGCGCGGCATTCCGGGCGGCGTTTATATCTCGTGTTCGGTCTGCGATTTCTACGAAAAACTGTAAGGATTGATTTAGCTCTGATTTGACTTAGAGGCCCGGCTTCCGCCGGGCCTTTATGCGTTCAGTGGTAAGTGCGGTGAGTCTGAAGTTCATCGAAGAACAACCGCAGATTCTTCGACCCACCACGCCCGAACTGAGAGGCGTTCGGAGCCCCGTTCGCTCAGAATGACCGTCAGTTTTGTGTTGCCTATTTCGGACTCAGGACACTAGGGTTCCAGAGCTTCGGCCATTTCTTTGAGGATTGCGTCTGCCGCCTCGGCTGGGTCAGGAGCCTGGGTGATGGGGCGGCCTACAACCAGATAACTAGCGCCTAGCCCCAGGGCCTCAGCGGGCGTTGCTACCCGCTTCTGGTCCCCATTTGCCGTCCCTGCTGGACGAATGCCAGGGACGACCAGCACGCCTTCGGGGCCGGTGATGGAGCGCAAACCAGCAACCTCCTGCGACGAGCAAACAAAGCCGCGAATTCCTGAGTCGATACCCATCCGGGCCAGCAGTTCGACCTGCTCGGCGGGCGAGCGATCGAGGCCAGTTGCGTTGATTTGCGCCTGGTCCATGCTAGTGAGCACGGTGACGGCCAGCAGCTCGGGTGGATCCGCGATTACCTCCAGGGCGTTGCGCGCAGCGGCCAGCATAGCCGGTCCTCCCGCAGCGTGGAGCGTCAGCATTTTCACTCCCATACCGCTAGCGGAGCGCACTGCTCCAGCCACGGTGTTGGGAATGTCGTGTAGCTTGAGGTCTAGGAACACTGAGTGGCCACGCGCGACCAGCGGCTCGATCACGGCCGGGCCGGCGGCAATAAACAACTCCAGTCCCACCTTGAACCACTGGCAAGACTTTTCCAATTGGCCGACAAGGGCCAGGGCCGAGGCTGCATCGGGTACGTCGAGGGCCACGATCAGTCTTTTGCGGGCGTCTTCAACGAAATCAACAACGGGTGGGTGGGCGGGTCCGAAGCTCGGGTTCAGTCGCTCAGGAATAGGCATAGCTCCATTTTATTGGATTACCGGCTCAGAGCAGGCAAACAAAATATTCGGACGTGGAGTCTATCGGACAGACAGGAAAAGCGCTGGATTCTGGGGCGTATTCTGAGTATCGGAGGACAGGTGGGCAAGAGCGCATCAAGCTGGATCCGGAACCTGGGGTGCGGGTTAATTATGTTGACGGCGGCGAGCCTCGGTTGGGCCACGGAGGTACATTCCAGTCCACTGAATCGCGATCCGCTGGTGCGCGAAGCCTATGAGCACTTCTACAACCTGGATTATCCGGGCGCCGTAGAGCGCTTCGAGCGCTTTCATGCCGCGCATCCGGGCGACCCTCTGCCGACTGCATTTTTGCTGGAAGCAGTAGTATTCCAGGAGCTCTACCGGCAGGATCTGCTCGACACTACCTTCTATGCCAACGACGGCTTTCTTACCGGCCGTCATGCGACTGAAGAGGACCCCAGGACGCGCGACCGCATCTTTGCGCTGGCCGACGAGGCGGTCCACGAGGCTGACTGGCGCATCGGCCGCAACCCTAATGACATCGACGCTCTTTACGCCCGCGGGTGGGCGCGGAGCCTCAAATGCACCTACCTGGCCATGGTGGAACGGGGCTATGGGGCTGGATTCCGGCTGGCCACAAAAGCCAAGGACGACGATGTGCGCGTGCTTCAACTGGATCCGAACTACGTGGACGCCAAACTGGTGGTGGGAGTTTACGAGTACGTGGTAGGGGCGTTGCCGTGGCCGTTCAAATTGCTGATCGGTTTTGCCGGCATTACCGGCTCGAAGACGCGGGGGCTGGAGATGCTCAATGACGACGCCAGCCGGGGTACGATGACAAGCGTGGAGGCACACACCGTGATCGCGCTGTTTCTGAGGCGGGAATCGCGTTACAAGGAGGCGATTCAGGTGATTCGAAGCCTGAAAGGCCAATATCCCCATGACTATCTTTTCTGTCTGGAAGAAGCCAATTTGCGCAAGGACGCGGGCGAAGGCATGGGCGCCGTGACAGCCTATAAGGAACTCGTTACTCACAGCGCAAAGCCAGGTTATTTTGCCGAAGCGCGCCTGGAACTGGCTTATTTTGGCTTGGGCGACGCCCAGCGTGGCCAGCGCCACTACGATGAGGCAGCGCGGGCCTACGAACAGGCGGCCAGAAGCAAAACCGTCGGTCCGGAACTCAAAATCAGGTCGCTCCTAGCTGCCGGCGAGTGCCACGACATGAACGGTGAGCGCGAAGCAGCTGTGGGCGACTATCAGATGGCCATCGATGCCGGACCGAACACGTCGCGCGCCGATACCGCCAGAAAGCGGCTGCAGAACCCGTACAAGGGAACTTAACGCCCAGCTTGCATATTGAAGATGGAACCGTCGTCACGCCGCTACCGTATCTAAGACTGAAAATGATTTGCAGGAGGGATCGACGATGGCCATTTTTTGTCAACGCTGTGGAACCGGTTTGCCCGCGGGCGCGCGGTTCTGTTCCAACTGCGGTGCGGTCGTTCCCGCCACAACTTATATCCCTGGCCGCCCGCTGGTTCGCCCTATTGTGGGTCGTCAGATTGGTGGGGTATGCATCGGGCTGGCGCAGGCGTACGGGTGGGATGTTGCTCTAGTGCGCATATTCACGGTAGTTGGACTGCTTTTCTCCGGTGGACTGGTGGCCGTTGCCTATCTGGCATGTTGGATCGGCATTCCTCAGGAGCCGCTCGCGCTGCCGTGAGGGTATTCTCTTGGTATGAACGGAAAACTCAAACTAGACGGGGCGACGCTGGTATTTCGAGATACTGGGGCAGGCGTGCCCGTGGTGTTTCTCCATCCCACACCGCCGGATGGGGAATACTGGCGCCCCCTCACCGAAGAGTTGACTGGCGTGCGCGCTATTGTTCCGGACCTTCGCGGGCATGGCGGCTCACAGCTCGGAAACTTGCTGGTTGGAGGATTTGATCTGGTTCCGGATGCTCCCGTGCTGAGCATGGCGCGGTTAGCCGCTGATGTTCTCGCAATCCTGGATCATTTGGAAGTGCGTGCGGCGGTTTTTGCCGGCTGCTCCATCGGCGGTTATGTGCTGCTGGAGATTTGGCGTCAGGCTCCCGAACGAGTACGCGCGCTGGCTTTTGTCTGTTCAAAGCCACAGCCAGACGCTCCTGCCGACCTTGTGCGACGTGCCGGCTTAATTGCCAAAGCGCGAGCTGGAGGCAGTGAGGAAATCTTTGATAGCATGGCGCAAACCTTAATTGGTGCGACGGCGCGGAAGCGCCATCCTGGGAACGTGAACGAGATGAGGGCGCGCATGACGCTCACCCCGGAGGCTCTGGTGGCAGTGCAGGCTGGCCTAGCCACTCGACCGGACTCTGTGCCTACGATCGTCGGGATTTCGGTCCCAGTATTGGCCATCGCCGGCGGCGAGGATCCAGGAGTGACTGCAGCCGAGATGGAAGCTTTCTACGCCGCGTCTGGGGGATGTGAGTTCCACCTGTTGCCCGATGCTGGACACTTTGCCGCTTATGAACGGCCGCAGAAGGTCGCCGAACTTATGGCCGCGTGGATGCGCAAACTCAATGTCTGACGGCAGGGGAGTTTGTGTCGGGGAAGGTTTTGTCACTCGACCTGGAGCAGCAAGGACGAGTCAACGTCGTATCGGGAAGCCGTCGCCATCAGTTCCTCAATTGCGGCCACCGAGCGAATGCCACCTCGGGCTCCGCTTGCGGTACAGTTCATGGCAGCAGCGGCACAGGCAAAATCGAGCTGGCGGTCGAGTGGCCATCCCTGGAGCAATCCATAGATGAATCCAGCGTGGAAGAGGTCTCCTGCGCCAGTTGTATCCACGACGGGAACACGGTAAGCGGAACGGTGATGGAGCTGCTTGCCGTCCCAGGCCAGCACACCATCTTCTCCCAACGTCGCTGCAGTCACTGTACAACCGTAACGCAGTTGCATCCCGCGCAGCGCCTTTTCAAGGTCTTTTTCCTTCATCAGCCGGGAAGGGAAGTCGCGGCTGACAATCAGGTAGTCCACGTTTTCGATCAACCGTTCCACGCCGGGGTATAACTCATCCAGATCCGCGATAACGGGGATTCCGGCTGCGCGCGCCCAACTTGCCGCTAAAGTGGCTGCGGCCGTATCGTAGCCGTCTACATGGAGCGCACGCGCATTCTCAATCCATGCGCGCTCCAGATCTCTGGGCTGCAAGATAAGCCGCTCATCTTTTCTGCACAGGACGGTTCGTTCGCCGCCGCCGTCCACAATGATGATCGACTGCGGGCTCGCGGCATCCGCAACTTCAATGAGCCGCGCTTCGACGCCCGCGCGGGCAAAAGCTTCACGGTGCAGACGGGCCGCATCGTCGTCGCCCAGCTTGCCCACGTAGCGAGTGCTCATTCCCCAGGATTGGCAGGCAACCACTGTGGTTGCTGCTTGCCCGCCGGGCATTTGGGTTGCGCCGTGAAACTCGACCTTGGAGCCGCGTGCCGGGTAGTCGGCCAGAGGAATCAGCGTGTCCGTTGCATTCAAGCCAACACCTACCAGGTCAACCATTGACGGCTCATTCATAGTGCCATTGTAAAGGGAGGCATGGAGTTTTCACAGGCGCCGCAATGCGTGAAGGACCCGCACTGCACGGGATGGTCCGGGCCTCGTTGAAATGCTGTAGTCTCAAGAGAGTATTTTTCTGGAGTCGATCTTGAAAGTATTTTCGTCCTCATCGCCGCGCCCTTTTCATCATCCAGAGTCGGGAAGCGCATTGCATTGCGGCAAGGTTTCACTGGAAGCGCTCGCCAAGCGACACGGGACGCCGTTTTACGTTTACTCCGCCGAGCAGATCGTCGAGCGGCTGGGAATGTTCCAGCAGGCGCTGGCTGGCAGGGAACATCTGGTCTGTTACGCAGTGAAGGCCAACTCCGCGCTGGCAATTTTGAAGCTGATGGCGGAGCATGGCGCTGGATTCGACATAGTTTCAGGCGGTGAACTGGAGCGCGTTTTGGCCGCTGCACCTGAGGCAGTGGGCCGGGTTGTCTTCTCCGGCGTAGGCAAAACGGCTGCCGAGATCGACCTGGCGCTGACGGCGGGGATTTTGGAGTTCCATGTAGAGAGCGAGGCGGAGTTGGAGTTGCTGGCAGAGCGTGCAGCAAAGCTCAAACGCAAAGCGCGCTTCGCCCTGAGAGTCAATCCTGATGTCTTTGCCGAGACCCACCCGTATATCTCCACCGGGCTGCGAGAGCACAAGTTTGGCATCGACATCAGGAAGGCGCTGAAGATTTACAAGGGCGCCGCCGGCAGCCGATGGCTTGAGCCGCACGGCGTAAGCGTTCACATAGGCTCGCAGATTTGCTCAGCGGCCCCTTTTGGCGCAGCCATGAAACGTGTGAACAAGCTGCTACGCCAACTGGAGCATGAAGGAATCGACCTCAGGACTGTCGACGCAGGTGGTGGGCTGGGGATTGATTATCACCGAGGCAGCTTTGACGCCGCTGCCAAGGTGCGTGAATACGCCGCTGCGGTCCAAAATGGGCTGGCAGGCTTCGAGGGCCAATTACTCATTGAGCCAGGCCGCTTTGTAGTTGCGCAAGCCGGCGCACTGGTGACGCGCGTGTTGCAGGTGAAGCGGAACGGCAAGAAGACTTTTGTGATTACAGACGCCGCCATGAACGACCTCATCCGTCCGACGCTTTACCAGGCCTATCACCAGATTGTGCCGGTACGGATGCGTGCGGGGAAGTCTCGCAGCGTGGATGTGGTGGGGCCGATTTGCGAGACGGGTGATTTTTTTGCCCGCGACCGCGAGCTTGCGCCGGTTAAGGCGGGAGACCTGCTTGCAATTCTCGACGCTGGAGCCTACGGCATGTCCGAGAGTTCGAACTACAACACTCGGTTCCGTCCTCCCGAGGTGTTGGTGGAAGGCGCGAGGGCGCGGCTGATTCGACGCCGGGAGACGATAACAGACCTTCTGGAGCCCGAGAAGCCTGAAACTGAAGGCTAAAAGAGAGGTATGCCGAGAATGTGCTTTATGTCTGTAATGTCTGATAACGTATATTCTGTATACTGACGCTAAGACGAATGAATGAGGCCGTAACTCTCTAAGGACATGGCCACTATTCCCTCTTCGTCTGCCGTGAATAAGGCTGGATGGTTGTGTCTCTTCACTCATTCCTGCCCTGACGTTGGTCCACTACATCTTGTAACGGCCCAGGTCTTCGTCGTTCAAACCTTCGAGCCAACCGCGCAACTGCTCTGCCGTCGGTCCTTCAGCGGGACCTGAAGTATTCAGCCTAGCCATCTGCATCACTTCTTCCGTCACGTAGATTGGGCAATCGGCGCGCAATGCCAAAGCCAAAGCGTCGGAAGGCCGAGAGTCGAGCGCCACGGATTCATCTCCCTGGCGAAGCCACAGGACCGCAAAGAATGTGTCATCCTTAAGTTCTGATATCACAACACGTTCCAGCGTTGCATTCAAGTGACGGATGAGGTTCCTTGTGAGATCGTGGGTCATGGGGCGTGGTGCTGCGACCTTTTCGATCTCGATAGCAATCGCATTGGCCTCGAAGATTCCGACCCAAATGGGCATCACAGTTTCGGAAGCGACGTCCTTGAGCACAACGATGGGCATGCTTGTGGCCGGGTCCATCATCAGTCCGCGTATTCGCACCTCGATATCCATGGCTCCCCTTCCTTCGCTTGCTCCAATCTTAGACTGCCTCGCCGACCAGACTGTTTGGATGAGTCGAGGTAATCTTCACTTGCATGTAGCTTCCGGGCGCTGGAGAAATCAATTGGGCGCAGGTGAAATTGACTGGTTTGTTCTGGCTACTACGTCCGATAACCTGTCCACGTACCGAGTTGAAACCTTCAACCATAACCTCCATGATTTGTCCCAGGTGCCTGGCATAGTTCACTCTCTGAATCTCTCGCTGCCGATCAAGCACAACTTGAAGCCGAGCCACCTTCTCGACTTCTGGGATGGAATCGATCATGGTCAGAGCCGGGGTATTAGGCCGGCCAGAGTACTTGAAGCCGAAGACGCAATCGTACTCGACTTCAGCCAGAAGGTCCATGGTTTGGATGAAGTCGTCTGCGGTTTCGCCGGGAAATCCTACGATGATGTCGGTTGAAATTGCGATGGAACGCCGAGCCGCTTTGATCCAGGCTATCCGCTCCAGGTACCACTCGAGCGTGTACTCGCGGGCCATTGCCTTGAGAATCCGGGAGGAGCCGGACTGAACTGGCAAATGGACATGGTCACAGAGAGTGGGGACGGCGTCGATGACTTCGACGATGTCGTGGGTGAAGTCACGCGGATGGCTGGTGGTAAAACGAACGCGCCGGATGCCTGCGATCTCGCCGACGGCAGCCAGCAATTCCGCGAAGCTTCGCTTCCCTTCTGTGTCGTGATAGCTGTTCACGTTCTGGCCAAGCAGTTGAATTTCGGTAAAGCCCTGATCGGCGATACGCCGCGCTTCGGCCAGCACTGAATTCGATCCGCGGCTGCGCTCTTTGCCACGCGTGTACGGAACTACGCAGTAGGCGCAGAACTTGTCGCAGCCTTCGATGATGGTGATGTAGCCACGGTAAGGGTTCTTGCGAGCTGTGAACTCGGTCTCGAAGGTTTCGTCGGTCTGGCGGTCATCGAGTCCGGTGATTCGAGTTTCGCCGGCTTCCAAACGCGAGAGCATTTCAGGGAGTTTGCGGTACGACGCCGAGCCTGAGACCAGCGAGACGTAGGGGGCGCGGTCGAAGATTTTTTCGCCCTCCTGCTGTGCAACGCAGCCGAGAACGCCGAAGCGCTTGCCTTCCCTGTGCTGACGTTTGTATTCGTCCAGGCGGTGAAAGACCTTCTGCTCCGCCTTGTCGCGAATGGAGCAGGTGTTGTAAAGGATCAAGCCGGCATCTTTCTCCGACTCGACCTGCCGGTAACCTTCGTGCTCCAATGTGCCGATGACCTTTTCCGAGTCATGGGCATTCATCTGGCAGCCAAAGGTCTCTATAAAGAAGGTTCTCTCGGTTGCCATAGCAATCTAGAGTATATCGCGAACGGAGAAACGCCAGTGACCCTGCCCAAGCGTGTCAGGCGTGGGCAGGGCCTACTCACTTTTGGATCCAAATCTCCACGCGCCTGTTTCTCGCCTGTCCTTCATCAGTCTCATCGGAGGCGATGGGCATACCCGAACCGTAACCGCGGACGATCGCCGGGCTCAAGCCTCTCTGGATGAATTGGCCTTCAACCGATTTGGCCCGGTTCAGGGAGAGCGCCTGATTGCTCGAATGCGAGCCGACGCCATCGGAGAATCCGAAGAGCATGACCTTGGATCCAGGAACCTTCATGTCCGCAACCAGCGAGACGACACGATCCAGATCAACCTTTGCCTTGTTGTCCAAATCCGTTTGTCCAGACGCAAACCGAAAATCAAGAGAGAGGCGATTTGCATCCTTGGTCAGCCACTTATACTCCGCGGGGGCATCCGCGGAAGCCGTCTGTGCAATCTGCGAAACATTCTGAGCAACAAAACCTGTGGCGGCAACCACGTCCTGCCCCTTCCTGGAAAGAGCAAACTCGACAAACGAGCGGGTGTATTTGTTGCTCGGATTGACGGGGGTGTAGAGGTAAAGCCTTCTCGACAAAAGATAGTCTTCCGTGCTCACAGTGAGCCGGGTGGGCAACAGCGCCATCGTCCCCTTGTCCGAGACTGCGATTGGTTTGGCGCTTTGGATGTAAGGCAGACCGATGAAACCGATGCCGTTGGGATCAGCAGCAACCGCATCAGAGAGCGCCTTGCTGTCTTCGATCCTTTGTGCACCTGCAGCCAGCGGCTTGCCTCCGAGCACCAGGCTTTTGAAGGTGTCGTATGTGCCTGACTTGTCATCTCTCGCGTAGATCTTGATCGCCCCTTTAGACGCGCCCACCTGCGACCAGTCCGTAATCTCGCCAGTGAAGATCCGCTTGATCTTGTCTTTATCAAATTGTGCGGCTGGGTTGGAAGCGCTGACAATGACGGCGATGCCGTCAAGCCCCAGGACGTGCTCGTTTGCGAAAGAAGACATATCTCCGAGCGACCTTAACTTGGCGGCCTCATCGGGCTTGACCTTGCGGGAAGCCATGCCGATGTCGCAACTGTTGTCGGCCAGAGCGGTAAACGCGGTCGCAGAACCATGTGCCGCAATCGTAATCGCGGAAGGTTTAGTGTCACCGGGGAGCACGCCCTCGACGATCTTCTCTAATGGGCTGGATCCGGAAAGAATGCGAACATCTGTTGCTCCCTGATCCTTCAAGAACGCCTCTGCCAATGCTGGTCCAAGCGTGTCTCCAATGGTGTTTGAACCAGCCAGGCGGAGGATAGGCTCTGTCTTCGCTATTGCGCCATTCGCAAAATGCACGAAGCTCCACCATGCAGCCAGCCCGGCAAGAATGAGGATCGAAATCGCAATTGCACCGAGGAGCGCTGTCGACGGCTTTTTGCCGGGTGCAGATAGGGCCTTGCGGGGGGCGACGACATGTTCATCCTGCAGCGGTTCGCCACACCCAGGGCAAACGAAAGGGGCTCCCTTAGGAATTGGGATGGGTTGATTTTGCTGGGCATCCTTGCATCTATCGAAATTAAAACATCTTCCCCATCTGACATTCATACTGACTCACCCTTCTCCAAATGCATGCGTGACGCGCTCCAGGCTCGCAGTTCGGAGCAAACCGTTGCTCTTCGCACAGTATCCGGGGCCACTAAGTTTTTCCACCCGTGGCTGTGTCGAGAGAGAGGCGCTGCTTAAAATTAATTCAGGTCGTCTGAGTGAAGCTTATCTTGCCAAGACAGTGAAAGTCTTTAAGGGAAAGTGAATTAGTGAATGCGGGAATGAAGAATCACTCCAGCCTTGCGTGAAGGTGAGTGAGAAGATTTGAAGGCGGACGTTATTCTAACCCGATGTAAACAAACGCTGTTTATGTCACCTCGCTTCTCCTGACAGCGTCTTGTGAGTCCCGGCTTCACTCGTCGCGCGAGTTCCGAATTCTGCTCATTTGTCCCGCTGAGGCTACTCGGCGCGGATGGCGATCATGGGGTCGACTTCGGCCGCGCGGCGGGCCGGTAATGCGCTTGCGAGCGCAGCAACGGCGATCATGGTCAGCGCCGATGCCGCGAGCAGCAACGGTTCTCGCGTCGATGTGTGCGTGTCGGCCGCCCACCGCGAATGGATCATCAATTGCCCGAGAGCCAGGCTCAACGCGACGCCAATCGCGATTCCCGCACCCGCGCTCACCATGATCGACGAGAAGACGATTGCAAGCAGGTGGGTGCGGGGCGCTCCCAGCGCCATGCGGATGCCAAACTCATTTGTCCTCTGCACCACAGTGTAAGAAACAACGCTATAGAGACCTACCGCGGACATGACAAGAGCCAGTCCGGCGAAGGCTCCAAAGAGCCACGTCAGCAGCCTGCCGCGCGCATATTCCGGCTCGTCCGAGATCCAGTGATCAAGGTCCTCCGTCCCACTGTTGGTCTGCTGATCGTGGTCGATGGAGTTCACCTTGGCGCTGACCGAATGCAGCAATGCGAGCGGCGACCCCGAGCTGCGCACCAAGATTTGCGTGCCCATGCGCAAACCGTATGTATACGGCACAAATGCCTCGGGCAGGACCGGCTTGTCGAGTCCATCGTTGAGTTTGTCCTCGATGACGCCGACAATCAGCATGTTTGCATTTCCCTGTGGCGAGAGCAGATTGAACGGCGGCGATTCACGCACGTCGGGAAACTTGATCGAGTGCCCAATCGCGTCGCCCCTGGGAAAGTACTTCCGGGCCAGCGCCTGATTGATGACGGCAACTGTGGCCGCGTTGTGGTTCTCAGTCGCGTCCCAGATGCGTCCCTGGGCCAAGGCGATCTTCAGCGCAGGGAAATACTCTTGGCTGACAAGATTCAGCCGAATCGGCTGTTCGCCTGTCGAGGGGCTGCCCAGAATCTCCATGTTTGTGTTCATGCCGTTCGACGGCGGTGTCGCGTTGGTCGAGATTGCCGACATCGTCACTCCTGGCACATCCGCGACTGCGGAGCGGAGCCGCTCAAAGTACGCCGACCGTTCGGCCCAAGTCTTGTACGTACCCTCATGTACCGGGATCCCCACCGACATGATGTTGTGAGGATCGTAGCCCAGGTGAATATGCAGCATCTGGAGGAAGCCCTCGATCGCGGCCTCGGCAGTGGTGAGCATCAGGAGCGTCAGCGCAAGCTGTCCGGCGATGAGTGTCCCATGGAACCTGCGTCCGCTGACGCTGCCCGCCACCTTCCGCGAGCCCGACTGCATGATCGAACTAACGTTTGGCTTCGATACCTGCAAAGCCGGCCACAGGCCGAACAATACCCCAGTTGCCACGGCCACGGCCATGGAGAAGACGAGCACCGGCAAGTTGATGTGGAAGACGGCCTCGTGAGGAATTGAATACTGCGGCAGGTTGTCGACGATCCAGTCGAGCGCTTTATAGGCGATTAGCACTCCCAACCCCGCGCCAGTAAGAGAAATCAGCAGCGCCTCGGTGAGCAACTGGCGAATGAGCCTTGTACGGCTGGCGCCCACCGCCGAACGCACCGCAAACTCTTGCGCGCGCGCGGTTGCCCGTGCGAGCAGGAGGATCGAGACGTTCCCGCAGCCTATGAGCAGCAGCATTGAGACGGCGCCAAACAGAAGGTATGGGACTCCGCCCAACCGTTCGAGAAAGTCGTCGTTGAATCCCTTCAGCACCAGACGGAATTCGCCCGGACGGAAGTGCTTGGGCGTGTCTTTCGCGAACTGATGAATCAGCGGATCGAGCACAGACTGCGCGGCTGCTTTTGTCACCCCGGGTTTAAGGCGAAGACCCACATAGTAACCCGGCACCACGTCCTGCGTGATCTTCTTGGGCAGGTAGACATCGGCATCGTTCCAGGTGAAGCGCTTGGCTGCCACACCGACGATGGTGTAGTTCTTGTGGACAAGCTGGATCGTCTTGCCGACCACGCTCGGATCCGATCCATAGTGCCTCTGCCAAAACTTGTAGCTGAGCACTGCAACCGACTGCGGATCCTGGCCATCGACCGCGTCGGAAGGGTGCAGACCGCGGCCCAGATAAGCCGGCACGCCAAAGTAGTCAAAGGCATTCGAACTGAAGTAGGATGCCTCGACATCCTCGGGCAGATCGGCGCCGGTCACCGTCAGACTCCACTGGTCGTCAAGGAAGGCGTCGTCCACCACCGGCGACTTGCGAATCTCCTGCCATTGACCGGCAGTCACCCCAAAGTAGGCGGGCTCACCTTTTCCCATGTCCAGTTGCAAGTGCACCATCCGGTCCGCGCCCTTATAGGGGTAAGGATCCACCAGAAAACCCCAAACGACGCTGAATACGGCGGTGGTGGCGCCGATGCCAAGCGCGAGAGAAAGGACCGAGGTCAGGGTGAAGCCGGGAATTCGAATCAGTTGCCGAAGGCCGAAGCGGAGATCCTGAAGCAGAGTCTGCATAGGAAATGTCCTCATTTTGGCGAACAGCTCGAGCGGAACGACGTCCGAGTCCAGGAACGATCTTGGGCACTGACCTAGCAACTGAAGTACCAAGATCGTGCGATGTAAGCGCTTGAATCTATTGGGTGAGGTGCAGCAAACGGCAGCGACAATGTCCGATTTTAGTATCTTAGCGTCCAGAAATGGACACTTGTTGCCGTGGCGATCGTAAGGACGCGCAGGACGGTCCAACAGGATGCGAGACCGGAATCACGCTTTGCGCTGTCACTCAGCAGGTGAATTGCCAAATTTGCTCGTTTGCCTGAAGGTTAGCGTATTTCGGCCACGTTCCTGGAAAGATTTGCACAAACAGACAGATAAATTGCGCATAAATTACCAAAATGCTCATTGCTCAGGGAGATTTGTTGCTCTATACTTCGCCAATCTGAAATTGCACGTCAAGGAGGGTTCCCCATGTTCAAACGGTCAATACTGAGCTCGGTTCAAGCGGTTTGGACGAGTCTCTTTGTGTTGCTGGCATTCGCTCATCCCGCGCTTGGCCAAAACGGCCAACAGGGCAAAATCCTCGGCGGATACTTCGAGGAGTGGAGTATCTATTATGCCGGCTACAACATTGCCAACCTCCAACAGAATGGGGTTGCCGATAAACTGACTCACCTCATTTATGCCTTCGCCAACGTAACCACCACTCCAGCGCCGGGTTGCGCTATCGCCGATACCTGGGCGGATTATCAGAGTCCCTATCTTCCCAGCGTTAGCGGGACTCCTTATCCGGGACCGCTCTATGGAAATTTCGCTGCAATTCAACAACTCAAGCAACTGCATCCGCGACTCAAGGTTCTGATCTCCATGGGCGGGGCATCAGCGACAAATGTTGCGGCGTTCGTGAGCGCATCGAGCACGGAAGCGGGCCGTCAGGCGCTCGTGTCTTCGTGCATCAACATGTTTATCCAGGGCAATATCGCAGCCGGCTTAACAGCGCCGAGTCTATTTGATGGATTCAACATCGACTGGGAGTTCCCGACGGCAGCTGACACCGAAAATTTCACCGCTCTGCTCAAAGAGTTCCGCAGTCAACTGGACGTATTGGGCGAAACAACAGGAAAGCATTACATCCTGTCGTTCGACGGACCCGCGGGTGCTCAGAACTATGTGAACATTGATCTGAAACAGGCTGCCGAGCAGGTGGATTTCATCACTATCGACGGCTACAACTACGCCGGATCGTGGGACACGCAAACCAATGACGCGTCTCCCCTCTTCGATGATCGCCAAGATCCTTTGTATGGGCAAGATCTTTACATCGATTCCACAGTAAACGCCTATCTCAAGGCCGGAGTTCCGCCCCGCAAGTACACCATGGGCGTGCCGCTTTACGGCGCGGGATGGACCGGCGTTCCCGATGTGAATCATGGGCTGTATCAAGAGTCCACGGGACCGTCCCCAGTGCCCTTGGCTAATGGACAAGGACCCTGCACCGACCTGAGTGGGAACACGCCGGGATGCGACACCTTGTTGACTCCAGGCATCGCGACCTATTCGTCACTTGTCAATCTGGCCGCGAACGGTTACCGCGCCTGGTTTGATCGGCAAAGAGTTGCCGTTTCGCTTTACGATCCGGCAACAGAAACCTTCTACACCTACGACGATCCCGACACGGCGTTTTTGAAAATGCTTTATGTGGACGTGAAGGTCCCTGGTGGCCTTGGCGGCGCCTATGTGTGGGCTCTGAAGGACGATGACGCTAACGGAACCATGGTCAAAACCATGGCTGCCGGTCTGGGGCGCTAGCTTCAACGATTCTCAACCGAAAGAAAGAATCGGCTGTGGGCTGGCTTTCCAAGTTGCCCCACAGCCGGTCTTCTTTTGTGCGGATTATGCGGGACTGGTCGCGTCTCAGCGCAGTCCGGTGCGCAGATAGGCCAGAAGCGCAGCCATCTGTTCGTCGGTGAATCGACCGGCGAAAGCGGGCATCATTCCTTTCCCTGAAAGCACAAGTTGCCGTACTTGCGCATCAGTAGCGGGTGCGCCGTTGAGGAGTGTCCGGCGGCGAAATATGAAGTGCAGATCAGGCGGAATCTTTCTGAGTGCCTGATCGTTGTCCTCGTGACAATGGGCGCAGCGTATTTGGTAAAGATGCTTGCCTTCCGCTTCCTGCGGAGTTAGTGAGGGTCTGGAGCAGCAGCCGCCAATGGCCAACCCCACGCACACAAACACCCAGCTAACATATCGCCTTACCGTCCGGCCCACGCGATCTCCCTATGCCTTTTGAGCAAATTGCCCGCTCACATAATCCCAGTTGAGTATCTGGTAGAAGGCTTTGACGTACTCGACGCGCCGGTTCTGATACTTCAGGTAGTAGGCGTGTTCCCAAACGTCAACACCCAGGATTGGGTTGCGGCCCTGAGTCAGCAGGCTGTCCTGATTGGGAGTGGTCTCTATCGCCACTGTCCCGTCCGGCAGCTTGACCAGCCAAGCCCAGCCGCTGCCGAAGACGCTCAGAGCAGCAGCCGTCAGCTTGTCCTGAAATGCCGAGAGCGAGCCAAACTTCAGATCGACGGACTTGGCCAGCTCGCCAAGAGGCGCGCTTGCCGATCCAGGCTTACCGAGTGTCGGCCACCAGAACGAGTGGTTGAGGTGGCCTCCGGCGTTGTTGCGCACTGCGGTGCGGGCGGATTCAGGCAACGCGCTCAGGTTGGCGACCAGTTCGTCCAGGGTCTTGCCTGCCAATTCGGGATGCGCTGCAACGGCGGCGTTCAAGTTGTTCACATAGGCCTGGTGGTGCTTGTCGTGGTGTAGGTGCATGGTTTCTGCGTCGAAGCTGGGCTCCAATGCGTCGTATGCGTAGGGCAGCGGCGGCAGAGTGAAAGGGCCGGTCGGGGGAGGGATTGAAGCAGCGGGTTGGGCGGCGGGGAGGGCCTGAGCAGTCAGAATGTCAGCCAGCAGCAGCGCGCTGGTTGCGCCACCGAGGTGTTTCAATGCAGTCCTGCGGTCCATCATTTTGGGAACGACCTCCAAATCGTTCGATGCAAAGAGATTGAGAAAGACTGTGCAAAAATCGAAAAATTGTGGGGGCGCCCTGTTGAGTCTGATGCCTCCGTTATGCTGGAACCATGGATTTGTCTTCAGAGAAATTAACCCCCATAGCACACAGAGCGCAGAATCGCTGCTTTGGTTGCGGGCCCGCTAATGTCGGCGGCTTGCATTTGGAGTTTTTGCTTGCCGAGGATGGACGAGTGGTTTGCCTGCCAACGATTCCGGATCGCTTTGAAGGCCCTGTCGGTTATTTGCATGGTGGCATTATCGCGACGCTGCTGGATGAGGCAATGAGCAAGTCTTTGAGGGCGCACGGACTGACTGCAATGACCCGCCGGATGGAGGTCAACTACCTTCGCCCTGTGCACTCTGAAGCGCCCATTCGCGTGGAAGGCCGCCTCGTCCGCAGCGAAGGCCGAAAACATTGGAGCGAGGCACGGATTATCGATGCAAGAGGGCACGCGCTGGCCGATGCCAAGGGCCTCTTTATCGAAGTGCACAGCGGCCAAAGGCCTTGAGCAATCAGCATGGATCATGCCGCTTGGCGCGTCTTTGAACTTCTGGGGCGGCCCGAGGGCCGCCCGCGAAGAGCTTAGTGAATCATGTTAATCGTTTCCTGCGTGATGGAGTCGAAGGTGGTTACTGCTTTTGAGTTGGCTTCGAATGCGCGCTGCGCAACGATCAAGTCAGAGAACTCGGCGGAGATGTTGACATTGGAAGCCTCCAAGGAACTCCCCTGAATGGTGCCGCGCCCACCCGTGCCGGCCACACCTACCGAGGCCTGACCTGAGGCGGCTGTAGTCTGGTACTCGGTCGAGCCCAAGTCGGCGAGTCCTTGCTCGTTCGTTACTGTGGCGAGCGCTAATTGCCCAACGTTCTGGCTTTGACCATTCGAGTACGTTGCCGACACGGTGCCGTCGGAGCCTATGCTGAAGCTCTCATACTCGCCACCTGTATATCCATTCTGACTGGGCGATGTGGTCGAGTTGGCAGATGCGGTCTGGGTGATGTTCCCGGTGCCAGCGCTTCCTGCTATATCCCATGTCATATTCACCGCGGCTGCACCGTCGGAGAGCCCGGAGAAGCTGATACCGCTCACATCCCCAGCTGGATTAACAAGGTTGCCGCTCGAATTGAAGGTTAGCGTGCCTGTAGTATTGGCGCTGACCGGATCCTGAATCACGGTTCCGCTGGTAGAGACATTTGCGCCGGAGATTGTCAGCACACCCGCAGCTGTGGAAGAGACCGTTACACCCCCCGCTCCAACAGTGATGCCGGCCGCTCCCAGCGCTGTATTCAGATCTCTCACATAGTCGGCTACCGTCTCTGGAGAGCCCGTGAAAGTCGGCAGCGCAGTGGTTGCCGTGCCGCCGGCTGTGGCCGGCGCGGTAATCGTCAAGCTTGATCCTGTATCGACGGTGGCCAATGTGCCGCCGCTCGCCCCAAAGTCATAGTTGATCGTTGTGGTCCCGCCTGTGGTCGTCGAGGCGGGTGTCAGCTTGTCGGGCATGGAGATGCTGTAGGTCCATGTATTAGTTCCAGTCTTGGTGTAGTTCACGGTGGCAACGTAGCTATTGCCCAGCGAGTCATAGACAGTGACAGGACCGGAGGCTGAGGAGCCCGCAGAGTCCAAATTTTGCGTCATGCTGAATGTTGTCGTCGCCGAAGGCGCCATTACCCCGCTGGTCGGAATCGTAATATCGCTTAACGCACCGTTGGCATTGATTACGCCGTTGGTTGCGGAATATCCCATGACCGGTTGTCCTGAAGTGGATTCCAGCTTACCGTCGGAACTGACCTGAAAATCGCCGTCGCGCGTGTAAAGCTGGCTGCCATTTCCGCCGTCCAGGACGAAGAAACCTGTGCCGTTAATTGCAGCATCTGTCGAGACACCGGTCGAAGCGTTCGTGCCGCCAGTAAAGTCAGTGCTGTTCGAGGCTACCTGCACACCGGTTCCCTGCTGAATCTCATCTCCGGAACCGGCCGTGCCCACTTGCTGGTAAAACAGGTCGCTGAAGTTTGTGGTCTGCGCCTTGAAGGCTGTAGTGTTCATATTGGACAAGTTGTTGGCTATTGTGTTCAGCGCCGTAGAATCGGCGTTCAGTCCGCTGAGCGGGATGTCAAAGTTGGGCATGGTGGATCTCCTTTCAAGTGCATCTGCATTTGACGCAGGCTTTGCCGGCCGGCGGGTAAACAGGATTTGTGGCTGTCGCAGGTCCGCGGGTCGCTACTGCACGCGTGGCCGCCCGCTGAGAGCCTGAGCTACGCTCTGTGCCGCGGAATTGGGCGCGGGAATGCCGAGATTGCCTGGAGCCAATTGCGTTGCAGCTGTATTCAGGGCGCCCGGAAGGCTTGTTGCTGTGCCGGCTGAGGACGACTGAGACGGTGCTCGTGCGTTGCTGGCCTGAGCGGAGGGTGTGCTACCACTCGCAGCGGCTGTGGAGCTGCCCAGATCCGTCGTTAACGTCTGGTTGATCGAGATCAGTTGCTCCAGGCTATTCACGTTAACCAACTGGTTGATGTATTCGTTGGGATCGGTGTCGGCGGTTGGATCCTGATTCTGCATCTCAGTCACCAGTAGGGTGAGAAAGTCGTTGGCTGAGATGGTGGCTGAGTCACTGCTTGAAGTACTGCTTGTGCTGCTCGCGTTGCTGGTTGCATTCGCCCTTGCGGAAGGGGTGCTTGCAGCCGAAGCCGCGGGCGCCGCGGCTTTGGCTGAGAGAGCCTGCGCCGCCGTCATATGGTGATTCAAGATTGCCGCTGCCATTTTCTCTCCTTGATCATTCCTGTTCCCTATCGAGCCCTTCTGCGATCTGTTTGCCGCGTTTCTGCACTCCAGTTTCCTGGTTTCTGCCACTAGGTTGATCGCCCAAATTGTCTCTTTTTAAGCCATTACCGAAATGTGGTTTCCGTCCAGCCTTGCTGCTTGTGTGTTTCTGTCCCGGCCAACAGACCATGCGGGCAACTCTGATGTTGTTGACGAAGCGAATTGAGTCTCGGAATCTGCATTTTGCGTTGTCTCTTGGCCGGTCTGATGCCCTGCCCCTTGCTGCGTCCCCTCTCCTGAGCCCATGTCATTGCCGGATGCACTCCACCCACTCTCGGAAGAAGCCAGCGTGAGGGTTTCTACCGGCGTGTGGTGGTCGGCAAGATATGCGTTCAGGCCTGCCAGGTGACCACCCAGCGTCTGGGCTGCGTCGGCGGAACTGGCCACCAACTCAGCATGAACGCCACTACCGCTCGCATCCGCACGAATGCCTACCCATCCCAGTGCCGGGTCTTTAAACCCTGCTTCGGCGCGCTGCGCCCCGGCATGAATCCACGTCGGCTTCCCTGTTGCTCCCCCTGCATCGAGGGTCGCGAAAGCTTCGCGGGAGTCAGGCTCGCTTGTCGCCGCAGTCGCATGTGGCCCCGGCCCGTCAGATGTGCTTGAAGCTCCTGCCGCGCCAGCTACAGCGCGCGTCAAAACGGATGCATCCTCGGCGGCGCCAAAGGGCTGGCGTTGCATGACGTGGTTTCTACGCTGATAAGAATCAGATTTCCCCGTTCCACGGGCAGACTGCAGCGGCTCAGAGGCTGAGAGCCTTTTCCCGTCGGTGGAGCCAGACTTGCTTTGAATTCCTGCTGCGGCCAGCAGCTGATCGGATAAGCCGATGTTGGCGGCTATTGGTGGTGAGTTCAAATCTCGGCTGTCTTGTGCAACCGGAAGTGCTTTCGCTCCAATCTGTGTTTGAATCTCACTTTGATCCGGTACCTGCGTCTGGGGCAGGATTTGGCCGGCCGAAATCGGCTTCGCAAGGTTGGCGTTATGCGGGAGAGGCTGCTCTTGGCTCGATGCTTGCACAGTCGCCAGACTCGGCGCCGCTGCTTGAGTGGGGATTTCGCCGGCAGCGGGTGTGTTCCCACCTTCCGCGTGCGACCCGACCGGAGGAACCTCGTCTTTGGCCGCTGCTGGCAGTTCTTTTTCGCCGACCGTTTTTTGCGCGGACGCGCTTGCTGTTCTGCCAGCAGAGTTCAGGTTGAGCGGTTGCGAACTAAGGTTTTCTGGAGCAAACCCGGTTGAGGGATCGACAAATAGATCAGACAAATTGTCTGTGCGGCTGCTCTCCAAAATCGATTCTGACGTCATATCCGAGCCATGCGTTACGGGGTTGGCAGAAGCTACCAACATGCCAGCCTGGGGGAAACTCGCGGCAGCTTCCGCGGCCATCCGTGGCGAAGGCACGGCTACCGTCACATCTGGCCCGACGAACTTTACTGAGTGAGAAAGCCGCGAGTCGGCAGCAGATTCGGACTCCTGATTGGCTGTCGCTCTTTTCGCTTCTTTGCTGGCGGGTGTTTTCTGAATGTCCAAAGCGGATCGAACCGCGGAGGATACTGTTTGACCGCCAGGCTGAGCCAACTTTAGTTCCGCGCTCGCTGCTCCAGTTCCCTTCTCTGTTTTCTGGGTCATCCACAAACTCGAACCGACAATCGAAGCCAGAGTGGCTGCGGAGGATTTTCCTGCGGTATCCACCGGCGACGGCTCGACGGATGTGGAGCTCTGATCTGCTGCGCTCGCGGTCCCGCTGCGACCTTCCGCATCAGAGCTGAGTGAGGCCAGCAGCGATTGCCAGCCAGCGCGAAAGCTCTCCGTACCAGAAGCAACCGGCTGCGACAAACCCTGATTCGCCAGCGTAGCGAGCCGAGGGCTTTGCGCCTTGTTCGCGCCCGACGTTTGAGTTCTCCCCGATCCAATCTCGATTGCGACTGCAACGGTCATGCGGAGGGTAAAGCAGGAGTCGTGCCAAAAGCCTGGACGGTAGGTTAGAGCGTTGTCAGAAATGGAACCGGCAATCCTCGTTCAGGAAGCCGAGGCCTACTCGGCATGTGTTTTCGCTCAATATTTCCCTGCAATGCACGCATCTCGGGAGATGGCCAATTCAGAACTGTCGTTCGCCGGAGAAATGAGCGCTCTCGTGCCGAGCGGATCTGGTTCATCGTCGGCTCGTTTCCCGCCGTCTTCGCTCCGGCACCGAGAGCCGTACCAATCGTCGAGCGCCTGCTGGCTGCGCCGGCCTCTCTCAACAGCCTCCCGCGCCTCGGTCTCCTGAATCAGGGTTTCGACCTGGCGGCGCTCCACCCTCCTCAAAAGAAATTCCTGACGCTGACCCGTGACTTCTTCGCCCGCGGCATCGATTCGCGGCGAGAGCGCGGCAGCATGACGACTGGCCGCACGTGTCTCCTCGAGACCGGCAAGCCGGTCGGGCAGTTCGCCGGTTTGCGCGCTGACCTGGACCAGGCTCCGGCCCTGGCGATCTCGCTTGAAGGCAGCCGTCATCGCGTTCTCCAGACAATGCAACTCGCCCATTGCTGACTCCAGAACGATCCTGCTCTGTTCCTCTTGAAGATCCCGAATGCGAAACAGACGACGTAACGCGCGCGAAACGGCCATAAATTACACCTCCCCGGCTAGCTCGGCCAACCGGCGTACACACTCTGCAAAGCGGACCTGCTCGAGCGAGTCCTGGGTCATGAATGCCCGCATCGCTCCACGGGCACGTAGCGCGCGGTCCAGATCAGGGTCAGCGCCCTGCTTGTAGGCTCCTATGCGCACAAGGTCTTCGTTGCGTGCATAGATGGCCATCAGGCGGCGCACCAGCGCGGCATGCTCACGATGCTCGGGTTGGGTGACAACCGGCATCAGCCGGCTTATCGAGTCGAGCACCTCAATGGGGGGATACCACCCTTCCGCTGCCAGCACGCGCGAAAGCACCACATGGCCGTCGAGCAGCGACCGAACGGCGTCCACTAACGGGTCCTGTTGATCATCGCCCTCCATCAGCACGGTATAGAAGGCGGTAATGGAGCCCACATGGAACTGCCCAGCGCGCTCGAGCAGCCGGGCGAGGCGGCTGAAAACAGAAGGCGTGTACCCTTTGGCTGTGGGAGGCTCACCGGCAGCCAGGCCAATCTCACGGGCGGCCATGGCAAAGCGCGTGAGTGAATCCAGCACTAGAAGCACATGCTTGCCTTGAGCGGCAAAGAACTCAGCGATGGTGGTAGCCGACAAGGCCGCCCTCATGCGCATCAGCGGCGACTGGTCGGAGGTCGAAACCACAACCACTGAGCGCGCGCGGCCTTCGCCACCCAGCGAATCCTCTAGAAATTCGCCCACCTCGCGCCCCCGTTCGCCTACCAAGCCCACAACCGTCACATCCGCCTCGGTGTTGCGGGTCATCATGCCGATCAGCGTGCTTTTGCCCACGCCCGATCCACCGAAGATGCCTACGCGCTGCCCGCGGCCCACGGTCAGAAGCGCGTCGAGAACACGAATTCCAGTGCCCAGAGGGATGCGAATCGGCGCGCGGTCCAGCGGCTGCCTCACTACCCCCTCTAACGGCAGCGACCGGACGACAGCCGGCGGGCGGCCTTCATCGATGGGATCACCCAACGCATTCAGCACCCTGCCCATAAGAGCGGGCCCTACCTCGATTTCGGGGTGGACATTCAAGGCTTCCACACGATTTCCGTAGCGGATTCCCTCAGTGCTTTCGACGGGCATCGAGAGCACATTGGTACCGCGAAATCCAATCACCTCGGCCAGGTGTGCACGGCCGAATTGATCATGAATTTCGCAACATTCACCAACCGATGCCAGCGGCCCCGCCGACTCGATTGTCTGGCCCACCGATTCCAGCACCTGCCCACGCCAGCGCCAGGGCTGGCCGCGCTCAAGCCGGGAAAAGTAACGGTCAAGAATCGGGCTCATGCTCGGCTCTCCGCGCCTGTGCTGACAGCGGCTAAAGCGGGCTCGGCGGCATCGGAACTTGAATGAGCAGAACTGGCGCTACCTGCGCGGTCAAAGAAGCCCCGTTCAATCTCTCCTAGCTGAGAGCGAATTCCCAGATCTACCGAGCCCAGTTCCGTCTCGATCACGCAGTCGCCCAGCAGCATTCCTTCACCGGCACTTATTGACGGCCTGACGGCAAGATTTGGCACAAGCGCGATCGCTTCGCGCCATAAATCGAGCTCTGCCTCAGGCACACGAATGCGTGCCTTAGTCGATCCGGAAAGTTGTCCCAGCGCCACACGGACCGCTCCGGTCAGCAACAGCGGGTCCATTTGCGCCTCGCGGCGCAGAATGCGCGCTGCGATAGCCAGCGCCAGCTTCACGACCTCGTGCTCGACCGCTCCCATATAGCGGTCTCGCTCCTCGGTAAAATTTCCGATGAGTTCGGCGGCTTGTTTTGCGCGTTGCTGCTGCGTCATGGCCTCCGAACCGCTCTGTGCTTCACGCTCCATCAAGCGGCCCTGCTCGCGCCCCGCCTCAAAGGCCCGGCGCTTCTCCTCCGCGAGCTGTGCGTCGAACTCAGCGCGCAGCCGTGTCTCGGCTGCCTCGTCCTCCGCATCGCTGGCAGGTGCAGCGCCCGTCTTGCTTACGCTGATTTCGGCATCTTCCGCATTGGCCCAACCAGTCCACTCCGGCAACGAAGGCGCATCGGGGCAAGCGATGTAATCGAAGACCTCGATGCGCGCTTGAGCGCTCTTGCCCGTCGCCGATTCCACCTGTTGCAAAGAGCTCCTCCTTCAGTGGTTAGTGGCTAGTGATCGGCAAAAGCGCAATGACACCGGAACCCCACCGCCGTCCACTAATCACTGTTCGTTATTACGCCAGCATCTCGTCGCCGGTTTCCAGTTTGAGAATGACCTTGCCTTCGGCTTCGAGACGCCGCGCCAGATTGAGAATCTCCTGTTGAGCTTGCGCCACCTCACGGGAGCGCACCGGGCCGAAAACCTCCATGTCTTCCTTCAGCATCTCGACGGCCCGCGAACTCATGGATTTGAAGATCTGGGCGCGCAGGTCATCTTTGGCTCCGCGCAAGGCGAGCGCCAGCTGCCGCTTGTCTACTCCAGAGACAATCTCGCGGATAGTGGCCGGCGGCACCGTCACCAGGTCTTCGAACGTGAACATCAGGTTGCGAATGGAGAGGGCCAGCTCTGGCTGGCCATCCTCGATGGTCTCGAGAATCTTCTTCGATTCCTCGGCATTCAGCCGGTTGAGCAGATCCGCCACTGCCTTGAAGCCGGAATAGCTCTTGCGTGCTGTGTCCCCGACATTTTCCAGGCGACGGTGGAGGATGTGCGCCACCTTCTGCGCCATCTCGGGCGAAAACTGGCGCATCTCGGCCAGCCGCTGGATGGAGAGAACTTTGTGCTCTTCGCTCAGGCTGTCCAGCACCATCGAGGCGCGGCGCGGATCGAGGTGAGCCAGCACCAAAGCGATGGTCTGCGGGTGCTCGCTGTCGAGCAGTTTGCCCAACTGTTGAGGATCGGTTCGCTGCAGCTTGGCAAGATTGCCCTGGGCCGCCTCCTGCGAACGGCGCACCAGCATGAGCAGATCGTCGGCGCGCTCTTTGCCGAAGGTCTCCATCAGAAGACGGCTCGCGTAGTCGAGCCCGCCGTGGGTCATAAAATTCTGGGTCTCGAGAAGTTCCCAGAACTCCTCCAGTATCCCGGCAGATACCTCGGGCGCGATGCCGCGCAGTTCGGCCAGTTCCTCGGTAAGCCGCTGTACGTCCGCTTCAGGCAGTGCGCGCAGAATCTCCTTGGCCGACTCCTCGCCCACGGCTACGAGCAGAACAGCCGCTTTGCGCACGCCGCTCATGTTCGCCGACTGTTGGCGCCGTAGTGCTCCGCTTTGGCTTCCCTGCTCGGACAAAATCTCGGCCCTTTCGCTCTATCGCTTAACTCGTAGTCTCTTAGTCGGAGTGAATCCAGCTCTGTAACAGTCGGGAACTTTGCGTGGGTTCTCGCTTGAGATGGCCGGTTACCTGCTCGAAGATCTCTTGGGCCCTGAGCCGCTCGGGGTCCACCTCGACCGGTTCTGACGGGCGGAGCGCGCGCGGTTCAGTAACTTCGGCATGGCCTGGCGGTTCCCTGACCCCTGCTTCGATTGGCGATTCCGATGCCAGCCGGGCGTGGCGCAGGGCGGGACGCACCCCGAAGGCAACCACCACCAGAATGCCGATAAGCAGGGCTGCGTACTTGATCAAGACCGGCGATCCCTCCGCCGTGGCAAGCAATTGGCGGGGCAGTGAAACGGGCTGCCGCAAGCGGTTTTCCTCGAAGGCCAGATCCTCGACCTCTAGCACGTCGCCGCGCGACCCATCGAACCCCACAGAGGCCTGCGCCAGCGCCGTCAGGTTCCGTAACTCTTCGGCCGAACGAGGCTGCCATTGCGCCGCCTTGCCCTGAGACGCCGGCTCAAGCAGCCGGTCATTCACCACAATCGCTGCGGTCAGCCGCCGCACTCTGCCCGGCCCCTCAATTACATGCCGGATTGTCTTCGATGCCCCGTAGGTTCCCGACTCGCTCTTTGCGCTCTGCGTCCCGCTGGTCTGTTGCGGATAAACGGGCAATGCCTGCGAGTTGGGAGCGTTCGAGGCGGTACCGGGCACGCCGGCAGCTATCGGCTGCGCGCCGGAGGATTGTTCGGTGCGCTGCATCGAGAGTGTCACAGTTTGATCCGGGTCGTAGCTTTCCTGCGTTTCATCGGTGGCCGCGGGGTCGTAGTCCAAAGTCACCGAGGCTCGCACGTTGCCCACGCCGGTGACCGGCTCCAGAGTCGCAATCAGTTTCTGTTCCAGAGCCTGCTCGGCGTTCAACTGAATCGCTTCGGCCGTCTTGGGACCGAGCGGAAGGTTGCCGGCAGCATCGACCAGCACCACGCGATCAGGTGTCAGCCCGTCTACGGCTGAGGCGACCAGGTTGCGAATTGCATCGGGCTCACCGTCAGCCAGAGAACGATGGCGGAGCTTGAGCACAACAGAAGCCTTGGCTGGCCGCTCCGCCTCGCGGAAGAGAGAATCATGGGGCATTACCAGGTGGACGCGCGCCGATTCGACATCAGAGAGCGAGCCAACGGTGTGCTCCAGTTCCCCTTCCAACGCACGCTGATAGTTGACCTGTTCGTCGAATTCTGAACCCACCCAGTTGGGTTTGTCGAAGATCTCAAAGCCCAGCCGCCCGCTCTTCAGGCCTTTGGCAGCAGTCAACAGCCGCGCCTTGTCCAGCTGAGCGGCAGGCACCATAAGACCGGCGCCGTTAGAAGAAGGCTCAAAAGGAATCTGCGCCTGCGAGAGAGCCTGGCTGGCCTGACGCACATCATCCGGGTCCATATCGGCGTAAAGGATGCGCCAGTCCGTCCGCAGACCGTACCAGAACAAGCCTCCAACCAACGAGGCAAGCAGGAGAGCCACCAGCAGCATCCAGCTACGCTGCGCCGGCGGCATTCCGGCCCAACTGACCCGTGCCCGGCCCCAAAGGCCAGCCAGCCGGTCGGTCAACTGGGGTTGCCCTGGCATCAACGGTGCGCTCTTCTCCAATTGTGTTCCAGTCGCCATGATCTCCGTTTCCCGCCGCTTTCAGAGAACAGTGGTAAGTGATTTGTCACTTGCCACGGCCTAAATCCCTCGCCGCCGCTTTATGTCCGTCTCCATATTCCGCTAAAACTGCATCCCGATGACTTGCTGGTAAGCCTGAACAGCTTTGTTGCGCACCGCCAACGCCAACTCGAAGCTCATGTTTGCTTTCTGAGTTGCAATCATCGCCTGATGCACATCCACGCCGGAGCCGGTCATGAGACCGGAGACTGCTGTGCGCGCCTGTTCCTCAAGCTGATTCACCTGCCCAACCGCGTCGGTCAGCAAATCGGAAAACGGACTCGCCGCCGCGCCTGCGCCGGTCGAAGTAGCGGCCGTTTGCGCGCCTGCGCCGGCCAGGCCTTCAAACGCCTGAGTCGCGGTTGTCATTGGGTTGATTGCGGGTATCATCGTTCCTCCTGCTGCTTCCGTTAGTTAGCGATGCCTCGCCAAGACGCCGACAATCACGACTTGGCGATCTCTAATGCCGAAGAGATCATGCCCTTCTCTGCCTGTACGGCGGAACTATTGAGGCCATAAGCACGAGTAGCCCCCATCAGGTCCACCATCTCTGTGAGGGGGTTAATGTCTGGAAAGGATACATACCCATCCGGTCCTGCATCCGGATGTCCGGGGTCATAACGCTTGAGCGGAGGAGAAGTGTCCTCGACCACCGCTGCAACATGCACGCCCGGCGCCGTCGGCCCCGAACCAATCAGCGCGTCATTGAGGGAGCTGTTCAGGCTCGATGAGAGTTGCGGCAAAAGCGACGAGGAAACGCTGCCCAATGCCGAAGTCCCCGACGCGTCGGTCAGCGTATCGGCAAACTCGGGATTGCCGGAATTAGCGGCAAAAACGACATGCTGCCGGCGGTATGGACCGCCTGATGAGGTACGCGTCGTCTCGGCGTTGGCCATGTTGGCTGCCACTACTTCGGCACGCATTCGCTCGGCCTGCATGGCGCTGCCCGAAGTTTCCATCATCGCAAACAGGTTCATACTGCCCTCCTTTAATCAGCCGAGGTCCGGATTTTGCTCTGCCGCCTACTTGCTGTCGGCGTGGATAGCGTCCATGGTGCGCTGGTACTCCTGACGGAGCAGAGCCACGCCGGTTTTGAATCTCAGTTGCGCTTCGGCCAGGTTCAGGCCTTCACGGTCCATGGAGACGTTGTTGCCGTCCGGTCTCGCTATCAAGCCGTCTACTGCCTTGACGCGCACCGGCCGGGCGGCGCGTCCCTTGTTCACGTCGGTCATCGCCTCGCGCATCTCGGCTTCGAAGTCCATGCCCACGGCCCTGTAGCCGGGGGTGTCGATATTGGCCATGTTGGCCGCGGTCAGCTTCGTTTCCGCGGTGGCCAGATCAAGATAGCGGGCAATCTGATCGCCGAGCTGGGTTTCAACCTGCATTTGCATCGAATTCTCCCTCGTGCTGGTTTAGTAATCGGACCAACTGATCTTGCGTCAACGCTTAGGGTTGCCATGAGGAGCGTGGTCAGTTGATAGATAGCCCGAAGTCGATCTCTCGCGCAGTCATGATTGCGTCATCGCCGGCCAGAATTGCGCCCCGTTCCAACACGTGTTCGAGTTCGCGGACATTTCCCGGCCAGTCGTGACTCGCGAGCTTGGCCATGGCTCCCTCGTCGAGCTGTTTTACAGGGGCCTCGCGGCCCATGCGTGCGAGAAAGTGGTTAACCAGCAGCGGCAGATCCTCCGCGTGCTGGGCCAACGACGGAGTGCGGATGAGAAATACAGCCAACCGATAGTAAAGGTCAGCGCGGAATCCGCCGCTCTGCGCCTGTTGGGCTAGCACCTGATGAGTGGCGGCAATGATGCGCACATCCACCTTCACGGACTCGTTTTCGCCGACACGCTGCAACTCTCCGCACTCGACAAAGCGCAGCAGCTTGGATTGCAGCCCCAGCGGCATTTCGCCGATCTCGTCCAGAAACAGAGTGCCCCCATCGGCCGCTTCGATCCGCCCCACGCGCCCCTGCACCGCTCCGGTAAATGCGCCGCGGGTATGACCGAAGAGCTCAGCCTCGAGTAGGGCCTCGGGAATAGCCGCGCAGTTGATGGCGACAAACGGCTTGCGGCTGCGCGTCGAAAGCCGGTGTACGGCTTCGGCTACCAGTTCCTTGCCCGAGCCGGTTGGTCCTTCGATCAATACCGGGGTTGGGCGCGGGGCCACCAGACGGACGCGGCGGCTAATATCGAGCATGCATCGAGCGTTGCCGATCAGATCAGGCAGCCGTTCGCAGGACTTGGGCTCAATGATCGAGGCGGGCAGAGTCACTGCGATCGGCAAAGGTTTCGGAACCGAGGGCGGAGGATGAACCTCGACTGAAGAAACGCTTTGAAGCGGAAAAGCCGGCGGAACAGCGGCGGGAAGCGCAGGGACCGGCCACGGACTGACATGCTTTGAATCGACCGGCGCGCTCAATCTATTGAGCGCTGGAGCGGCGTTCCAGATCGCCGTGTCGTTATCCTGCGTGCGGCGCAGCGCGTAGAGCAATTCCTGGCGGTAAGGGCCCCGCGGGCTCTCCTGCGCGACAGAGCCGCAGGTGGTCACCAGATCCACATCCGGAAAAAATGCGCGAAAATCTTTGAGAAACTCGGCGAGGTCGAGATCGGGCAGCCACGAATCGACAATGACAGCCTCAGGCGCAGCAACTTCTGCCTCTGCCCAGGCCTGAGCGCCTCCTTCGGCCTCGCGTACCTGCCAGCGCAGGCCGGTAAGGGTCTCGGAGAGCCGCTGACGAAAACTGCGATCAGCGCTCGCCACAAGCGCGGTGCGCGGACGGATGCGATTGGCGAAAGGCAGAGTAGGAACGGGAACGGTCACCATAAGAATTCTCCTGTAAAGTGGATGGGCTGCAGTGAGCCAAGAATCAGTGCGCTTCAAAAATGGGCGCGGCTACCGACGGCGCAATTGCCGGTAACGGGAGCAAAGTCAGACCGGAGAGCGCAAGCTCAGATTCGTGCGGCACCGTATAACCTTGCCCGCGAACCGTGCGGATCAGTTGCCCAGGAGGCGGATCCTTGAGCTTGCGGCGGAGGTAGTTGACGTAAACGTCGACGATATTGGTGGTCTGCGTCGGCTCCAAATTCCAGACCGAATCCAACAGTTCGACGCGCGAGACACACTGGCCGCGATTGAGCATCAGGTGTTCCAGCAGGGCGAATTCCTTGTTGGTGAGGGTGATAAATTCGCCAGAGCGGCGGGCTGTGTGCTCCAGACGGTCCAATTCAAGGTCGCCAGCGCGCAACAACAGGCGCGCTTCGCGCTTGCGGCGCAGCAAGGCCCGGCATCGAGCTCGCAGTTCGTGCAGGCTGAATGGCTTGATCATTAGGTCGTCGGCCCCGAGATCGAGACAGCGGATGCGCGTGTCCACTTCCTGCCGGGCGGTCAGCACAAGGACCGGCAGATCAGTATCCATTGCGCGGACTTCTTCGAGCACCTGTTCACCGTCCTTGATCGGCATGTTGAGATCGAGAATGGTCAGGTCGGGCATCTCCTGACGAAATGCCTCTACGGCGGCGGCTCCATCATAGGCCAGACGAATACGATGCCCGTCGGCCTCTAAACCCCGGCTCAGAAACAATCCCAGCGCCTTGTCGTCTTCGGCGATCAATAACCTCATGGCAACCTTTCTTCACTTCAGCGCCCTCAATTCGCGGCGCCTCTCTCGCATTCCACCCGTCCGGCTTAGCGCGCGTTAACGAACGGCACCTCTTCACCATGCTTCGAGAGGGAACGGACTTCAAGATTGGAAAGAAAAAAGGACGAGAGGGGATTCCAGAATTGGCACTGATGTGGGGGAGTTCCCGAAATGGAGGCGTGCCTCGGCAGCCGGGTTTATGAACCGGGTCGCCACTTCAATCTGCTTTACTCGCGAGGCACCTGGAGGCTTTCAGCAGACGATCAAGAGATCACGAGCGCTGGCTCTTGTTTTTCCGTGAGGCTGTTTTATCACGATACATTTCGACATCGGCGCGCGCGACCAGTTCCTTCATCGACTCGCCGGCCTGCCGCTCTACCATGCCGATGGAGGCGTCAACCTGCAGTCTTGCAGGGACTGTACTCGTTTGAACGGTATAGTTTCCGAACACCCATTTCCGAAGACGATCAATTTGCACGGCGCCCTCGGCGCTGCCGCAATGCAGCATCAAGATGAACTCATCACCGCCCCATCGACCGATGGTGTCTGTGGAGCGGCATACGGAACGCAGCTCTGCAGCAAACTGCTTCAGCAGCTCATCGCCAGCCAGATGACCATATTTGTCATTTACCCGCTTAAACTCGTTAATGTCGATGATGGCGATGCAAAATGGGGAGCTGGTTTGGAGGGATTGCTCGATTCGGGCTTCCACGGCGAGTCGGCTGGCCAAACCGGTGAGCGCATCACGGGAAGCAATTTCTTCAGCCTCTTCCAGGCGGGTCTTATAGGTTGTGACCTCAGCCTTGAGCTTGTCGATTGCGGCTTTGCCTTCGGCGGTCATCCTGTCTATCGAGGTCTTCAATTCCGAAGCGCTTTGTCTGATCGAGTCCCGAATCTCGGTCAGGTCTTCCAGATTGGCAATACTTTTAAGCCGCGTCGTAACTTCGGTGATCTGATGGGCGCATCGCTGATCCCGCTCGCCCACTGATTCAGCGGCACGGGCCATCTCCAGCAATATCCCCTTAACTTCGCTTGTCTGTTGACGGTAATGCATGGCCGCACGCCGTCCCCAGCCCTGCAGTTCTTCCCGCACTCCGCTCTCGGTCTCTTTTACCGCTTTGCAGGAAACCTCCCTGGAAAGCTTCTCGCTTAATCTGCCAAGGCCCTGCTTCAATTCCCCGCCCAGAGCCGGACAGGCGTCGAAGCCGGAGTTGCCCATCTCCACCAACGCAGAGCGGTAAGCAGCGACGGTTACCGGCAGAAGAGCCTTAGTCTCCGGCTCGTCCGGCTCATCGGACTCCACTTGCGTCTGGTCAAGATACTGTTTTATCGAAATCATTTGGCCTCAAAGAGTTGCGACCGGCGAATAATTCCAGCGCAGGCGCATCATAGCTTCATATCGGCAGTTCCTGCGCTTTGCATTAGGTAGAATCGATGCGTTCTGAACACAAACCACGTTACTGAGACTGCTGAAGCCGGATTGTCACGTGGGCGAGGCTCATGGTGCGAAGAATCTTCTCCGCATGAGCGAGCATCTCGAGCACCTGAATGGAGCGTTAAGAAGCCAGTTTGCGCAGTAACCGAAAAATAGACGAAAAAAGAGTTGACACGGTTCGCTTTTTATTCGCTATAATTCGCGCATGGCTGTCACTCGAAGGCAAAAAGAGATTCTCGACTTCCTGGAATCGTTTGTAACGCGCAATGGCTACTCACCGTCGTTCGAGGAAATCGCGCGTGGCATGGGGCTGAAAAGCCTGGCAACGGTGCACAAGCACATTACAAACCTAGAAAAGAAGGGGCTGCTGGATCGCGTGCATAACCGCAGTCGCTCGATTGACGTCTTGCCGCCGGGGACGCGTACTCGCGCGAGCGATCGGCTGCAGCTTGTGGGGCGCATCGCCGCAGGATTCCCCGTGGAGGCGATGCAGACCGAGGAAAGCATCTCGCTGCATGATGTGGTGGGCAACCGGGATGTGTTTGCTCTCGAAGTTCGCGGAGACTCAATGCGCGACGAGCACATCATCAGCGGAGATTATGTGTTGGTGGAGCGCACGCGCACCGCGCGTCAGGGCGAGATCGTGGTGGCACTGGTGCATGGCTCCGAGACCACGCTGAAGCGCTTTTACAGCGAGGGCAATCGAGTGCGGCTGCAGCCCGCAAACGTGGAGATGGATCCTATCTATGTTCCTGCCGCGCAGGTGGCGATCCAAGGCCGTGTTCTGGGCGTTCTGCGCAAGTACCGGTAACCCGCTCTTCCAGTTCCCTGTTCTTAAACAAGCAAAAGGCCCGGCTCTCGCCGGACCTTTTGCTGGTGCCCGTCCGCAGACAAAATGCCTTAGAGATTACGCCAACAGACGCTGGATCTTCTCGTCGATCACGTCTTGCGGAACAAAGCCAACGATCTGGTCAGTAACTTTGCCACCCTTGAAAAATAAGAGAGCCGGAATGCCGCGAATACCATAACGCGACGGTGTGGCTCCATTCTCGTCCACATTCACCTTGGCCACTTTCAGCTTGCCGGCATAGCTTGCGGCCATGCCCTCGACTATCGGCCCGATAGCCTTGCAGGGACCGCACCACCCGGCCCAGAAATCCACCAGAACCGGCTGCTCGCTCTTGAGCACCTCCTGGTCGAACGTTGCATCGCTTACTTCCAGAACTCCCAAACCAGCCATGATCCTCCTTGCGGTCATTGTGCACTTCAATTGTAGCGGTAACCGAACGTTAATGAGATGCGGCAGCCAATGGCAAAGTCGCAATCCTCCCATTAGCGTACTCTTCAACCTGGACAGAAGGAGTCGGGCAGGGTGGGAAGTCTATGTAAGATGCTGTAAATAAAATGGTTCATTCGGGTCAGGAGCAAATTAAAGCGCCCGTGGTCCTAAAAAGGACCACGAGCGCTAGAGCAGCCCTCCCCCAGAACTGCCCACGGTGCGAATCTAGGTGTTCCAAGGGTAAAAAGCAAGTAATCTTGAGTAACAAAAGAAGTAACATGCCCGAGGCGAATTGAGCCCAAAAAAGTAACATTTCTGCTGTAAATTACACACAAATCGATACCTTACCAGCAAGAGATAGATATGAACCAAAAGCAATCTCCCATTCACTACACTTGCAGCGCGTCAAAAGAACTGGTTTGCACCCTTTGGCTCAAACCGGCAGACTCTAAGCTCCGGCTCTTTCTGCCCTTCAACAGCCTTGCGAATTGCAGCCACGGCTTGCGGCACGCTCTCCTCACTACCGACAATTACCAGCACCGAGGGCCCCGCACCGCTTAAAGCAGCACCCAGAATGTCATGTTGCCCAGCCAGCGGCAGCAGAGGGGCAAGCAATGGACAAATGGACGCGCGATAAGGCTGATGAATTCGGTCCTGCATGGCGACGCGCAGCAGGTCGCCTCGCGCTTGAGCAAGAGCCAGTCCCAGCAGCGAAACGAACTGAATGTTGCCCACCACATCGGCGCGGGAGTAGTTCGCGGGCAGCATAGCGCGCGCCTTAGTTGTAGCCAAAGGTTCAGTGGGCAAAACTACGATGACCCTCCATTCGGCCGGGGGCTCGACGCGCGCCACGTGAACTGTTCTTCCTTCGCTGGCAGTTGTGACAAACCCGCCCAACCAGCAGGCGGCAGCATTGTCCGGATGGCCTTCGAGTGCCGCAGCCCCCTCCAGAATCTGCTCTGAACTCCAGCCGAGCCGGCCAAAATGAACCGCCAAGGCAATGGCCGCCAGCCGTCCGGCCGCCGATGAGCCGCACCCCATGCCAAGCGGAATATCGTTGACCATACGGATAGCGAGAGGGGTCACCGGCCGCCCGCTGCCAAGAAGCAGGTCTTTGTATATCTCGAGAATCAGATTGTCTTCAAGGCGGGAGCATTGCTCCTGATTACGACCGGCTGCGGCAATCGAGAACTCCGAAGCCGGCTCGGCATCAATCTCGAGGTAGAAATCCAAGGCCACTGCCGCGGCATCAAAGCCCGAGCCGAGATTGGCTGAGGTGGCCGGTAGACGCAGCCGGAAACTGCCAGGACTTGCCTTCAAACTTTCGCTCATCCCACTCTGTCCTTCATCGCCGCCAGAACCGCAGCCGACGTGGCCTCCACGGCTGCCGCGTTGCGCTGCAGACTGGCAATCTTCGTTTCCTGGCCCACGGCTTCCTCTTCTTTCAGCAGAGTTCCTCTATGGAATTCGATGGTGTAGTCGGCGTCCTTGAGCGTGTGGCCCGTCAGTACCAGAACTACCGTCTCGCTGGATGCGATCTTGCCTTCGACGCAAAGCTTTTTCAGCCCCGCTAACGTGACTGCGGAGGCAGGCTCACAGCCCAGGCCCTCAGTGCCCAGTTCTGCCTTAGCAATGGCGATTTCGGCTTCGGTAACATCCAGGCACCAGCCGCCACTCTGCTGAATGGCGCGCGCGGCCTTGCGCCACGAAGCCGGATTGCCGATGCGAATTGCGGTGGCGCGAGTGTGCGCTTCGACCGGCTCCAGCGCTGCTGCCTGATGATCTTTGAAGCTGCGAACCAGGGGATTTGCCCCGGCGGCCTGAATCACGGATATCTTCGGCATCCGCGTCACCAGCCCCAGTTCCTGCAGCTCGCGGAAGCCCTTGCCCAGTGCCGAACTATTGCCCAGATTACCGCCGGGCACAATCAGATGGTCGGGAACTTTCCAATCGAATGCTTCGGCAATCTCGAAGGCCGGCGTCTTTTGCCCCTCAAGCCGGTAAGGGTTCACCGAGTTGAGCAGATAAACTGGCTCTTCTTTCACGATTTGAGTCAGCAGGCGGAGGCAGCCGTCGAAGTCGGTTTTCAACTGGCAGGTCACCGCGCCGTAATCCATTGCCTGCGAAAGCTTACCCCAGGCGATCTTGCCATCGGGAATCAGCACCAGGCACTTCAGGCCGGCACGCGCAGCATAAGCGGCCATGGCGGCAGAGGTATTCCCGGTGGATGCGCAAGCTACCCACTCGAAGCCGCGCTCTTTGGCCACGCTCATTGCGGCAGTCATGCCCGTATCTTTGAAGGAGCCGGTGGGATTCATTCCCTGATGCTTGGCAAAAAGCTGTTCTATGCCCAGGGCCTTTGCGGCGCGCTTCAGCTGATAGAGCGGTGTATTGCCCTCGAAGAGAGTGACCGCATTGTCAAAATTCTCCAAAATGGGCAGCAGTTCGCGAAAGCGCCAGACGCCGGAGTGATCCAACGCGTCAGAGGAGCAGCGCCGCTCTCGCCAGAGCCATTTGAGCGCGCCGGGATTAGGACGGTCATGGCCGCCACGCTCATTCCAGCCAGGGTATTCCACTTCAAAGAGGTCGCCGCATTGGACACAACGGAAGTCCGGCTGGGCTTCCGTGCCCTTGATGCGCGCCCCGCATCCAAAACAGCGTAACTGGTGCAAATTGTCGTTCAT
>JBEKQD010000001.1:0-150204 GCA_049520075.1 Occallatibacter sp. | reverse complement strand
TGACATACGGATTGGTGAAAAAGGCATATAAGTTGTAAGGCAGATTATGACGAGCAGAGTGGAACGAAACGCGCAAGAGGCAACGGAACTGTCCGCAAACACGCGGATCGGCCGCGTGCGCTGGACCATCTGCGCCATGCTCTTTGCCGCCACAACAATCAATTACATGGACCGCATGGTAATGGGGCTTCTCAAGCCCACCCTCATGCAGAGTGTTGCCAATCATGGCATCGGCATGACTGAAGTGGACTTTGCAAACGTCATGTCCCTCTTTACCCTTTTCTATGCGATTGGCCTGATCTTTGTCGGGCGCTTCGTTGACAAAGTCGGAACCCGCATCGGTTACATGGTCATCATGGCCGTCTGGAGCCTCGCAGCGATGGGCCACTCGCTGGCCAACTCGGTGCTCCAGTTCGGCATTGCCCGCTCCTTCCTTGGGTTAGGCGAATCGGGCAACTTCCCCGCGGCCAACAAAGCAAATGCGGAGTGGTTCCCGCAGAAAGAACGCTCCTTCTCTTTTGGGATCTTCAACAGTGGCGCCAATGTAGGCGTGATTCTCGCTTCCATTATCGTGCCTCTGGTAATCCTCCACCTTAATTGGCACTATGCATTTCTGGTCACAGGCTTTCTTAGCTCGTCATGGATACTGTTGTGGTTTTTTAAATTTCACAAACCCACCCAGCATCCAACACTCTCCGCCGCGGAACTCGCTCACGTCAACCAAGGGGCAGTCGAAGAGGTGGAACCCTCCAGGACGTCGTGGTCGTTGACCGAATTGTTGGGTATCCGTTTGTGGGGTACCCGCCAGACGTGGGCGTTTGCCATCCCGAAGTTTCTTACCGATCCCATCTGGTGGTTCTATCTCTATTGGCTACCCGGTTACTTCCACGACAAACTCCATGTGCAACTTATCGGTTTGGGGCTGCCGATCTTCGTCGTCTATAGCGCTTCCACTGTCGGCAGCATCTATGGGGGCTATCTGCCCGCATCCTTTATCCGTTTGGGGCTTACTGCACAGCGAGCGCGACTAAGCGCAATGCTTCTCTGCGCCTGCCTTGTCGTTCCTGTTTTTATGATCAACTACACCAGTTCTGAATGGGTTGCAATCGGGCTGCTCAGTCTGGCCGCGGCCGCACATCAAGGCTGGTCGTGTAACCTTTTCACCACAACCTCGGATATGTTCCCGCGCAGCCAGGTTGGCTCAGTAACCAGCATTGGCGCCCTGACCGGCGCTATCGGCGGCGCGCTGTTTATGCAATTAGCAGGTCACGTTCTGCAATTCTGGCATAGCTATTCGCTCCTCTTCATCATCGCAGCCAGCGTCTATCTCTTATCGCTGCTCATCATGGTCGTGCTCGCTCCTGGACTAAAGAGGGTGGAGTTAATCGCATGAGTCTCTACTGTGCAGTTGGAAGCCCCGAGTCCGATCTATCGCCGCAGCAGTTGAAAGACCTGCTTGCGGAAAGCCTGGCAAAGCTTGGCGAGCGGAAGAGTGTGCTTGCCGTGCCTCCCGATCAGAGCCGCGAACACTCTCGCGCGGGCGAGCTGACGCGCTATGCATGGGAGTATTACGGAGAACGCCTCAAGGCAGTTCTTCCAGCTCTCGGTACCCACACTGCCATGCGGCCCGCGCAGATTGCGCGCATGTTCGGCGAGACACCGCAAAATCTCTTTCGCGTTCATAACTGGCGCGCTGATGTCGAGACAATCGGTGAAGTCCCAGCGGAGTTTATTCGCGAGCAATCGGAAGGCAAGTTGAATTACGCATGGCCTGCCCAGGTTAATCGACTTATCTCGCAGGGCGGTTTCGACCTAATCCTTTCCATCGGCCAAGTGGTGCCGCATGAAGTTATCGGCATGGCCAATTACAACAAGAACATTCTGGTAGGCACAGGCGGCCCGGCGGGAATCAATCGCAGCCACTATCTGGGCGCAGTATACGGAATGGAGCGGATCATGGGCCGGGCCGCCAATCCCGTTCGCAATGTGCTTAACTATGCCTGCGATCATTTTTTGCATCACCTGCCTATCGTCTACGTACTCACTGTGGTTGGGCGCAAGGATGGCGACGGGCTGGCCGTACGCGGACTGTATATCGGCGACGACATTGAGTGCTTCAATCTGGCCGCCGCGCTAAGTCTGAAGGTGAACTTCGAGATACTCGACGAGCCGATTAAGAAGGCCGTAGTCTATCTCGACCCGCGCGAGTTTCACTCCACATGGATCGGCAATAAGGCTATCTATCGCACGCGCATGGCGCTGGCTGATGGCGCCGAGTTAATCATTCTCGCTCCAGGCGTGAAGGAATTTGGTGAGGACAAGACGATTGACACACTTATCCGTAAATACGGCTATCGCGGAACCCCAGCAACGCTTGAAGCGGTAGATGCAAATGCCGATCTTGCCGCCGACCTCAGCGCGGCCGCGCACCTGATCCACGGCTCGTCCGAGGGACGCTTCAAGATTACCTGGTGTCCGGGCTCCCTCAGCAAGGAAGAGATTGAGGGCGTCGGTTTCAGCTATGGCGATCTAAACACGATGCTGACTCGCTATGAGCCACAAAAGCTCAGTCTCGGTTTGAATAAGGTTGAAGGCGAAGAGATATTTTTCATCTCCAACCCAGGATTGGGGTTGTGGGCACACCGCAACCGGCTTTGACCCAGGAAACGAATTTGGAAAATCGTAGTTGAGGGTCAGCAAGTATTCTGTATGAAGGTAAGTTAGTGACGGAAATGGAGAAGATTGTGGCCAGTGAAATTCTCAGCCTCGAAGGAAAAGTTGCAGTTATAACCGGCGGGACGTCGGGGATAGGACACGCGCTAAGCCTTGGCGTAGCCGATGCCGGCGCCGATGTTATTGCCTCCGCGCGCCGCCAACAGCAGGTGGAGGAGACCGCGAGCGAGATCGAGAAGCGTGGCCGCAAGACCCTTCGCATAGCCTCTGACGTATGCGACCGCGCTTCGCTGGAGAAGTTGCTTGCATCTACGCTCACGAGCTTCGGCAAAGTTGACATCCTCATCAATTGCGCGGGAATCATCAAGCGCACTCCGACGCTGACCCTCCCGGAAGAAGAGTGGGCAAATATCATCAACACAAACCTGACAGGGACGCTGCGCGCGTGCCAGGTCTTCGGCAAACACATGCTGGATCGCGGCTATGGCCGCATCGTCAACATTACTTCCTTGAACTGCTTTGTTGCTTTGAGTGAAGTAGCAGCCTACGCAGCCAGCAAGTCAGGCGTAGCTTCACTAACTCGCTCTTTGGCTGTGGAATGGTCGAAGAAGGGAGTTACCGTAAACGCCATTGCTCCCGGCGTCTTTCGTACCGACTTGAATGCGAAATTGCTCGACAGTACGCAGCGTGGCCAGGAGTTATTGATGCGGACACCGATGGGTCGTTTTGGCAAAACGGAAGAACTTATAGGAGCGGCAATCTTTCTTGCCTCCGATGCCGCGTCGTTTGTTACTGGACAGACGCTCGTTGTTGATGGTGGATTCCTCGCAAGCGGAGTGAACCAGTAGCTTCGGACGGGCGAAACAAAGGGGCTGCGCCAATCGGCGCAGCCCCTTTTCCCTCTAGCGTTCATACCTATACTTCATTTGCTTAATAGAAAAGATACTTTCTCCACCGGTCATCGCCGCGGCCTAACATCCGCATAATCTGGCGGCTGGTGTGCAGCGAAAATGGACGCGGTTCGCGCAACAGCGCCATGTCATCAATCTCGTGAAGCATTCGGTTGCCCTTGCGGCGGTTGCAATCGTGGCAGCAGGCCACAAGATTTTCCCACGTGGAGTTACCACCGCGAGAGCGCGGAATCACATGATCCAGAGTAAGATCTGACGGAGGCAGCGCCTCGCCGCAGTATTGGCAGGTGTTGCGGTCGCGCAGCAGTATGTTCTTACGCGAGAGGGCGCGTGTCTGGTACGGGATGCGGCGATACTCCAGCAGCCGAATTACCGAAGGCATGGCAATGCGGCTGCGCTGCGCGTGCAGCACCAGCCCATGTTCCTCCTCAGTGCGCGCAATGCCCTTGAGTACCAGCACTAATGCACGGCGAGCGCCGCAAATATTAATCGGTTCATAGGATGCATTCAGCACCAGAACCGGCATCTGCAAAATGTGTGCGGAGTGGATAGTCGCCTGCTCGCCGGCAAACGCCGCGGCCCTGGCGATGGACTTCTGTTTGCGTGCATGAATCATGGCTTTTCCCAGCGACATCCTTTTTCCCCTCGTCAAAAAGATGATTGGTCGTGCAATGAATAGATGCCTGCTCCTTGCAAAGTCGTGACCGGCAACTTACCGGCAGAATCGAGATCGTCCTCCGCATCGTCTAATCGAAATGAAACGTTGCGGCGGTTATCGTGCACACGGCCGGCTCTGGCCAGAGTAGCCACCCACACAGACGCAGCGCCAGCTTTGGCCAGCGCTTGAGCGGCGGCGCGTGCGGTCGAGCCAGTGGTAAAAATGTCGTCGATAACCAAAACGTGTTTCAGCGTGACCGCGGCAGGATCGGAAACCGTGAACGCTCCGCGCAAGTTCAGCCGTCGCTGGCGCTGGGTCAGGCCGGCCTGGCTCTCCGTGGCGCGCAGTCGCATCAGCGTTCTCGAAGCCAGCGTAAGCCGCCACTCAGGATGAGTCTTCCGCAACGCAGCAAGCGCATGAACGGCCAGCGCTCGAGCCTGGTTGAAGCCGCGCTCGGCATACTTAGACCTGTGCAGCGGCACGGGAACCACCAGCATCTCGGTCGGCGCTTCGGCAGCGAGTTGTGCGATTGCCTGCGCCAGCATCTGGCCCAGCCCGCGCGCCGCCGGTTGTAGCCGGTCATATTTGAGCGCATGAATGGCCGCTTTCATGCGGCCCTGGTAGGGTCCATAAGCCACTGCCCGCTGAAACGGCGGCGGCGCCATCCTGCAGGCTCGGCACAGCCAGAAAATCGACGGAGCTTGAAGCGGAGAATCCAGAGCGTCGCCGCAGCGCGCGCACAGATTTCCGCTATGGACGGAAAACTCCGTCCAGCAAACTTCACAAATGGGCACGGAAGAGAGATGCGGCAATGGGGAGCCGCAGAGGGCACAAGAGGAGGGAAAGAGTGCGCAACTTAAGGCGTCAACGGGACTTCGCAGCACACGAACTACCGCACGCCACCGAGAAGTTTCCGATGGTGGAACGTCGCTCGTCAGTAAACCGAAGTCTCTGCTGAAGACGCACCTCGAATGAAGCCTGTAAGGCTCAACTCATTGCTGCCTTGCCGACAGTATACTCGCAGCGGGCCCCAGATTCCATCGCGCTTTCGAATGGCAATCGCGGGTGATCGGAGATACAATGTTGAACATTCCTATCCGAAGTTAAGCAAACTGCTTGCATTGAAACTTCGATATGCGGCCACGCTACACGACGCCGCCAAGGCCGCGCAAGCGGGACGAGCGCTCTATCCGTGGTGTCTTTTACCGAAATAGATCAACCCGCCTCCCGCTGCAATGCCGGCGATGCCCAGAATCGGGGGAATGCTCTCCGGTTGGCTTTCTGTATCTTCCACTTGAATCAGGCCCATGTCAGGAGTCTGATTGCGACCGGAGTAAGAAATCCCTCCGCAGAAGATGGCTGACAACCCCGCAATGACCATGAGAATTCCTGAGATCTTCATATATTCTCCCGTTTCCAAGCCGCCGGTTGGCCCATTCTTTTTGCATGGCCGCACCCCTTCGCTATTCGCGAGTCGCTGCGATTGATGAATCCCGGCTATGCCTCCCCGACGGCTTGAATCCGAAGTGAACTGCGCTCGTTTGCGATCCTGCGCGGCGATGGCCTAATTGTGTTTGCATCCGGTTTCATGGCAGGTTCCTTGCTGCGCGGCGGCATTTTCGTTCGCGTCTCGAACCGAATCCTTCACTTTGCCAACAGCCGTCTCAACTTTGCCCTTGATCTGTTGAGCGGCGCCTCTTACCTGAGTTCCCGTGTTGCCGGTTAAGCCTCCAATTTGTCGCTTTGCGTTACCCACCACTTCGTCGATTGCGCCTTTTACTCGTTGCTTGTCCATTTCTCCACCTCTTGACTAGTTGCTCACGAGGGCCGGATGGTCCGCAGTATCAGAATGAACACAGAGAATTCCCAAAGCATGCATGTGCCCCGCAGTGACATCTTTCTCTGGAACATTTCCGGATTGAGCCGCGCAATAGAATCGATCCGGCGTGTGCATTGCTCTGCGCGGAGCCGGGCTGTCGCAAAAAGAGCACCGGTCAGCTCAACAGGCATTGACTAGGCGGCCTCAAATTTGTGAAGGGAAGAGAGATGGAGAGGGGTGAGTGGTTGACCCACCCCTCGGCTGCATCTCTAAAAGACACCGGCCAGATAAACCTCGGCAGAATGAGTCTTCTCGTTCTTCGAGCTACTGACTGGCATCACCATCTGCGGCAGGGTTATCACCGGGCAACGCGCGTGGGCCAGCACCTTGTACGTCACGCCTTGTCGTGCGATGGAGGCAAAGGTGGTTGCGCTCTGAGCTCCCAGCACAATCAGGTCGGCCTGCTGCGCGCGGCTCTGGTAGAGCAATTCCTCGGTCGGCTCGCCTTGCACCACAATCGGCTCCACGGCGATCTTTCCTTGAAGCTCGATTGGAATCAACGAGACAAGTTCATCCTCAATCTGACCAATCGTCCGGCCCGCGAGAACCTCAGCGCGCTCCTGGGGCAGGATCACGTGCTGCAGCACCAGGCGCGCGTGGTGCTCCGCTGCCAGCTCCGCTGCAAAGCTAGCCAACATCTCACTGGTTTTGTAAAGGCTTATGCCGCATATGATGGTGCGCACGGAGAAGTTGCAATAGCTGGCGTCCCCCACCTCGGGGCCGACAACGAAGACCGGCGTCCTGGCGTTGCGCAGCACAGCCTCGGCTGCGGAGCCCACCAGCAGTCTGCCGATGGTGCCAAGAGAATGTGTACCCATGATGACGCGGTCAATCTCCCGCTCGCGCAGGAAATTGAGAATTTGATCGGCGGGCAGGCCCGGCCGCACCACCGTCTCACATTCGACGCCCGCATCCAGAACGCGCTGGGCCAGCGGCTCCAGATGCTCGATTTCGGCTCTTGCGGCAGCGGCGCCGTCATAAGGAACAAAACCCGAGATCTCTGATGCCGACACTACCAGCATGTCATAGGAATGAAAAAGGATAAACTTCGCTCCATACTCGACGGCTTGCGCCAGGGCAAAGGCGAACGACTCCTGGTTTACGGGAATCTCAGAGGCGAACAGAATGCTGGATGGCTTGATCCAGCCTGGCTTGAATAGAGTGGCCACGGGAACCTCCTTCTACTACGGCACCCTGCTTGCGCGGCCATTTCGCTGCGCGGCAAAAAAACTGTACGTTTGCCGTCGGCAAATCGCTCGACGGCCCAACCTGGCCTGGTAATCACCGCGGCCAGACACCTACACTCTAGCCCCACTTTGGGTGGAAGATCATGTCTTCTCTCCAAGAAACGTTGATCCCATGAAAATCGACGAGCAGAGAAGGAATTGTCGCCCAATTCAGGAATAAGCCCCTTGAAACGGCATAATCCCTCCGATTGTGCGAGATTATGTGATCTAAATCACTGCCCGCCCACGCCCGCAGATGGTCTTCTGGACCAGAATCGTGGTGTTCAAGAGCTGCTTTCCCGTTCAAGGAGCTCTGCTGTAGGCTTTCAAGACGTTCTCCATTTCGATGGAACTGATCTTATCGGCAGATTTTCAAATTTCGTTAAACGCGGAAAGCACCCCAACTCCCCGGCGCAGGTCCAGCTTTCAGGTCCTCCCCGCCATGATTCCGCAGGAGGCCTCATGCAACCGATGCACAACATCCCCGCTCGCGGCGGATTGAACTTTGATGAAACCCCTTTCCTTGCAATCTGGGAGGTAACGCAGTCCTGCGACCTGGCTTGCAAGCATTGTCGCGCCGCCGCTCAGCCCATTGCCCACCCCGACGAGCTCACCAACGCCGAAGGGAAGGCGCTGATCGATCAGATCGCCGATATGGGCGTTCCCATCTTTGTCTTCACAGGCGGAGACCCGTTGAAGCGCAAAGACGTGTTTGAGCTGATTCGCTATGCCGCTGATAAGGGCGTGCATGTTGCGCTCACTCCTTCAAGCTCAAAGAAGCTGGCCTGGTGCGTCTCGGCATATCGCTCGATGGCTCGACGCCAGAGATTCACGACACCTTCCGAGGTTTGCCCGGAGCCTATGCGCGCACCATCCAGGCCATCGAGTGGGCCAACGAGGCGGGCATCCCCATTCAGGTGCACACCACCATAAGCCGCCACAATGCGCACGATCTTGACAGCCTCTGCGCACTCTTCGAAAAGCTCGCCATCGTTATGTGGAACGTATTTTTCCTGGTTCCGGTGGGACGCGGGCAACTTGATGACCTCCTCAGCGGAGAGGAATTCGAGCGTGTTTTTGGGCAGATTTACGAACTCTCGCATCGGGTGAACTTCCAGATCAAGACCACGGAGGCCATGCACTATCGCCGCTACCTGCTGCAGAACAACCTGGAAGAAAGGAAGATGGGACACGGAAGCGGACATCCGGGCAGCGCAAGGCCGGCCGCCGCCGCCTATGAGTCCGGCACGCCCACCAGCGACGCCCAAACCCGCACCGCAAGCTGGGCCACGCGCCGCGTCAATGACGGCAAGGGCTTCCTCTTTGTCTCTCATGTTGGCAATGTTTATCCCAGCGGCTTCTTGCCAATCCATGCCGGCAACATACGCGAGACTCCACTTAGCGAGATCTACCGCAACGCACCTATCTTTAAGTCCCTGCGCGACACCAGCAAGCTCGAAGGCAAGTGCGGCGCATGCGAGTACAAGGAGATTTGCGGAGGCTCTCGTGCCCGCGCCTACGCCGTCACCGGCGACCCGCTTGCCCAGGAACCGTGCTGCATCTACCAGCCTAAGAACTGGGACCCTCAACTGGAGCACGAAGCAGACGCCTTCCGCCCAGCGGAACGGCCGGAGACGCTGGTCACTCTTTAGGGGGTGAGCACCCGTAGATGAGCCGATGAACGAAAAGTCAGGCAGGCACTCCGTATGGAGTGCCTGCCTGCTTTTGTTTTGCGGGACTGCTGCGGTCCGGAACTAATTTGAAGGAACAAACATCCAAGACGAGGAGGAATCAAAGGATTATGGAAAGCCAGAAGCAGTTGCGGGAACATGTGGTGAATCTGCTCAACAGCCAGGACGCTCACGCGGACTTTGATGCGGCGGTCAAGGATATGCCGGCGAAGCTGCGCGGCGAGAGGCCGAAGGGCGCGGAACACTCACCGTGGCAGGTGCTGGAACACTTGCGGATTGCGCAGTGGGACATCCTGGAATATGCAATCAACCCGAAGCACAAATCACCCGAGTTTCCGGCGGGGTATTGGCCGAAGAGTCCGGTCCCGGCGAGCGCGGAAGCGTGGGAGAAGAGCGTGGAGAGTTTCCGCAAAGACAGGAAACGGCTGTGCGATCTGGTAGCGGCGGAGTCGACTGACCTGCTCGCGAAGATACCCCAGGGGGACGGGCAGACAATTCTCCGGCAGGCACTGGTGACCGCCGACCACAATGCCTACCACGTGGGTGAGCTGGTGCTGTTGCGGCGGATGCTGGGGGCTTGGGGGTAGAACGAGACGAAGTTGGGGAGCTTGGCCGCTCCCCAACAGAACTGCGGGTTGGCTGTTAGTGGACCCTGCAACGAATGGACCGCTTGAAAGTTGGCATTTAGAAAATAAAGTGGACCGCCAACTGTGCGCTGCGCGGACCACCGCCGCCCAGGTATGGATTGCCGGTGGCCACGTCGGGCGTGGCGGTTGTCTCGGCGAACTGCTGCTGACCTGGATTGACGAAGAGGCCGAAGCCCGGCATCAAAGGGTTGCTGAGATTCGGATGGTTGAAGACGTTGAAGAAGTCGGCGCGCAGCTCCACCGTTACCTTTTCGGTCAAGTGAGTCGTCTTGTTCGCCGAGAAGTCGAAGTTGGTGAAGTTGGGGGCGTTGAAAGCGTTGCGGCCCTCGCTGCCGGGATGGCCGGAGTTTGCCGCGCAAACCTGGTTGACCGGATCCCAGTTGCAAGGCGGAGCAAAGCCCGCCATGTTCAACAGGGCAACTCCGCCGGTGCCCGGATCGACGCCGCCAACGCCCTGGCGCAGTGCCGACCGGCTGACAATATCGTAGCGCCCGAAGTACTCGCCGCTGCCGTTGTAATTTTGATCAATATAGTGAACGGTGTAGGGCTGGCCGTTGGCGAAGTTGAACACGCCGTCCAAAGCCCAGCCGTTCGTGATCCATTTCGCTGGATGAAACTTGGGAAGATTGTAAGTCCAGTACCACTGCACACGCTGGCGAATGTCGAAATTGGAGCTGGCGTACTCGCGATGCGGGTTGAAGCTGTCGTCGGGCATGCCGGCGTTGGGAACAAAGTCCTGGCCGTCGCTTGCGGTGTCGATCGAATGGGCCCATGTGTAGTTCAGCGTCGAAGTCAGGCCGTGCAGATTTTGCAGCTTCAGCGAGGTCTGCAGGGAGTTGTAGTTGGATTCGGCGCTGGTCTCGATCTGGTCGACGGGACCGAGCGAAGAGTAGCAATTGGAGCCGTAGGCAACGGTTTGGCTATCCGGGCACTTGAAGACATTGCCGGACTCGATATTGATTTGGTTCAGATCGCGGAAGTGGAAGAGATGACGGCCCTCTGAACCCACGTAACCGATCTGCACCGCAACTGTCTTGGTCAGTTGCGACTCGATGTTGAGGTTGTAAGAGACATACCGGGGCGTAACCAGATTCTTGGCTACGTTGAAGTAGCTGGTGGTCGGCGAGTAGCTGGCGGGATCGAAGATATGCGTGGCCGTGTCCACGCTGACGGGCGCGGACAGTGAGGAGAACAGGATCGTGTTGTAGGCCGGACCCTGCTCGCTGGAACTCATGTTATAAGTTTCGTTCCCCACGAAGAAGTCCTGCGAGGGGCCGTCGGGGTACATTCCCGCGCCGGTGCGAATCACGAGCTTGCCATTGCCCAACAGGTCGTCAGCCACGCTGATGCGCGGGGAAAAGGTAGTCCAGTCTTTGTTATAGAGCGACGAGGGGCCGCCCGAGGCGCCCACCGTTTCCAGCGTGGGCGTCGTCAAGGTCAGGTTTGGAAGGGTGAAGGCGTTGTTCTTGGCCCCGATTACGCCAAAGTAATCCCAGCGAATGCCGTAATTGACGGTGAGTTTGGGAGTCGCGCGCCAGGAATCCATAAAATAAACGCCGCTGGCATTCTGGAAGGAGTAGACCGCCGGGGCGCCCGATCCGAATTCGGCCGAGGAGCCGCTGTCGACACTGCCGGCGAGAAAATCGCTGAGCGTGTTGAAGCCCAACGTACCGCGATGGCCCGAGTCGATGAAGCTATTGATGAACGTCCGCCGCCACTCGTAGCCGGCCTTGTAACTATGCCGGCCTTTGGTTAGCGAGACGTTGCCGAAGAGCTGGTAGTTGGAGTCAATGCGGCCGCGCGCGTCGCTGCTGGTGGAGCCCAGCGGGCTGCAGCTGAGGGCATTGGGATTGACAAGGTTGCCGCTTCCGTCGGTCAAAGTGCAATAGGTAATGGAAATGAACGGCAAACCCAGATCGTGCGACGAAAAGTCGGGAGGCAAGGAATTCAAGCCGTATGCCGATTCGGGATTGACGCCAATATCCTCTGGCAGGAACTGCTGAATAAAGCGGTTGTAACCGCCGCGCACCTCGACGATCAGGTTCGGCCTCGGAATCGATGTATAGGAGAGCGACACGATGTTGATGTGCGTGGGCGTGAGAGTATTGAAGCCCGGCGCGCCGGAACCGGAGAACAACATGCCCAGCGGGAAGCTCTGCATGCCGTGGGCGTAGAAATAGCGCCCGGTAAACAGGTCTTCAGGACTGAAGAGCTTCAGGTGCTGATCGGCCTTGACGATAGCGTTGTCGCTTACGTTGCGGAAGGGCGTCGTGTAGGTCACGGCGTTAGCCGATGTGGGCAACGTACCCCAGGGATTGGTGTTCATGAGACTTCCCATCACCGTGCTCCGGTAGCCGGCATAGCTGGAGACGTCGGAAGAGAGCGGGGCAGTGCCCAGCTGCGGCAATCCGCCGTCCTCGCGCTGCCCTTCGTAAGCAAGCAGGAAGAAGGTGCGATCGCGCACGATGGGGCCATTGATCATGCCGCCGAACTGGTGGTTGGTAAACGAGTTCTTGGGCTGGGCATCGGTATTGAAGAAGTTGCGCGCGGCCAACGCGCCGTCGCGATAATATTCGAATGCGCTGCCATGAAAGGTGTTGGTGCCGCTCTTGGTCACGATGTTGACGGTTGCTCCGGAACTGCGGCCAAACTCTGCCTCTGGGCTGCCCGTAACGGGAATCTCCGCCAGCGCGTCCACGGGGAGAATGGTCGCGGGACTGCCCCAAACGCCTGCCTGGTTGACCGTTGGAAGGTTGCGATAGCCGTCGTTCATGTCGGTGCCGTCGAGCAAATAATTGTTTGACCGGCCGCGGTTGCCGTTCAGGCTGAACAGTCCAAACGAGCCAGCAGACTCGGTCGATCCCACAGGATCGCTGGTGGCGCCGGGAACCAGTTCCAAAAGCTTTGTATAGTCGTGTCCGTTTATCGGCAACTCGGACGCCTCCGCGGCTTCAATGGTGCCGCCCATGGTGTTGGTAGTGGTCTCCACCAGTGGCACACTGGCGTTCACCTCGATCACTTCCGCGACCGTCCCGGCGGCAAGCTTGACGTCAGCGCGCGTCGGCGAACCTACGCTCACCGGAATCTCCGTCAGCGTCGTGGTGCGGAAGCCCTTCTTCTCCACCGTTACGCTATATATTCCCAGCGGCAGTTCTGAGGCCACATATTCACCCCGATCATTGGCTTCAATGGTGCGCGACGAGCCTGTGGACGGGCTGAAGACCTTTACCTGTGCCCCGGGTACAGCCGCTCCGGTGCTGTCCATAATCGTGCCCCGAATGCTTCCCCGGAAGGTCTGTGCCATGGCGGCAGGTGCGCAGACATAGGCTAGAAAAGCGAATAGAACGGCAAACGTGCCTGAAAAGGCAATCGTGCGGCTTCTCATGAGGCCGTGCTCCTTAGGTTTTCCGGTGAATTTGTAGAATGCTTACATGAGTCTAGCGGGCACGGAATAAAGACCGTATAAGGAACCAGGCCTTTCTCTTGCCCTTAATCGTTTTATCCTGTGGAATCCGTGTGCGGAATTACGAGATTCCGGCTGTCAATGTCCGCTCATGTCCAAATCCACCTTGCCGTGAAAGCGGCTGTAGACGAAGACGATGTAGCACACGGCCAACGCCATGCCGAAGCTCCACCAGACCAGTCCGACAGCTAGCGTGTGCGGGCCGGAGATGGCGCGGCTGAGAGTGATGTCATTGGCCGAGCCTGTGGTCGCGGGCAGCAGCGTAGGATAGAGGCTCCAGCAGGCGCCGGCCAGCATGAAAAACAAATAGAGGCTGGAAGATAGAAACGCCTTAACGGGTTGAGCCGCGCGATTGAAAAGCCAGACGGCAATGAGCGAAGCGATGACACCTGCAGGAACGATAAAAGTAATTGGATAGTTGAAATAGTTGTACAGGCTGGCGGGTCGCACGGCGATGGTGGCCGCCAGGCTGACAGCGGTGAGCGCCACGAGCGCGAGCCAGAGCGGAGTGACGATGCGGCGAGCGCGCTCAGCCAAGTCGCCGGAGATCTTGATGGTGAGCCACAGGGCTCCGTGCAGCGTGAGCGCGGTGAGCGCCACCAGGCCGCCGATAACCGTGTACCAATCGAGAATGCCAGGCCGCGGACCGGGTTGCCAGTTGGTCCACAAAGGCAGAAAGAAGTAGCCGTCGGTTTGCAGCGGAACTCCGCGCAGTACGTTGGCCAGAGCCGCGCCAAAGAAGATGGTCAGCAACGCGCTGGCGAGGCCGAAGAGGCCGTCAAGCAATGCGCGCCAGACGCCCACGTCAATGTGATTGCGCAGTTCCAGGCTCACACCGCGCAAAATCAGCAGCCAGAGCACGATCATCAGCGGCAGATAGAAGCCACTGAAGGCCGAGGCGTAGAGCAGCGGAAAAGCGAAGTAGAGCGTGCCGCCGCCGGCCAGCAGCCACACTTCGTTGCCGTCCCACACGGGGCCGATGCTGGCAAGCGTTGAGCGGCGTTCACTCTCGTTGCGGGCCAGAAACAGGTGAAGCACGCCGACGCCCAGGTCGAAGCCGTCAAACACCACGTAGCCGACGATCATTACGGCAACCAGCCAGAACCAGATGAAACCCATCATGATGAAGCCCTCGTTTTCCCAGTTTCAGTCCAATGCGAAGCCGTAAATATCAGTCTGCGTGGATTGCCGCGGCACTCTTCGGCTCCGGGCCGCTGCTGATCTCACGATAGATCAGCACGGTAAACAACAGACCGAGCAGTGCGTAAAGCCCCATGAAGCCCAGCAGCGTGAACAGGCCGTTGCTGGCCGAGACGGTGTTCGAATAGCCCTCGCTGGTGCGCATCAAGCCATAGATAAGCCACGGCTGACGGCCCAGTTCGGCGGTCATCCATCCTGCAGTGTTGGCGATGTAGGGCAGAGGAAAACTGAGCAGCAGCGCCCACAAAACCCAACGCGCCTGGTAAAGCCGCCCGCGCCAAAGCAGAAACGCAGCCACGATCATGAGCAGAGCAAACCACGTTCCCAGCCCGGCCATAATGTGGTAAGCGTAAAACAGAAGCGGCAGCGCGGTGGGCCACTGATCCTGCGGAATCTGGTCGAGGCCTTTCACTTCGGCCTTGGTGGTTCCGTAGATGAGAAAGCTGAGCGCGTCGTTGACCACGATGGGGTTGTCGATTTGGCCGGTCTCCTCATTGGGCTGGCCGATGAGCACCATGCCCGCGCCGGACTCAGTCTTGAAGAGACCCTCCATGGCGGCGATGGCGGCCGGCTGGTTGCGCGCCACGTACTTGCCGTGCAAATCGCCGGTGGGAAAGATGATGAGAATGGATGAAATCAGGCCGGCGATGACGCCGACTTTCAGAAAGATGCGGCCATAGTTTTGCAGCCGTCCCTCCAACAGAAAAAACGCGCCCACGGCGGCCATCACGAACGAGCCGGTGATTACCGCGCCGGTCATGTTGTGCGCGTACTGCAACAAGCCCCAGGGATTCAGCAGCAGTTTCCAAAAGCTGAGCACCTCAAACTGGCCACTGGCCGAGCGTTCATAGGCTACCGGGTGCTGCATCCATGCGTCGGTCACGATGATGAAGAATCCGGAGATCCACGAACCCAGAAAAACCATTACCGCAGAAAACCAATGCATGAGTTTCGAGATGCGCTTTTCGCCGTAGAGAAACAGGCCGAGGAACGCCGATTCAAGAAAGAAGCTGAACACGCCCTCCATGGCAAGGGGTTGTCCAATGACGCCGCCGGAGAGCCGCGAAAATCGCGCCCAGTTGGTGCCAAATTCGAACTCCATGGGAATGCCGGTGACCACGCCGAAGACGAAGTTAATGGCGAAGATGCGCCCCCAGAATCGTGCGGCGCGGTCCCACTCTTCGCTGCCGGTGCGGAGCGCCACCGACTTAAGCACGACGATCAGCAGTGCCAGTCCCATAGTAAGTTGAGGGAATAAATAGTGGAACGTTATAGTGAAGGCGAAGTGCAGGCGGTGGATCAACTCAGCGGTCATCAAGAGTCTCCTGTTTCAAGGCGTGCGCACGAGAAAAACGAAATGAGCCGTACGGAGAACATGAATTAAGACGAGAATCATAAGAGATGGCAGGGCCACCGGCATGGGGAAAAGTTCCGTGTACCTTGAGTCAAGGGAGGCCTGTACCCGCAACGATAATTCTAAACTTGTGGGGAGAAGGGTGACCACATACGGAGTTCAAGGCGCGGGATGCCTTACCCCGGCACGTGCTGAGATGATGGAAGAGGGCTAACGATGCGGACAGCGATCATTGGCGGCGGGATAGCGGGGCTGGCGGCGGCTTATGAGCTGGAGCAAGCGCGCAAAGCAGGGGCGAAAATCGAGTACACGCTCTTTGAGGCGCGCGCCAGGCTGGGCGGGTCGTTGGCATCGGAGATTGTTGACGGCGCTGTGCTGGAGCGCGGCCCGGATTCATTCTTAACCGAGAAGTCGGCAGCCGCAGAGTTGTGCCGCGAGCTTGGGCTGGGCGGCGAACTGGTTCCTTCGAACGATGCTGACCGCAAAACTTATATTGTTGTCCGCAACCGGCTGATTCCCCTGCCTGACGGCTTGATGTTTCTGGTGCCCACCAAGCTGATTCCCACCGCTCTGACACGGCTGTTCAGCCTGCCGACGAAGATTCGCATGGGTTTGGAACTGCTGCATCCGCCGAGGCCCAGCAATCACGATGAGTCGGTGGCCGCGCTCGTGGAGCGCCACTTTGGCCGCGAGACCGTCGATCGACTGGCCGATCCGTTGCTGAGCGGAATCTTTGGCGGCGACTCGGCACAGCTGAGCGCCCGCACCGTGCTGCCGCGCCTGGTTCAGATGGAGAGCGAATACGGCTCTCTGACGCTCGGCATGCTGGCCGCTCACCGCAAAATGCGAGGGGCTTTTCGCTCAGCGGGCGTGAAAGGCAGTGCGCCGCGGTCGTACCGCTCCATCTTCACAGCCATGCGCGGCGGCATGCAGCAATTGGTTGACGCGCTGACAGCAAGCCTGGACCCAGCTTCAGTGCGCTTGTCCATGCCAGTAAGTGGTATCGAAAAAACTGCCAAGGGCTGGAAGATTGCAACCGGGGCCCCCGCGGACAGGTCTTCGTCCGTGGGGTGGCAAACCGCCGGTTCGACAGAGATTTACGACGCGGTGATCATGGCTTCGCCTGCATGGGCCGCCGGTGCGCTGCTCGGCCCGGTAGACGCTGTGCTGGGTGAGGAGCTGAGCAGCATTCCCTATTCCTCGTCGATCACAGTCAATTTGATTTACGACGAGGATCAACTGGGCAGATTGCCCGATGGGTTCGGCTTCCTGGTTCCGGTGGTGGAAGGCCGCGCGATGCTGGCCTGCACATTTGTCCATCGCAAATTTCTGAGCCGCGCGCCGACAGGCAAAGTTGTGCTGCGCGCTTTTTTGGGCGGCATGAAAAACGAGGCGCTGATGGCCGCGCCAGACGAGGCGTTGGCGGCCACCGTGCGCCGTGAACTCACCGAGATTCTCGGCGAAAACATTTTTCCGTCTGAGGCCATGCCAGAACACACACAAGTTTCGCGCTGGCCAAGAGCGATGGCCCAGTACGCCGTCGGCCACCAGGAACGCATCGAGCGCATCACCGACCGTGTGGACGCGCTGCCTGGATTGAAATTAGCCGGCAACGCCTACGACGGCATCGGGATTCCTGACTGCATAAGGCTGGGACGCAAAGCGGCAAAAGATCTGATCGCTGCCGGCTGATTTTTCTAACACCCTGGATGCCCCATCCTCGCGTCATTCTTGTTTTTTGCCGCAAGGCGGGAGACTAAGAGTTCACTTACACAAATCCCGAAGATACTTTAGTCAACACTTGTTCCACTTTCGGCCAACCGGCGGCATCGTGAAATAACTGAACATGAGGGCCGATGGGCGTCCAGGCGGCCACTGAATGCGGGCCATAAATACTAACGAGCCGCGCGCCGGACGCGGCGGCCAGATGGCCCGGACCGGTGTCATTGGCCACCACGCATTGCGCCGTCTGCATCAGAGCGCCATAGACTCCAAGATCGACGCCCGGCAGGCTGACGGCACGCGAAGAGAGCGCGGCGGCAGCAACTTCCTCTCCGGGACCCGGACAGAGCACGACCGGAGTGCCCGCGGCCGACAGCTTCTCCGCAAGAGCTTTGAAGCCCGGCCAAACTTTGCGGTCTTCGCGATCATCCGTTCCTGAAAAGGGGCAAAGCAGAATAAACGGCTGATCGTCGAGATGCCGCTCGGCCAGTAGCGCCAGCGCCTGCGCCCGCTGCGCCTCGCTCGGATTCCAGCCGAGCAAAGGGGGAGCTGCTGCCGCCACTCCAAGGAAACGATCGGCGAGATACCAGTACTCGTCAGCCGCGTGGGCGAATCGCTGCCTCGCATAGGATTGGTCAAGCAGAAATGAGCGGCCATCGCGCGCGTAGCCTGACGGCGAAAAGCCAGCCAGACGCATTTCCAGCGCGGACGAGAAGGATTTGGTCATCAGCAGCGCCCGTTCGCTGTTAGACAGCGTTGCGCGCAGGCGGCGCAATTGTGTAACCGCGTTGAAAACCCCGCCGCGGCGAACCGTCACCGGCCAGCCTGTACCGGCAAAGAGCGATGGCGCCCAGCCTTTGCCGTAGAGATGAAGCTCGAAGCCCACAGCCTCGAGCCGGCGCAACGTGGGCAGCGAGAGCACGGCCTCGCCCACCCAGTTGCAGAGCCGGACCAGCAACGGACCCGCAGGTGCAGAATGGGGCGGGGCAGATCGGCGCTCGGTCGGCATCTGACCAGTGTATCGCCGCGCGGAGAATATCCCGGCGAGCGGCCTTACATTCCTCCCTTGCCCAGCAAAACGCCGATGCCGTAGGTGACTGCGCCTTCAATGGCTCCGATTGCTGTCATCTCCAAACCCGACGACCACCACGAGCGGACCGTAATCAGCGACTTGGCTGCGCCGACGGCGAAGTGCGCGGCAAGCGAGATAATGGCGGCCGCGACGACCGCTTCGATTCCACTCAGGAAGAAGAAGGGAATGATAGGAATGGCCGCGCCGACAGCGGTCGACAGAGCGCCGGAGCTGGCCGAGACCATCGGATTGGCAAGCGCCTCTTCGCTGGTGCCAAGCCGTTCGCTGGCTAGCGCGCGCAGCATCTGCTCGGGGTCGTTGGCGATGTGGTTGACCATGTGGTGGGCGTCTTCTTCGGGCAGGCCCTTCACCTGGTAGTAGAGCGAAAGCAACTCGCGCGCCTCGGGGCCATTCATCTCGATGGCCTCCTGCTCGCGGGCAACTTCAGCCAGGTAGATTTCGCGCTCGCTCTTTGCGGCCAGATAAGCGCCGGAACCCATCGACAGGGCAGATGCAATGAGGCCGGAGAGCCCGGCAAGAAGCACGTATTTGCTGTCGCCGGCGGTGGCGCCGCTGACGCCGCTGACAATGCCGAAGATAGCTCCCAGGCCGTCGTTCACACCATAAATGGCGTCGCCAATCCAACTGCCCGGCTGCTTGCGTCCCTGGTTGCGCTTGGCCAGCATCTCATCCAGAACTGCCTGGGCGTCAATCTTCTGCGCGCCGGTGGGTGCTGGATAATGACCGCGCAGCAGCGACCCCAGCTCCTTGTAGTGTTCCTTCTCGTCCTCGATGACGTGTTCGAGAATGGCGATGGATTCTTCGTCGCCCAGCGATTTCAGTTGCTCGCCGTAGCCGGCGATGGCGCGACTCTCCTCAATTTCAAGGCGGCGCAGGGCCATGCGGATGCCGCCGGCGCGGCTGGCCAGCGAATTGGCCTCGCCGCCGGGGTTGCCGTGGTAAACAGGCTCGGCTCCGCCTAGCTCCTCGATGCGCCCATGCCACAGCGCGGCGTGTTCCCATTCAGCGCCTGCCAGATGGCGCAACACCTGGGCGCGCACTGGGTCCGTATCCCGGTCTGCCAGGGTCAAGTAGGTGTGGTATCCCTCCATCTCGGCCTGCCAGTTGCCTTCCAATGCCGCGATAACCTTTTTGATTTTGGCGCTGCTCAACGTTCCAGTGGCCATCTTGCTCTCCTTGCTTTTCATTGAGGATAAGGCTTTTCTCCTCATTTTGCAGCGTCTGGATCTGCTGCGTCCACATTCTTTTCATCTTCATGGGCCGCTGTTGTAACGCTGGCCGCTGCTAACGTCTCTTCCACACTAAGGGGCTTTCCGTATAGTGTTGAGTGCAGCCAAACAACGGGATTCCCGGAGCATGCGAACCCGTACGAGGTAACCCGCCGGCCACCGTCCCAGGCACTAATTATGCTCAGCTAAGCGCGGAAAGGCCCTGGCAAGGCAACTTTTTTTGAGGAAGTGGAGAACGACCATTATGGCAACGCAATCGAAACAATCGGCGGCTCTCACGTCGCCCGGATACCTTGTCCCGTTCATCATCGTCACGGCGCTGTTTTTCATTTTCGGGTTCATTACTAACCTGAACATGGGCCTCGTGCCTCACTTGAAAAAAATATTTGAGATCCAGAAGCTGTCTGTATGGGAGGCAATGCTGGCCGAAGGGGCCTTTTTTACAGCGTACCTGGTTTTCTCTGCGCCTACGTCAAAGCTGATTGAGGCCATCGGCTACAAGCGCACCATGGTGGTTTCTTTATTCGTACAGGTGGCAGGTGCGTTGCTGTTCCTGCCTGCCGCTTTTTTCGTCTCGTTCCCGCTCTTCCTGTTGGCAATCTTTGTCGTGGGCGCAGGCGTGGCCGCGTTGCAGACCTCAGCGAATCCCTACATCTCGATTCTCGGGCCTGAAGACAGCGCGCCGGTTCGCCTCAACCTGGCCCAGGCGTTCAATTCTATCGGTGGCTCAATCGCTCCGTGGGTTGCGGGAACTTTCATTCTGACAGCGAGCGTTCTGAGCCCGTCCGAAATTGCCGCCAAGAGCGCCGCCGAACAACATACATATCAGATGGGAATTGCGGACACCGTACGCGTTCCTTATTTGATAATTGCCCTGGGGCTGGTCATTCTTGGAATCGCTGTTGCCTTCCTGCGGTTGCCGCACATCGAGGCAGCTCATGATGTTAGCGACGCCCAGGCGAGCGATGCCTCGGTGAGCCGCAGCATCTGGAGCTGCAAGCACACAGTGCTGGGTGCTCTGGGTATCTTTGCCTATGTGGGCGTCGAGGTCGGACTTGCCACCACGATGGTGCTTTATTTCAGCGACTTCAAGCATGGGGGCTTGAACGTATTGCTCGAGCCCGCAGCCCAGAAGCTGGTGGTGTTTTATTGGCTGGGCGCGCTGGTGGGCCGCTTGCTGGGTTCCTGGCTGGTGAGCAAGATCAAGGCCGGTAAGCTATTGGGGATATTCGGTATCGCTGCCGCCGCGCTGGTCATTGTCTCAATTTTCTCTGCCGGTAATATCGCCGTCGGGAGCCTGATCCTCGTTGGTTTCTTCAATTCCATCATGTTCCCCAACATCTTCACTTTGGGAATTGTTGGCCTGGGACCGTTGACTAGCAAAGGATCGGGACTCATTATGACTGCGGTGGTGGGCGGAGCGGTAATTCCGGTCGTAATTGGGTATCTGGTTGACCACACCAGTTATCAGATCGCACTCCTTTTGCCGGTTGCTTGCTATCTCTACATCGCCTACTATGGATTCGTAGGATCCAAACCCGCGCGGACTGTCACGGCGTAGGCTGGATGTTGTTCATTGAAGGCCCTTCGGCTTTGAGCCGAAGGGCCTTCCCATCTGCGCCGGTGCAAGCCCTGATTCCCACATTTCGCCGCGGCAATTCACAAGCCATTTCTCGTACCCATCCGGCCTACACTCGAAGTCATGGCCACCATCCCCAATCTGGCTCTCGACACCGGCTTGCCTGCCAATGTGGACGCCGAGAAGACCATTCTCGGCGCCATCCTGCTGGACAACGCCGCCCACTCCGAGGCCGCCGAAAAACTCACAGAAGAGGATTTCTCCCTCGACTCGCACCGCCGCATCTTCATGCGCATGACCGAGTTGATGAACGCCTCGCGGGCCGTGGACATCGTCACGCTGGCCAACGAACTCTCCCGCATGAAGGAGATCGAATCCGTCGGCGGCGTGGCCTATCTCGCTTCGCTCACCGAGGGTTTGCCGCGCCGTCCGGTCATCGAAGAATACATTCGCATCGTCAAGGACAAGAGCCTGCTGCGCAAGCTCATGCTCATCTGTTCGCAGGCCATTGCGCGTGCCGCCGACCAGGGAGAAAACGCGCTCGATGTTCTCGGCGCCGCTGAGTCGCAACTATTGGAGGTCAGCGACAAAGGTCTTACAAGCGGCTTCCAGTCGATCGATCAAATAGTCCAACAGTCCTTCGGGACCATCGACAACCTCTACAAACAGAGCCGCGAAGTTACCGGCCTGGCCACTGGTTTTACTCAATTCGACGTTATGACCAGCGGCCTGCAAAAGGGCGAGCTGATCATCATTGCCGCCCGTCCGTCCATGGGCAAAACCGCGCTGGCCATCAACATCGCAGAGAACGCGGCCATCAAATTCGGTTCCACCGTGGCCGTCTTCAGCCTGGAAATGAGCAAGGAGTCGCTCCTGCGCCGCATGCTGTCGTCTCAGGCGTGGGTGGACCAGCAGAAGCTGCAGAAAGGCTTCCTGGGCCGTGAAGACCACGACAGACTTACCGCTGCCCTCGGACAGCTAGTTGAGTCGCACCTGTTCATCGACGACACGGCCGCCATCTCGCTGGCAGAAATGCGCGCCAAAGCCCGGCGGCTCAAGCAGAACAAAGGGCTCGACTTAATCGTGGTGGACTATCTGCAACTGATGACTGCCACGGTACCTTCGTCGGGCAAAAGGAACTACGAAAACCGCACCCAGGAAGTGTCGGCCATCTCACGTGGCCTGAAAGCTCTTGCCAAGGAATTGAGTGTGCCGGTGGTGGCGCTGTCGCAGCTCTCCCGCGCCGGCGTTCAGCGCAAAGACGACCACCGTCCCATCCTCAGCGATCTACGCGAGTCCGGCTCCATCGAGCAGGATGCTGACGTGGTCGCCTTCATCCACCGCGAATCCTACTACAACCGCGACGAGGAGATGAGCGAGGCCGACAAAGCCAAGTCGGAGATCATCATCGAAAAGCAGCGTAACGGCCCCACAGGCACCGTCCATCTGAACTTCATTGCCAAGTTCACGCGCTTCGACAATCCCGACACTGTGCACCCCGACTAAAGCTGTTCACGGCTCGTTCAAAATTAAAGCAATGCGCCCGGCCAGCAGTTCGCTGGGCGACTCGCCCGAGTCCACCTCTAGCAGGTCCACCGGAAAAGCGATGCTTTGCGGCCGCAGCACCAGCCGGCTGGCCACAAAGTCCACATAGCGCAAGGTCAGATGCGCTCCGTGGCGCACCGCGTAAAGATTGGGCCGGTTGGGCCGGTAGGGAATCAGCGAGTTGTAATGCCGGTCAATGAGCGTGATTGCCTCCGGCAGTATCAACGGTTCCATAGCCAGCGCATCGGGCCCCGGTATGCGCACAGCCACAAATCGCTGCCACGCGCGGCGCGAGTTCGACGCCCTGGCACGTAGGGTCTGCAGTAGCCCGGCGGGCAAATGCAGCATCGACTGCACGGCCGAAGGCCTTATGTGCGGCTCAAACAACGCCGCCGCATGGGAGACGACTGGGACCGTGCTGCTTTCGCCATCGGCCGGCAATGCCTGCTCCTGGTAGCTGGCAGGTAATAAATCGCCGGCCCCCATGTGCTGCGCCGCCAGAATGCGATCCAAGGCCTCCAGCGAAAGCTGCCGCCGGCTATGCAGAAAATTTGACAGATGCGATTGCCCAAAACCGGTCTGGCGAGCTAAAAGTGAGACGCTGACCGTTCCCCGCTGAATTCTGCGCAGCAGTTCCAGGCGCAGTCGCTCGTGCATCTGCGTAAAGTTCATCTGTGGATAATCCGCCACCAGCAATGGGGATGAACTCTCTCCATTTTCTGTCTGAAAACATGGAAGGGCTTACTGGCCTTCATTTTCGGCGCTTGCCCGGTTATTGGAAAGCATAGAGGCAAAAGGTGATTGAGAGAGATTGACCTGGGTGAAGCATCTGTCTAGATTTGCTTTACTTAATCCGATGCTGACCTGTGGGAATTTGGTGAGAAACCCTTCATTACCGCAAGAATGAAACGGGCGATATTGCGCTCCTTTCCAGCGGCCCATGAACAGTTGCCAACGGGATGCAAATCTCTTCCGGCTTTCTCGTCTCCGCTCCAAAGCGCTTCTGAGAGGCGTTCGGGACAGCCAGCCGTCGGAATTCCAGGATCTGCGCGCCATGAGCATGACAAAAAGCGAAAGAACTCCGGAGGCAGTCCCCCATCAGGTCGCAAGAAACCTGAGAAGCCAAACCCGGTTCTTTCTGCCCCGCGGAAAAAATACAAGGCAAGGCCGTCGGGAGATTGCAGGAATGTGGAGATTTAGCCATGGATTTATGCGTGCATTTGAAAATTTGCGAGGGGTGCGGTTGTCTTTGGTATCGCGCCCAGACCCAGGGGAGTGTGTATTGCAAGGCATGTGAGACCAAACTGCAGGACTTTCCTACGCCCGAAAGCCGCAAACGGCGCGGCCGGCCCGCCCGCAAGACGCTGGTCAGAGTCTGGGCTGTGGCGGAAGCAATCGGGGGTGCTCAATGAGCGCAGCCCTTCAGTTGCCGATGGTTTGGGGAGTAAGCAGCCCGCAGCCGGCATGGCATCCAAAGAGAAGAACGTGGGACGCAACGCCGGCCGCGGCGCCAGTGACAAAGCCGGTCGTCAGCCTCGGTTTTTACCGCAAGCATACGGAGAGCCTGTTGCGGCGCTATCTCTACGCGTCCATGCAGGTGGGCAGGTCGCCCAGCATCCTGGGCGACCCAATCGCCAGGGGGTGGTGTTCCAGTCGCCCCATACGGACCTTCGAGGATGCGGTGATCTTCGTTCTCGACGTGGAGAAGTGCCTGAACCAGCTTGGCTCGCTCGACCGCATGATGCTCAGCCGCATCGTTCTGCAGGAGTATACCCAGGCCGAGGCCGCCAGCTTGTTGGGGATGGCGGTTCGCACCATCTCTTACAAGCTTCCCCAGGCCATTGATCGACTGACGGAAAAGCTGTTGGAAAGCGGGCTGTTGGTAATACCGCAATAATTGATTCAACTTCAAGACCCCACTTCGGAGTCCCTATATCTACCGGCGTTCCCTGCCGGTAGATGTGGGACCATTTATCCGACCTGCCATCGAGCACCCTCATGCCAACACCTTCACAGCCGCGCTAAAATCGACTTTTTATGAGAGGAGACAACTACCATGCGCTCTCCATCTGGCTTCGCCACCGTCCTGGCCCTTCTTGCATCCGCCGCGCTAGTCGCCCAGCAGCCAGTTCTCCAACCTACCACTGCCGCCGAAGCCCCCACCCGCGACACGAGCTACATCGACGCCGAGGGCACGGCGCACGTCACGCGGGTCGTTCCCATCCCAGCCACCATCAGCGCCGAGGCTCAGCGCTCGCTGGCACGCTCTGAACCCGACCAGGGCCCGCCTGAGCCGCTTGCCCAGCGCCGCAACCGTACCGACCGATGGGCGCTGGCAACAGCCGCCGCCTGGAGCAAGCTCTGCCCAAACCAGCTCGTCGACGACAAGATCGCAGGCGTTCCGGTCCGCATCGTCACTCCTGACGCCATGCCCGAGGCCAACCGCGACAAGGTGCTCCTCAACCTCCACGGCGGCGGATTCAATTCCGATTCCGGCTCTTACACTGAGACCATCCCCATCGCCGGCTACGCCAAAATCAAGGTCGTTGCGGTGCTCTATCGCCTCGCTCCCGAGCATCCCTACCCCGCCGCTGTCGACGACTCGGTAGCCGTCTATAAGGAGCTGCTCAAGACCTACAAACCCGAGCACATCGTCATCTACGGCACGTCAGCCGGCGCGATTCTAACCGCCGAAGTTGCCGCCAGGCTCAAGCAACTGGGCCTGCCTCAGCCCGCGGCTCTGGGCATCTTCAGCGGCATGGGCGACTTCGCCCGCCTGGGCGACTCTATTGCGCTCTTCGCCCTGCGCGGCCTTTCCGGCCACCTCGACCCGCCGCATCCCGGAGTGCACGACAGCGAGTACGCAACCACAACCGATTCCAAAGATCCAATCCTCTCGCCCATCTACTCCGACCTCCGTGGCCTGCCGCCCACGCTCTTCGTTACCAGCGAGCGCGACCTCCTGCTCAGCGGCACTGCGAATCTGCACCGCGCTTATTTGAATGCAGGCGTCGATGCGCGGCTGGTCGTCTTTGACGCCCTGCCCCACGCCTTCTGGTACAACCCCACGCTGCCCGAAGCCATCGAAGCCAACAAGCTCATGGCGGAGTTTTTTGTGCAGCAGCTGGGCAAGTAGCCTGGACCATGCTTCTCTGCGGGTGCCCCGGGGTCTCTCGCCGGGTGCCCCATCCATTCGCGCACTTTGCGAATGGGTGGGATATCACGAACCCCGGCGTGCCCCAGGTCCCTCGCATTTGGGGACCTGGAATACTGCGAACCCAATGGCACGCCAGCCGGGTGTGCCCATCCATTAGCGCACTTGGCGAATGGGTGGGAGACCACGAACCCTCTCGCATGCAAGCGCCGTCTGGCCGCACCACAAAAGCTCACTCCCGAAACCGAACCAACCTAAAAACGGGAAATCTCGCGTCGCAATTCGCACATTCCGTGTGTATCCCGGTTGAGTACGCGCGACGAGCGGCCTAGCTTCGAAATGAGGGTGATTGACCTGACAAGTCGCGCGTTTGTCTTGCGCGCACGAGCCGCTGCACGCCAATTTCCCTCGCCACAATGACGACGCAGACAAACGAGGCGAGTCTTCCGCGAGAGCTGACCGGCCATCTGGCCGAGGCCGCGCTCGGCTACCAGCGCATGCTGGAGCAGAACCCGTGTGATCCCAAGGCGCTGGTGGGCATGAGCCTGGTGGCTCTGGCCAGCCGCCAATCCAAAGCAGCGGTCAAGATGGCCGAGGCTGCTGTGGCCGTCGCGCCAGAAATGGCTGCGGCCTGGGTCGCGCTGGGCCAGGCGCTCAAGACCGCCAACCACTGCGATGAGGCCGAGCGTGCCTATAAACGGGCAATCGGCCTGGACAGCACCAACGCGTTGGCCCGAATGGGTCTGGGCGAACTGATGCTTGCCTTGGGCCGTCCTGAAGACGCAATCCGCGAGTTCGAACTGGCGCTCCGCAGCAAGCCGGCTCTCATTGCCGCGTCCATGGATATGGGTCACGCGCTGGCCATGATGGGGCGCTATGAGGAGGCGCTTCAACGCTACAAGCAGGTATTGGCGCTCCGTCCCAGGCTCTCTGAAGCCGAGTTTGCCACCGGCTTTGTGCTGGGGCGATTGGGAAAGTTGAAGGAAGCTGAAACCCGTTACCGACGCGCATTGGTCCTGCGGCCGGACTTTGCCGCGGCTTGGATGAATCTCGGCAGCCTGCTGCGCGAACAGGGCCGCGAGGTACACGCCGAGGCAGCATTGCAACGTGCGGTCGAGTTGCGCCCTGACCTCATCTCCGGCTGGGTTAATCTGGCGATTTTGGAGCGTGAGCGCCATCGCCCGGCTGAGGCTGAGGAGCATCTGCGCAGGGCTTTTGCTCTCAACCCGGAACAGGTGGAAACGCAGGTGGCATGGTGCCAGTTTCGCTCGGCTGAGGGTGACGCAGCGGGCGCATGGCAGTGGCTGCGATGGGCATTGGCGCGAGAGTCTGACCACGCCGAAGCAGTGAATAAATCGCGCCGCTGCCTCCAACCGCGGAAATTCCTTGCTCGATTTGGGGCGCATGAACGAGGCTTTGCATGCACAGGAACTGGCTGTCGAACGCGATCCGGAATGCGCAGGAGCGCAATATAATCTGGCGCTGACCCGCCTCCGGCTGGGCCACTGGGAACAGGGCTGGCCGGGCTACGAGGCCCGCTGGAAATTCCGCGAGGTTCATCGCAATCCGCGAGTCTTTTCTCAGCCGCGATGGCAAGGCGAAGCTCTCAATGGCCGCCGGATTCTTCTCCATGCCGAGCAGGGACTGGGCGACACTATCCAGTTTTGCCGCTAGTGCAGGAGCCAGTGCTCCGCTTGATGCAGTCGCTTGCGGCGGTGCGCGCAGGCTTGGCGGAAACGGCGCTGCTCGGAGCCACGCCGCCAGAGTTCGACTTGGAATGTCCGCTCATGAGCCTGCCTGCCGTCTTCGGAACCACTGTCGAGACGGTTCCCTGGCCCGGCGCTTATCTCGGAGCCAGCCCTGAGTTGACCGCCGAAAAGAGAGCTCAGTTTCCGCGTTCACAGCTAGAAAGGCGGCTCCGTGTGGGCTTTTGCTGGGCGGGCAATCCGCGCTACAAAGCCGACCGCCAGCGTTCTGTGCAATTGGCCGCATTGCTGCCCTTGCTGCGCAATCCCGGCATCGCTTGGATCGCGCTGCAAAAAGGCCCGGCTGCCGAGCAATTGGCCGCGCTGCCCAGGGACGTCTTTGTTTTTGACGGCTCCAGCAACGATCGCGACCTGGCCGAAACAGCGGCTCTCATATCCACGCTAGATCTGGTCATCACCACGGACACCTGCATCGCGCATTTGGCTGGCGCCATGGGCAAGCCCGTCTGGATTCTGCTGCCTCACTTGAGCGACTGGCGCTGGATGCAGCAGATGGAGACCACCCCCTGGTATCCCGCTGCCAGGCTTTTCCGCCAACGCACGCCCGGAGACTGGGATGAGGTGCTTAGGCGTGTCATCAGGCAGTTGGGCGAACGTCGTGCGGCTGAACAAAGACCAGCGGCGACCGAGACAACCCGGACATTCCAGACTCCTCAGCTCATCCCGGGCTAGCCCACAAAAAAAGTTCAAAATTGTTCTTGACATTCTGAACTCTATTTACTAGAGTACTCTTCATAGAGGAACACTCTGGAAATCTACAGAGCCCTCGCGAGGAGAGAGGAGAATCGATATGACAGGAAACGCAGAAGAGCTGGACCTGAAAGAAAGGCTCAACCTCATTGAAACCATGATCGCCGAGGGCCGGCGCACAACCGAGAGCTGGGGATGGACCTTCGTTCTCTGGGGCGTGGCCTATTACGTCGCCATCGCCTGGGCCACCTTGGGCCACAGCACACTCGCCTGGCCCGTGACCATGATCGCTGCCGGAGTACTCACGGTGATAATGGCCTCGCGCAGCGCAGGCAAGCGCCCCGAGACCACAGTCGGACGCGCCATGACGGCAATATGGCTTGCCATGGGCATCTCCACTTTCACTGTAATGCTGTCGCTCGGCATGAGCGGGAGACTGGACCTTCACAACTCGGTCGCTATCGTCGGAGCCATGCTCGGCGCGGCCAATGCTACTTCAAGCATCATTCTCAAGTGGAAGATGCAGTTTGCCTGCGCCGTGGTCTGGTGGGCTTCCGCTGTTGTTGGATGTTTTACCTCTGACAACGTCACGTCCATCGCATTTCTGGCTGCCATCTTCTTCTGCCAGATCGTCTTCGGACTCTATGGAATGATCGCGCAGTCCCGCAAGCAAAAGACAGCCCGCGCGGGGCAAGGGGTTTCCCATGCCTGAATTGCCGGAACTCAACCCTGTCATTCACGGTAAGCTGCGCCTGGCTCTGCTTTCGCTGCTTACTGGAGTAGAAGAGGCGGAGTTCACCTGGCTGCGCTCAAAGACCGGCTCGACAGACGGCAACCTGGGCGCGCAACTTCTCAAGCTCGAAGAAGCCGGCTACATTTCGGTGAAAAAGAAGTTTGTCCTGCGCAAGCCGCAGACCCTTTACAGCATGACCGAAGCCGGCCACCGTGCGCTCACCGAATACGTTGTCGCGCTAAAGCAACTGCTCGGCGGCGCCATCGGCGACTGACCTTCGACATTTCTCACCATCAGGAGCAACGCCATGCAAAAGGTTCAAACTTCCAATCGACTCGTCGGCCGAGCCATCGGCGCGCTATTCTTCGCTGGCTTCGGCGCGCTCTGGCTGTTCCTCGCGCTCTACGCGAAAGAACAACTCGTCGCTGCCACTGTTTCAGGGGTACTGGTGGGCCTGGCGGTTCTCGTTCTGGTCGCTCTTTACCTGATCCGCGAGGCGAAGCGCTGGCCGCGCGTGCCCGAAGATCCCGCAGTGAGCCGCGCCTTCAAGTGGGTGAATGCCGTGCAGTGGATCGCCGTATTCGTAGTGGCCTTTGCCCTGGCCAAGCTTCACCTTGACGCCTACATCATGAACGCCATCACTGCCATCGTGGGGCTGCACATGTTTCCTTTGGCGCGATTGTTCCGCTATCCGCCGCACTACGCGACGGGAGCTGTCCTGGTGGCTTGGGCTGTCGCCAGCGTGTTCCTGGCCCCCGTTGAGCATCTGCAAGGCGTCGCAGCACTCGGAACCGGAGTGATTCTCTGGCTCAGCGCGGCAGTTACGCTGGCTCTCGCTTTCCGGAACGTGGGTCAATCCTCTGTTCCACTAACTCAATAGCTGAGGCTTCTGAAGCGAGGCTCTTCCGCACGCGCTCCAAGATTCCCAGGTAGTACGCCAGATTGTGGATCGAGTTCAGCGTTCCGGAAAGCGCCTCGCCAGCCTGGATCAGGTGGCGCAGGTAAGCCCGCGTATACCGTCGGCAGACCATGCAGTTGCACTCCGGATCGGGCGGGCCCTGATCTTCTGAATACTTTTTGCCCTTGATGTTCAACCGCCCCTCGCTGGTGAAAAGAAGCCCGTGGCGCGCAGCGCGTGTGGGCAGCACGCAGTCCATCATGTCCACACCCATGCGCGCATACTGCTCGATCTCGTCCGGATAGCCGACGCCCATGACGTAGCGGGGTTTGTCGGCAGGCAACAGCGGCAACACTTCGGCAATCATTTCCATGGTCAACTCGCGCGGTTCGCCCACGCTCAGACCGCCAATGGCGTAGCCGTCAAAATCCATCTCCACCAGCCGCTCCACGCTCTCACGGCGCAGGTCGCGATACATTCCGCCCTGGACGATGCCGAAGAGGCTTTGCGTCCGTCCGCCCAACTCTTCGCGCCACACCACCTCGTCGCGGTGCGCTCGAAAATAATCCAGAGACCGCCGCGCCCAGGCCATCGTCAAACGCAGGCTTTCTTCGGCGCGGCTTCGGTCGGCCGGATATTCAGTGCACTCGTCGAAGGCCATGCAGATGTCCGCGCCCAGAGCGATCTGCACATCCATTGAGTGCTCGGGCGTGAAGAAATGGCTGCTCCCGTCCAGGTGCGAACGAAAACGCACGCCCTCGTCCGTGACCTTGCGCAACTGGCTCAGGCTGAAAACCTGAAAGCCGCCTGAGTCGGTGAGCATCGCCCGCGGCCAACTGATAAACCGGTGCAGCCCGCCCATGCGCCGGATCGCATCATGGCCGGGCCTGAGGTAAAGGTGATAGGTGTTGCCCAGGATGATTTCCGCGCCCAGCGATTCGAGCACGTCCTGCGCAACGGCCTTAACCGTGCCGGCCGTGCCCACCGGCATAAAGACCGGCGTCTCGACGCTGCGGTGCGGCAGACCGATCCGTCCCCGCCGCCCTCCGGCCTCGGTTGTTGCGCTTACATTGAATTCGAGGCTCACCAGACGATTTTACCGGGACGGCCAGCGATCGCTTTCAACCCGCACCACCGCTTCCGAATCACCGGGTGCATCAAGCCCCGATTTTGAGAGTTGGGAACCCATTAACTGCGCCACTGTTTTCCCGCAGCCGGGAACAACAATGTCTGGCGCAATCTCATTCAGCGGCGTCAGCACAAATGCCCGCTGTGCCAGCCGAGGATGCGGAATCAACAGCTCAGGCGAGCGGATTTCGAGATCGCCAAGGAGCAGAATGTCCAAATCCAATGTGCGCGGGCCGTTTGCAATGCCGGACGCCCGGTCGCGGCCGAACTCCTGCTCGATTGCCAGCAATCCATCGAGAAGTTCACGCGGAGCCAATTCTGTTTCCAGCGCGACCACGGCGTTCACAAATTGTGGCTGCGCGGCAAAACCCACTGGCGAGGTGGAGTAAAGCGACGACCGGCGCGCGACCCGGCCCAGCGATTCCAGCCGCAGCGCTGCCGCTGCCAACGTAACCTCCGGCGCACCCGCCGAACTGGCCAGGTTTCCGCCCATCCCGATGTAAGCCGTCTGCATTATTTCAAGACTACAACGGAACCCAGCGGAAGTGGCGCAGACCGGGCGAGATGAGAGGCAAACCCTTAATCTGCTAGCATCCTCTTTGGAGAATTTTCAAAATGGATGTCCAACCCAACGTGAATCTCGGCGCACGGAGCCATGAAGACATCGCCCTCGATTTGCTTAAATTTGTGTCCGTTACGGCCGGCGTAGGCCGTCCCGCCGCGCCTTCCACCGGGTTCAGCGGAGCCGCCGGACCCAAGCCCGAGGAGCACGTAAGTCAGTTGCTCGAGCTTTACAGCCGCTGCCTGAAGGTTGTCAAAGGCCGGGAGCCGGAGCAAACAAGCAAAGGTCAAGAGCTGCCAGACAGGCCTCCCCAAGGATGGACGGCCCCACTTTGAGCCAAGCCCCTTTGCGTGTCGCCGTTGCCGGAACCGGCGCATTTGGCAAGAACCATCTGCGCGTCTACCGCGAGTTGGAGACGGCAGGCCAGCCCGTTGCTCTGGTTGCTGCGGTCGAACCGAATGCGGCCCGCGCTGCCGAGACGGCAGCCAAATATGCTATTCCCGTCTTCGCAACCGTTGACGAGTTGCTGGCCGCCGACCTTCATCTCGACGCAGCCACGGTCGCCGTTCCCACAGTGCATCATCATGCGGTGGCCTCTGTGTTGCTCGATGCGGGACTCGACCTTCTAGTGGAGAAGCCTCTTGCAGCCTCTCTGCCTGAGGCTGACGATCTGGTTCAGCGAGCCGACAAAGGCAGCCGCGTTCTGCAGCCCGGCCACCTGGAGCGCTTCAATCCTGCCGTGCTTGCCATCCTTCCGCAACTGCGTCGGCCCATGTTTTTCGAGTCGCACCGTCTATCTATCTTCACGCCTCGCGCGCTGGATGTGGACGTGGTGCTGGACCTGATGATTCACGACCTGGACATCGTGCTCACCTTTGCGAATTCGCCGGTGCGCGAAGTGCGCGCTGTCGGATTGCCGATTCTCTCGCCGAAAGTGGACATCGCAAACGTCCGCGTCGAGTTCGACTCCGGCTGCGTGGCCAACTTTACCGCGTCGAGAGTCTCGACTGAACGCGTCCGCAAGCTCCGTTTCTTTGAGCCGCGCCAATACGTCTCCATCGATTACGCCCGCCAGGATCTGCTGGTGATTCGAGTGGATGAGGGCACCGGGAAGTCTTCGCCGGCCGAACTGATCGCGTCGCTGCCCCCGCAGATTGCCGCAATGCTGCCGCCGGGGATTGCAGAAGGAATCGCATCGGGAAAGATCGACCTCAGCAAAATCGACCCGGCATTGATTGCGCAATTTGCCGCCATGGCCAGGATCGATCCGTCGGTGATCGCACAGTTCACCAGTCCGGCGGAATCGAAAGCAGGCTTGAGTTTTTCCAAGCCGCCGGTCACGCCCGGCGAACCGCTGCGCCTGGAGGTTCTTTCATTTCTGGAATCGGCGCGAACGCGTCAGCAGCCTCGCGTCACTGCGAGACAGGGCCGCGAAGCGCTGGCTTTGGCTCTGGAAATTCAAACCTCCATGGCCGCTCATGCCCAGCGCGCCGGGTTGGAAAGCTTCTTCAATCCCGGCGCGTAGAGCGCAGCTTCCTGATCTTGCAGCAGCGAGATTGCACCTTCACGCTGGGCGTGTAGATGAGAATTATCTGCGCTTAAAGATCTAGGGTCTTTCCCAATTTGAAGAGCGCGGGGATAGACGCCAGGAGCAGCCCTGCCACGCCAACGGAATAGGCTGCTGCCTTCCAGCCGGAAACGTACTCCTCCCTGAGAGCCATTACCACCAGTAGAGATAGAACTGGCAGATTCAAGATCACGGCCGTTGCAACACCCGGCATATAGCTGCGTCGCACGATAGATATTGCGATGTGCGGAATCAGGACGTTGGCCATCGTGACGACCATAGATCCAAATACGAGATAAGTCCAAACCGTCTGTTTGCCCGATTCTGCGCTCAGCCAGGTTATAGCGAAAGCGAGAACTGTCAAGACCGTCACGGCAAAACGAAATACACATGGCTCAACACGAGCAAACATTGAACCAGTTCGCTTCGACCAGGCTGGAAGCCATATGGCCTCTTCCGCGTTGTGAAGAGCAACGACAATCGGAAAAAGCCACTGAAGATTTCCGAAGCTCATCACCGCCTCCTTGCTCGTTTTCGAAGGCCGCGCCTTACAAGACAACTCCACCCCGATGGATGAGGTGGAGTTGAAGAATGCGGCCGTGCTTCAACTTATGCAATGCCCAGCACTCGGTTCAAAAATCCAACGATATATTTCCAAACCAGGTAATAGCCGGCCAACGCGGCCAGAAAAAACGGCGCGATCAGCGCATACGGCACGAAGCAAGCCTGAAACCAAGTGACACCGTGCGAGCTCAGCACAAGCACTCCCAGGCAGGTGGCTACCAGCGCGCCCGCAGGCGCCATCAGCAGCGGCAATATGGCGCCGTGCAGACCGATGGGCAAATGCGTGCTCTCATGCAAGCCGAGCCAAAGCATGTTCCACAGCCCGAACAGCGAGGGCACGACGGCCATGGGGAAAATCATGGCTTGCTCAATTGGGACCGGCACTTTGAGCACGATCCGCAACACGATGAAGACGGTTAACATCAGTGGCAGCACAAGCGTGGGCAAAAAGGCGCCGGCCAAATAAGCGCGCAGATAGGGATGGGTGTTCATAACTTCCTCCTTAGTTCTTTCTTGTTGGCGGACTCGTGCGTTCGCGCGAGTTCACAGGTAGTAGAGAATTATGGGAATCGACGCCGGCGAAATGGCGATGAGAGCGACAAGTCCTGCCGCAAGCGCTCCGTCAAACCATGCCGAGCTAAAACCGGCCCAGACCGCTGTGGTGGGCCGTGCATCCATCCGCCGCAACATCGCAGGCCACAGATTGCGGCGAGGTTCTGCGTCTTCCTTCACCGGCGGTAACGCCTGTTTCAGAAGCTTCTTCATGCGGTCCTGATCATCTTCATTCATGGCGTGATTCCTTGTTTTTCCAAATCTTTTCTCAGCAAGCGAAGCGCGCGGAAAACGCGCAGTTTGACAGCCGCAACTGAAATTCCCAGCGCCGCGGCCACATCTCTTTGCGGCAGTTCCTCAATGACCGCCAGCGTGGCCGCAGTTCGCAACTTCGCCGGCAGCCGCGCAAAGGCCATCGCGGTCTTCAAACGAATCTCCGCGGTCAAGGCGGGATCAGCTTCAATAGGCGCCATCGCTTCGGCAAGCATCTCCGTTGACAGCTCGCTCTCCGTCCGTCCTGCACGTAGCCAATCAAGCGCAGCGCGAGTAGCGATGCGTCGCGCCCAGCCTTCGAATCCACGCGCCGGATCAAAGCGTGCATGTGCGCTGAAGATGCGCCAAAAAGTCTCGATAGTCAGGTCTTCAGCCGCCGCCGAATTGCGCGTGATGCGAAGAACCCAGCAATAAACGGTGCGCTGATGCTGGTGAAAGAGCGTTTCGAAGGCAGCCGCATCGCCTTGCTGAAACTGGTTCAGGACGTAGCTCTCATCGTTCTGCATCCGTCCTTCCCCCTTCTATCTATACTTACTCGCCTTAACTAGAAAAGGTTACATAACTGCCTCGGCTTGGGAACACTTTATTCGACTCTGGTGTCTATCTAAGTACAGTGGTTCCGATTGGGATATGCGGAGTGCTTCGAGCACCGCTCCCCGCGCCGACCTAGCGCGCAGAGCGGCACGGTCGCTCGCGCCTCAAATAAGCCTCCAAACTTCCAGCCGGCGCGGCTGATTTTTGCAGTAATGGGAGGCTGGCCATGTTTGAAGACTCCACCTTTGAATCCGCAGGCAGAATCCGCACCCGCAGCCGCCGCTGGATGATTGCGGCCTTCACCTTCAACACCACCATCCTGCTGGCGTTGATCCTGATTCCGCTCATCTGCCCTCAGGCCCTGCCGCATCATGGCATCAACATCCTGATAACAGCGCCCGCGCCGCAACCACCGGAAACGCCTCCGCCAACTGCGCAGACAGCCCCGGCTCCAACCCACATGTATGACGACCCTTTCGCTGCGCCGCGCAAGATTCCGCCCTATATCTACGTTGCCGCACGCGCAGAGCCGCCGATAGTCACAGGTCCCGAAGGCATGGGCCCGAACCCCACTGCGAACGGCGATGATCCATTCGGAAGACGGCCAGCGGTGACGGTTGTTCGTCCAGAGGTGACGACACTGCGCGTCTCTACGGCGGTCGAAGCAGGATTGTTGATCCGCAAAACAATGCCCGTCTATCCTTTGATTGCCAAGGAAGCCAGAGTCAGCGGCACTGTGGCGCTCGAGGCGACCATCTCCAAAACCGGAACCATCGAGAATCTGCGTGTCACCAGTGGTCCGGCGATGTTGCAGAGGGCTGCGTTGGATGCCGTGAGCACTTGGCAGTATCGGCCCTACCTGCTCGATGGCAGGCCCGTCGAGGTGGAAACAACGGTGAATGTGATCTTCACCCTGGAACGATAAGAGGCAACGTTTTCGTGCAATAAATAGTCGCCCAGGTCTCGCTTCTGAGGCCTGGGCTTTTGTCTAATGGCCATCCGGCCGGGCGGCGTTGAGGCCCGTAAAGACATCATTATAGTGGCCGCTCTCGACGCCGAAGCGCAGGGGTTTCACTCTCTCGACGCAAATTTCCGTTGGCGTGGGCTGAGCTTTGAGTAACTCCATCGTCTCGGCGATGAATTCATTGAGAGGCATGGCGCGCGGATCGTCAGCGCCGTCCATCAGGTGCGTGGCCACATAGGGCGGCACGAGCTCGAGAACTTCGATTTGCGTCTTTCTCAATTGATAGCGAAGCGACTGCGTGTACGAATGAATCGCTGCCTTGGTGGCGCAATAAGTTGGGGTCTGCGCCAGCGGGACATAGGCCAATCCGGAAGTGACGTTGATGATAGTCGCACCAGGCTGCTTTTCGAGCAGCGGCAGCAGCGCCGCCGTCAGGCGAATGGGGCCAAGCAGATTGGTGGTGACGGTGGCTTCCGCGTCGGCTAGATCGCTCTGCTGGGCCAGAAGGTCTTCGGGCCGCATAATGCCGGCATTGTTGATAAGCACGTTCAGCGCGGGAAACTCCGCAGCTACCTTGGCGGCAAAAGTGCGAATGGCCAAGGCATTTTCAATGTCGAGGATAAGCGACTTCATGCCAGGGTTGGCGGCTGTGGTCTCATCCAGAGCCTGTTTGCGCCGCCCTGCGATGATGATCTGGTTACCCAACTTGTGCAGTTCTTCTGCCAAGCAGCGACCAATGCCCGACCCGCCGCCGGTGATGAGGATAGTATTGCCGGAATTCTTCATGGGTATAGTGTCTCCAAGAAGCATTTTAATTGCAGTGCATCAATGGGAAGTTCAGGAAGCGGGACCACGCAAATTTGCAGTTCAGACCTAACCAATCCGTTGCATTGCCTGTGCTCCGCCAATCACGGCATCGGTGACCATGCGCCGGTCGAAGGTGGCCAACTGGCCGCGATGGGCGCGTGCCAGGGCAAGCAGATAGCTGTCGGTCACCTGTCCCGAATCGAGCAGACGGGTACTATCGATGCGTTGGTTGTCCAGGAGCGTAATGTCATCCGGCCAGAACTCATGGCCGCCTAACGCCAGCAAGATCGACATCAACTCGGCAACCGCTTCCGGAGTTCCAGGCGAGTTCGGGTAGCGCGGATGGCCAACGATGCGAAGAACGCCGTTTTCTGTCAGCGGGCAGGTTGCCCAGGCCTTTTTGCCTTTTACGGCGAACCAATCGTGTGCGCGGTCGTGTAGTACGTGTGCCGGGTCGATCAGCGCGATTAGCACATTCACATCCAGCAGGTAGCGCATCAATGCAACTCCTCCTGGAGTTGGCGAACCAGCTCCGAGGTCACCCGAGGCGAGCCCGGACGCAGTGGGAGCAGCGGCACGCCGTTGCGTGTACGGAGCCGGGATGGAGCGGGCCGCATCGCCGACCGCGCCAGCGAGGAGATCACGTCCCCTACGGTCTTCCGTTCGATAGCGGCCATCTCCTTCGCGGCGGCCAGAACGTCATCGTCAATGACAAGAGTGGTGCGCAAGGGTTCCTCCTTCGCAAAGCATCACGCATCAATCATCATACATCAAGTGCCGGCGAAAATGAAAACCCCAGGTCTCGAAATCGAAACCTGGGGTTAATAACCAATTGAATTCGCTGAAGCTAGCTCGGCTCCGTCGATTACTTCTTCAACGGCTTGCGCGCAAAATAATACAGCGAGAATGCCAGCGCCGCGAACGCTGCCACCGAAACTCCATTGTTGTAGAAAATGGAGTGCGGGATGGCGATAGGGTTGTCCTTGTTGAAGAAATTCTCATAAAACTTGAGAGCTACACCGAGCAGACCGATGATGCCTCCAGCGGCAATCAGGCCAGAAGCATAGAGCGAGCCCGGCGAAACATCGCCTTCCGCCTCCGGGTCACCGCCGGCCTTTTTGACTGCGGCATCAACCAGCCAGCGCATTACGCCGCCGGTGAAGATGGCCAGCGTGGTGCCAATGGAAAGATAAGCTCCAACCGCAAAGGCGAGCGAACGGATGCCGAGCAACTCCACCGTGATCACAATGGAAACGCCCAGCAGCACCAGCCCCCAGGGTAGCTTGCGGCTCAGGATTCCGCTGATCACGGTTGCCATCAACCGAGCCTGCGGCGCAGCGATTTTCTCGCTGCCGATGCCCGGAATCCACTGCACCTCAATCCGCCCGGTTTGCGGTGAGTAGAGATACTTTCCGTCGGGCAGCTCTGGCGATCCAAGCGCATTAAGAAGCACATACTCGCTTTTGTGGTGAATGGTCTTGGTCTTGTCCGCATTGATAACAGGGAATTGCTCGTTGAGGCCTGCCGCCTGCTGGACGGCGACACCGTCGTGTGGCGCAGATATATTCCATGCCTGTGGGGCAGCTCTGAATTCCTGCGCGCCGGTATTCATCAGTTGAAGCGTCCCGCCAATGGCGAAGGTTGAAACCACGATGCCGATCAGGAAAGCGAAGCGCTGTAAACGCGGCGTGGAACCGACCAGAAAGCCGGTCTTCAAATCCTGCGAGGTGTCGCCGGCCTCGGCCGATGCGATGCAGACTACGCCGCCAATGGTGATGGCAAGTGCGCCAAAGGCCGGCGTCGTCCAGCCCTCAACCAGAAAGATCGCGGAGGTGGCCATCAGCGTGGCGATGGTCATGCCAGAAATGGGATTGGCCGAGCTGCCGATCAAGCCAACGATGCGCGAACTGACAGTGACGAAGAGGAAGCCGAAGACGACGATCAGTACTGAAGCAGCAAGGTTCTGCAGCAGCGTAACCTGCGCTCCCGGGACCGGTTTGAAATAGAGGAAAATGAACATGATCACGACCAGCAAAGCAGAGCCGATCATTGCCGTTCCCATCGAGAAGTCCTTCTCCGTGCGGAGGGTCTCCGCCTTTGCTCCTACGCCGCCGCTCATTTTCTTGAAACCCGAGGTGAGGGCGCCGATGATGGTGGGCATCGTCTTGAGCAGGGCAATTACTCCGGCGGCTGCCACTGCTCCGGCGCCGATAGGCCGTATGTAAGTCTTCCACATATCGCTGGGGCCCATCAGTTCGACGGGCACCGTGCCGGGATAGATGGGATGGCCAACCTCTTTGCCGAAGAAGTAGATCAGAGGCATCAGCACCAGCCAGGAAAGCACGCCTCCGGCCACCATCACACCCGCGGTCTTGGGGCCAATGATGTAGCCCACGCCTAAATATTCCGGCGTCGCGTCGGCCTTGATGGACGCGCCTTTCAGCACGTGATGGGGGCCAAAGTCAGGCTGAAACTCAGGTGTGCCCGGCCAAGCGCCGAAAAGGTTCTCATTTTGGAAGAAGGTGTACGCCGCGCCGAGGCCGAGACCGAAGAAAACGCGACTGGCAAACGAGCCGCCCTTCTCGCCGGCAATCAGCACATCGGCGCAGGCCGTGCCCTCGGGAAACTTCAAGTTCCCATGCTCCTCCACAATCAGCTCGCGGCGCAGCGGCACCATAAACAGCACGCCGAGGAAACCGCCGATCAGCGCCAGAACAAAGATGCGCCAGTACTCCAGGTCGAAGCCGAGGAAGATGAGCGCAGGCAAGGTGAAGATGACGCCTGCGGCGATAGACTGGCCTGCGTTGCCCGTGGTCTGGACGATGATGTTTTCAAGAATCGAGCTGCGGCCAAAGACGCGCAGAATGCTGATCGACAGCACCGCGATGGGAATCGATGCGGCCACTGTGAGTCCCGCCCTCAGGCCGACATAAACCGTAACGGCGCCAAAAATGATGCCGAAGATTGAGCCGAGAAAAACTGCGCGCAGGGTAAATTCCCTGGGCTTTTCATTAGGCGAAACAAAAGGTTGAAACGCGGGCGGTTGAACGTCTGGCACGGTAAGCCTCCGAAAGCTCTACTAACAATTCTGCTGGATTTCTCTGACAAGGAAGTGTACCAGCGCAGGGGGTGGAAGCGACAAGGAGGCGCTTCACGATAGCGGAAGTTCGCGCGGCATTGACGAACCGAGCGTGTTCCCGTTAGTTCGTTTGCGCAGTCGGCTTCACCGGCCGGAAGAGCCATAAATTGAGCAGCACAAACAGCAGCCCTCCGACGGTGAACTTGAGCCAGATAGCCGCATGCGACGGAGAGAAAAAGCCCTCCAGACAGCCGGCGATTACCAGCAGAGGAATAATGCCGCTCACCAGTTGCGTGGCTTCAATGCCGCCGCGGGCCACCGACTCCCGCCAGCGCAGCGCGCCGGGAAAGAGCATGGCGTGGCCCAGGCGAAATCCTGCCGCGCCGGCGATGATGATCGAAGGCAGCTCCAGCGCGCCGTGCGGCGCCACAAAGCTCCACAGCTTCAGAGACATATCGTAGTGTTGGCAGGCCGCGCCGATAACGCCCAGCATCATCCCGTTTGTGAAGAGCGCGAAAAACGTTCCCATTCCAAAGATGATGCCGCCGGCAAAGGTGATAAAGCTGACCGTGAGATTGTTGGTCATGATGGCGCTGGAGGCTTGGGGCGCAATGCTGACCACGGATTCAGTCCACATCTCGTGGCGCTCCATGGTGGCAATCATCTCCGGGCCGACGAAGTGGCGCATGAACTCGGGGCGCGCCGTGGTGAGCGCCGCGCCCAGCAGGCCCCAGGCCACGGAGACCAGCAACGAGGCCGCGACATAGCCGATCTGGCGCTGGAAGATGGCCGGATACTCGTCCCTCAGGAAGCGGAAGACAGTAAGCAAATTGGTCTTGCGGCCAGAATAGATGATATGGTGAGCGCGAGCCAGCAATTGATTCACATGCGCGGCGTAAGTGCGCGAGGTCGCATCCTGGCGCAGCACTGAGAGGTCTGCTGCCACCTGCCTGTAGAGCAGGGCAATCTCCTGCAACTCGGCGCGCGATAGCTGTCCCAGGCCGCTCGCATCGGATTGAGACAGCAGGGCAGCCAGCCGGTCCCAGTGAGGCCGGCGCTTGAGAATCCACTGGTTTGAAAGGATTTGCGCCATGGAATTGAATTCAGATCAGCTTAACTCAGACCAGCTTAACATCGACACACCGGAGCTGGTGGACATTGAGCTGCCCCTGGCCGGCATCGGCAGCCGTTTTATCGCTCTGCTCGTCGATATGTTGATCTGGATTGCAGGCTTTATCGTTGTTTTGATTCTGCTGGCTATTTTCCTGCCGGGGATCGAAGCCTTCTCAAGGATTTCAAAGCAGTGGGCAGTCGCGATAGTAATTTTCATAATTTTCGTGCTCTTCTGGGGATATTTCACACTGTTTGAAGCCTTCTGGAATGGCCGCACGCCAGGCAAGCGCGTAGCCCGAATTCGCGTGATCCAGCGTTCCGGCCGCGCCATCAGCCTCTTCGAGTCGATGGCTCGCAACCTGGTTCGTTATGTGGATATGCAACCCTTCCCAACGTACGCCGTTGGAGTCATCGCGATTTTTGCGACCCGCCAGCACCAGCGGCTGGGCGATCTGGCGGCCGGCACTCTGGTGGTGCGGGATCGCGTGGAGGAAGCGCCGTTGTGGGGAGAATCTGGCGCGCGAACCTTCACTGCGCCCAGCTTCGACCGCAGCGCGCCAGCTCGGGAGCCGCACAGCGCCTATTCGCTGCCGACGACCGGCATTGCGAAGCTCTCCGCTTCCGACCTGGAAGTTTTGGAAGGGTTCTTCGCGCGCAGGCTCGACATGAGCCTGAATACTCGTTACATTCTGGCCGAGCGCATTGCTGCCGCCATCCAGTCAAAATCCGGTATGGAGCCGCCCGAAGGCGCCAGCGTGGAGACATTTCTTGAAGCCACGGCCCGTCAACTCAGGGATCAAGCTCGCATGCAATAAAGCAGTGCATGCCGGTCAATTTCGAACGGGTAACCTAGTTTACGTGGCTCCGGGATTCGACGTTCTTTTCCTGCGCCAGCAACTCCGCCAGTGCTCGCTCGGGGCAAATGTGCCTGGACTCCAGCCTGACCAATTCCTTGTCGGTTTCCACAGAAGAGGCGATGGTCATGAAGCAGTACAGGCAGCGAGTGTTGTAGGTCCCGTTCTCGTTCTGGGTGCGGCTGTACATCGTTCCTCGGTCTTCGCCGAAAGATTTTTACGATGTTAGGCGGCCTTTTATTCCCAGAACGTGACCGGCATCACGGAATGATGTTTGGATGCCAAATAGTGGACTACTGCTTGGCAGGCAAGAGTTACAGATTTGTTCCCTGGTTGACGTGGCGGCGCAGTTGCCAGCAGGGGCTCTGCCCCGCCTGGGGAAACAAGCTGATCGAGCAGGGCACCGGCATGGAGCCGAGGTAGTCGAACTCCGTTTTGTTGCCCTTGAGCGGAATGGACACGAAGCTGTTGATTGTGACCGTGGACTGCGGCGAGCCGCGCAGCTTGAAGACGGCGAAATCGCCCGCATAAGCGGCCACAAAGACCACCGCCAACACTACAACCGCGCGCAGCAGCCTACGCATCAACCAACGCATCATTTCGATCTAGTCCTTCTGAATCAGAGTATCCGATTGGGCTTGTGGTGCGGCTTTGCGGGGTTAACCGCGCTCCGCGCGTGTTAGCGGCGTTAGCGATTCAGCAAGTCCGCGAAAGTGCCCCAGAGCGGTGCTTCGGGGTTGTTTTTTGGGCGAAAAGCGGATTTTTCCAGTGATTTTCCGGGGCCAAATCTCATGATGCGGGAGAATTTGGGGTCGAAAAGTTTCGCACAGGCGTTGATTCCAAACGGGTTAAAAATAATCTGCAAGGTTGAAGGGGAAATTTATACCCCCCAGGGGTATAGGGGGGGTGGGGGGTACCTGAAAATCAGGGAATAGGGACCAGGGAATAGGGAATAGTAAAGGCCCGGTCCTCTCGTCGCTGGTCATTCATTTATTGTGCGGCGGCGAGGGGTTATTTTACGCAACGGGCTGAGGGGATAGGCTGTGGTTTCCAAGGTTCCAAAAGGAGGATGGGGGACATTCGGCAACTTCCTCCCCTACCAAGATACAGAGCTTCGTCAGCTGTCTCCGCATAATGGCGGAAATACTTCGCGAATACCTCTCGACGTCAATTAGTGCACGGTGGGAGGATTATGGGCATGAGTAAACGAAAAGGCAGTCCTCTTCGGCCTGCAATGGATCGTGCGGCGGAGAGGGTGCTTGCGTCGTCACGACACCAACAGCCGACACAGCAAAAATCTCCCGAGCAAGCTGAGACCTATATGGATACCCTCGATACGGAGTCCATTAAGCAACCGGCAGGAACCAAATTCAAATGGCAAGATGCCCTTGGCGTAGTTGGGTTTTTAGCGGGCATCGGCGGCATGCAGGATCTTCCCTTGACCTTCCGCATTTCATGTTACGTTGCGTGTGCTGTTTGTTTGTGTAGCTCGTTCTCTAGCCATAAAAACTGGCCCGTGCGTCGGCGCTGGATGTTGGGCGGCGGTGTTTCCGTATTTATGATTATTCTTATCTTCTTCGCCGTCAGGGCGAAAGAACCTTACATCCCCTCGGCAGAAGAAAATGCGAGTGCGACGGCTAGCGCATTGGCCGGAAAGGAGAACTCGAAGACAGCTGTTGAGCTTGAATGCTATTGGGATCACCTTCCAATTCCCGTTCCCGCCGGTAAATTAGCACACGTTATGCTCTTAAACAGAAAAGCTAGGACATCGGGCATGGGGCTTTTCGATGTATTAGGTGACAATGCGAAGAATTCTTCGTGGCCCGCCAAGAGTCAATTGAATGCCGCGTACCCTAAGAAAGCCCCGCATAATTACGGCGAGACTATTTACCACTGTGACCTTTCAAACCAAGGGAATACCAAGCTATTCGATGTCGCGCTCACATTTCGTTTGAATTATGCGACGCCTCCACCAGGGGAAAAACAAGAGTATCCGTATGAAGTTGTCGCAAACCCGCTACCACCGGGGGATACATTCACCTTTTACGTCGTAAACGAATGCCCAACAGCCGTAGTCCTTATTCAACCTGAACAATACAGTGCGCGGATATTAGGAGAAAACCAGCGCCAACGATTTAGGCTCTTGAGACCTCATCGAAATCCTGCCGAGCCAATAATGCCGCTCTTCCCGTCGTCGGTCGATTGGACCGGAGAGCCATGTAACTAGCCCGCGGCAACGCAGGCGCCTCGCCTGCTCGCGTGCCAGCGGGCCCAAAACGATTCGATCTCTACGGTTGCTTCGATGCCCGTTATCCGGGCCTGAAGGCCTCATAGATGCGCAACCATTTCAGGGGGATGAATCCCCCTGCTCCCTCCGGTATTTTCCATTTGTGGCGCTAATAATTTTTGCCAGAGATGAAATGCAGGTCCTTCGACTACGCTCAAGATGACAAGCGATAATGGGTGCTCAGAATAACGGGGCGTGGAGCATTTTAGGTTTGCAGTAACGCATGGGCCAAAATCAGGCCTGGGGCGCCCAGCATTCCTCAGGGGCTAAAGCCCTCGTTTATTCGGCTGGTTTTATGCCGGGGATAAATCCCCGGCCTACCGCACGAGTGGGTTTTTCGGGAGCCTGTGAGGCCGTGCCCTTTCAAAGCAGTGAGTTTTCGCGGAGCCTGTGAAGCCCCCTGCTCCCTCCGGCATCTTCCGTTTGTGACCTTAATAACCGCCGCGACGGAAATCAAACGCAGGTCCTTCGACTCGCTGCGCTCGCTCAGGATGACAACTTTCATGGCGATGCGAAAAAGGGCCAGCCGGTTTCGGCTGGCCCTCAGTGTTACTGCGGATAACTTGCGAGTTAGAACTTGACGGAGGCGGCGCGTGGTGAGATGCCGCTGATTTCCGCGGCGCGGGCTTCGGCATAGGCTGCTGCGCCGAGGAGCGCGGCGCGGCTGTCGAGAATGATGCGCACAGGCATATTCACCAATAACTGACTTAGCCGGCCCTTGTCGGTAAAGGCCCGCATAAAAGTGCCGTCCTTGAGCTTTTCGAGGATGCGCGGGGCGATGCCGCCGCCCACGTAAACACCTCCCACCGAAAGAAGCTTGAGGGCGAGGTTTCCGGTTTCCGCGCCATAGGCGGAGACAAACATGTCCAGAGCCTTCTCGCAGATTTCGCTTTTGACCGCAAGCGCAAGCTCGGTAATCACGGCGTTGGGGTCTTCAGCGGCCATGCGCTCGGCCAGCCAGGCAGGCTCGTCTACGCCGCGCACTTCACGCAGAAATTCGTAGATGCCGGTGAGGCCCATACCGCTGACCACGCGCTCCCAGCTGATGCGCCCGTTGTACTTCTGCTTGAGAAAGCGGAGCAGATCGATCTCGTCTTCATTGCGCGGCGCGTAGTCGGCGTGGCCGCCCTCGGAAGGATAGGGGGTGTGGGTTCGACCGTTCCAGATCAGCAGCCCTTCACCCAGGCCGGTTCCCGCGGCGATCAGCGCGCGATTGCCAATCTGGCTGGCGTCGCCCTCGCTGAGGGTATAGATCTGTTCGGTGGTCAGCTCGGATACACCGTAGCCGTTGGCCTCCAGATCGTTGATGAGAAAGACATGGTTAATGCCGAGGCTGACTGACAGCTCGCGGCTGTCGAGCGTCCAGGGAAGGTTGGTAAGGCGCAGGCGGCCGTCGCGCACCGGGCCGGGCACGCCAAAACAGGCCGCCGTGACCGATTGCGCGCCCAGAAACTCTTTTACGATCTCTTCCAGACCGGAGTAGTCCTTGGCCGCATACCGCTCGTCGCGTGAGGCATTTGGTTTTCCATCGATAAAGTCATACAGCGCCAAGTGAACCTTGGTGCCACCTACGTCGCCCGCCAGAATCATCTTTCCCTCTCTAAAACTCCGCAGCCTTCCTCGTCCGAAGCGGGTAAAAGCGCGGCTGCATCCTTATCCAATATAAAGGAAAGTATACCGCTGGCAGGCGAAATCAATTGACTGGGCAGCCGTTCGGGATCGCGCGGCCCGGTGAGCACCTCGTGCAGAATGGCGGCCTTTTCCGCTCCCGCAACGAGGAAAAAGACAGAACGCGCCTGATTGATAACCGGCCAGGTGAGGGTGATGCGCCAGGTGTCTCGCTGCGGCACGCGGTTGGCGGTGGCCAGGCGGCTCATTTCGTGGATGGCCTCGGTGTGCGGAAAGAGCGATGCGGTGTGGCCGTCGTCGCCGAGCCCGAGAGCCACCAGGTCAAAGCGCGGACTCTCGGCGCCTTCCAGCCGGAAGCTATTGCGCAGCTCCGACTCGTAACGCGCCGCGGCTACCTCCGGTTCCAGCTCGCCCTCAATGCGATGAATCTGGCTGGGACGCAGAGGTACATGGTCGAGCAGAGCCTCGCGAGTCATGCGGTAGTTGCTCTCGGAGTTATCAGGTGGAACGCATCGCTCGTCTACCCAGAAAAGATCCAGCTTCTCCCAAGGCATACGCCAGCGCCATGGTTGATTGGGGTCGGCGAGCAACTGGAAAGCGGCTTTGGGTGTGGTGCCGCCGCTGATGGCGATGCGTGCGCGTCCGTGTGCTTCAACCGCTTCGCTCACCATCTCGACAAAATACTGCGCCGCCCGCCGCGCCAGCGCAGCGGAATCCGGTTCCACATAGTACTTGATCTGGAGCTGTCTTGGCATAAGAGTGGGGTAATCCCTTGCACCTGTGTTACGACCCATCATACGGGAGCGAGCTGTGTTGCGGAGTTAGTTGACGGATGGAATGTGCATTTTGCGCGGCATCTGCGCCTATCTTCCGAGGTAATCACGGTACTGGGTTTCGATGATGCCGGCGGCGCGTGCCAGCCCGAGCTTTGACAGGTTGTATTGGTAGAGGCTTTCGACGAGATTGCTTTCAGCGGAGGCGAGTGTGGCTTGCGCAGTGACCAGGGGCAGGTTGTCGTCAACTCCGGCGTTGACGCGGTCACTCTCGTCGCTCAGGGCGCGCGTGGCCAGTTCGACGTTGGAGCGGGCGACCTCGACCAGCTTGGCCGTCGCGGCTACGTCGAGCAGAGCAGAGCGAACCTGAAGGTCAATGCGAGCGCGCAGGTCGTCGAGCTGGGCGTTGACCGAGTCCATCTGGGCCTGAGCCGCTTCCACGTCACCACGCAGTTTGGCCTCGCGGAAGAGTGGGAAGCTTAGCGTCCCCTGGGCGAGAAAGTTGCCGTGCGAGCCAGCGGCGCCCACCTGGCTGACACCGTAGTAGCCGCCAAAGCTGAGGCTGGGCAAACGCTGACTGCGATAGGCCGAGCGAACAGCCTTGAACTCGACCGCTTGATTTTGCATATTCTGATAGTCCTGACGGTTCCTGTAGGCGATTGCCCGGACCTCTTCGGGAGTTTCTGCGGCGAGTTCGCTATAAGGAGCCGGATCGGTGAGCGCGATCTTCTGGCCGGGGTCGATGCCGATTTCTCGCTTGAGAAGGATGAGGTTCTTTTCGAGAGCGTTCTGGGCAGCGACAAGCGCCTGCTCCTGCGCCTGAAGCTGGACGCGCGCGCGCAGTTCATCCAGATTGGCAGCGGTACCGGCCTCGTGAGCGGCATGGACATTTTTGAGCAGCAGTTGATCTTCCGACTCGAGAGCTTTGGCGTTGTCTACTTCGCTCGAAGCGGCGATGGCGTGCAGATAAGCCGAAGCCACCTGCTGGACTACTTCGCCGCGCGCCGACATTTTGGCGAAATAGGCGGAGCGTTCCGCCGCACGGGCGGCCTTCCAGCCCGCGATCACGGGGCCGGAGAAGAGCATCTCGCCAAATTGAATCTTGCCCTCGGTCAGCTCGTCGCGCGTAATTTCCGAGAATCCAGCGGGTATCTTGCCGCCGGGAAAGAGCGGAGCAAAGAGTTTGATGGTGTCCGGTCCGAAGCCCAGGGCGGCCAGGTTTTGCTGGTGAACGCCAGTGTTGCCGGTGAGCGTGATGGTAGGCAAGAAATTTTGCAGCGCTTCGTTCTTCTGGCCCTTGATTGATTTCTCGCCGTCTTCAGCTTCCTTCAGCCCCAGATTGTTCTTGAGGCCAAGCGCGATGGCCTGGTCCAGCGAGAGCTTCAACGTCTCATCGCTCGCCGGCTGAGAGGTCACGCTGCCAAAGAAGGAGTTGGAGGCAGAGGTGGGGTTTTGCGCCTGGGCGTAGAGAGCCGCCGCGCCCGCGAGCGAGAGAGCCGTCAGAATTACGCAGGCCGTCGCCCGCCGAAAGACAAAATGTTGCACTCGATTCACTATCCTTATTGTCTCAGATGATTTAGACGGCCCAAGGATTCCAATGGATTCCGTGCTCCTCATGCCCTAATCTAGAGCGATGAGCCATTCCACTCTGGAAAAGCTGGGAACGCAAGACGATATCTTCGATTTATTGGTGGTGGGCGCCGGGCCCACGGGTATGGCCTGCGCTATTGAGGCGCAAAAGGCCGGTTTGCGCGTCGTGATGGCGGACAAGGGCTGTGTTTGCAACTCGCTCTTCCATTACCCGTCGCACATGACCTTTTTCACTACGCCCGAGTTGCTGGAAATTGGCGACATTCCCTTTCCCAGCACGAATGCCAAGCCAAACCGCAACGAGGCGCTGCAGTATTACAGGCACGTGGCCGCTTACTATAAATTGGATATCCGCCAGTACCATCGTGTGGAGGGCGTGACCGGCTCGGACGGCGACTTCCGCGTGCACCTGGTGGACCGGTTTGGACGCTCCAGCGCGCTTAGGGCGCGCAAGCTGGTAATCGCGAGTGGGTACTACGACCTGCCCAACTACCTGCACATTCCCGGCGAGAGCCTGAGCAAGGTGCACCACTACTATTTCGATCCCCACCCTTACTTCGCGACGGACGTGCTGGTTATCGGCGGCAAGAACTCGGCGGCCATCGCTGCGCTGGAACTGTGGCGCAGCGGCGCGCGGGTTACGCTGGTTTACCGAGGGCCGGAGATTACGCCGAATGTGAAGTACTGGATCAAGCCTGACATAGAAAACCGCATCAAGAATCGCGATGTGAAGGCGTACTTCTGCTCCGAGGTGTTGGAAATTACACCAGACAGCGTAATCCTTCAGACGCCTCGGGGCCGCGAGACAGTCAAGAACGATTTTGTCTTCGCCATGACCGGCTATCATCCCGACTTCGAGTTCCTGGAGGCGCTAGGAATTCGCCTGGAGGGTGAGGACCGAATGCCAGTTTGCAATCTGGAGACGCTGGAGAGCAACGTGCCGGGGATTTATCTGGCTGGCGTGATTGTGGCTGGCGCGCGTACGAGCGAGATTTTCATTGAGAATGGACGCCACCACGGACGCGTGATTGCCGCCGCGCTCGTGGCCAAATGAAGGCGGGTTTCTCACCATCCCTCAGGGGCTAAAGCCCTTTGTTTTATGGCGTTTTTTGGCACGACTGAAGTCGTGCCCTGACACAAAGCAGGTTATGAAACAGCTTTTAGTGAAGTTTCAGGCTATGCTGCCTGAATGCGTCGAGCGAGCCAAAACGTGCCGGTCGGCTTGCCGGCTCGTGGGCCATGCAGTGCAGCCTTGACGGCGTAGCCGCCGCATACGAGCGGGTGACATGCAGCCGGTCCATCACCACATAGCGAGTCCGCAGGCCGTCAACAGTCGCGGGCAGCTGGGAGGGAATGTTATTGCGGTCCACATAAATAATCAGCGCCGCCTCGCGTGGATTGTCGAGGCTCTGGCCCACGCCCACGCCGAAGAAGGCTCGATTCTTCCGCATCAGGGAGGCGGCTGTCTGGCTCTTGACGGTCATGGCCTGCACCAGAGTTGAAGACGGGAGTGAGACAGAGCCGGCTTCAAGTGGACTTTGCGGTGCGGCTCCGTAGGCTGCGGCGCGGGCCGTGGTGGGAATCACGATCGTGCGTACACCATCTACCGTGTCCGGCACATTGACGGTTCTGGTTTGGTCCGTGTATAGAATCACCGCTGCCTCGCCGGGATGGTCGCTGCTCTTGCCGGTGGCTGCGCCGATTATTCCTGTTGCCGAGCTGACCAACATGCGGGCCTGCGCGAGAGCCTGCTGGGCGCGGGCGTTTTCCGCAGCGCTGAGCGCGAGCCCTTGCGCGGCGCTGATGGTGCCGTCGCCGTAACTCAAACAACTGACCGCGTGATCGGCTGTGCCCACAAACGTATAATTCCCGCTTGACTGCGCATCCAACTCGCTCAGTACGTCCGGGGCCGGGCTGGCAACGCCCTGGCTAACTCCGGATATGTCTGCCCCACCGGCAAAGTAGAGGCCCACAGGCTCGGCATTCGCGGCGTCCACCACCAGCGCGCCGGAGTCGCCCGCGTCGCTGAATTGATTGCCGCTGATGGCTAGCTGATGAGTAAACGTCTTGCTCAGGTAGGGCCGTGTCTCCGCGCAGTCCAGGTAATAATCCACCGTGACGTCGAGATCGACAGCCGAGATGCCGCCGCACGTTAATCCCGTGGTCCGGCCGCTCTTGGCCACCTTCATTTGGAGCCAACCGGCCTCGCCCCGTCCGCCGGTCGAGCTGATGCCGGGAGGCGCCGCGGCCAGCGTGCCATCCGGTTGTCTCGCGCCCAATTCAAGAATGTCGCCACTCGGGTCAACGGCGCGTGAGGTCACCTGAGCAATGGCCGCGTCGGCATTGGTCAGCCTTGAGGAGAGCGGCAGCCAACTGGTGAGCTGAGCCACAGGGGCTACGGAAGAAACCAGTCCGGGGCCTGCGGCGTCTCCTAACGGCGTGCAGTTGTTGTCAATCAGGCCCGGCTGCACAATCGTGTCGCCCACGCTGGCGTGGTCGCTTTTGGCCAGCACGTGGTTATTGCCCAGCAGGTATTCGCGCTTGCTTGCGTCCTCAACCAGCGCGCCCAGCGTGCCGCTGCAGCAGTCCACAATCTGGTTGCCGCGCGTGTCGTAGTCCGTGTTGTTTCCGCCCGAGCTGCCCAACAGCACCGACGTGGCCAACGGTGCCTGATGCGTGGCCGGATTGCTGGTAATGCCCGCCGTGTTCACCAGCACCACTGCTGCAACGCTGGAAATGGAATTCAACCCGGAGCCGGGCAGGGCGCTGTTCACTTTAGCCACAACATACGTTGCGCCCGTACTCTGCACTGAGCCTGGCGCAGTGTACGTCACTGTGCAGGAGGTAAAAGCCTGGCCTTCGCGCTGGCAACTCACCGCACTCAGAGAACCCTGACCGCTGCCTTGCCCAGCTGTCGAGCCTGCCAGCTCAAAGTGAATGCCGGCCGAGCCGCCTGCCTCGGCGAGAAAGCCTGTTATAGCGACCGTTCCGCCTGCGCCGAGGGCAACATTTTCCGGCGTCAGCGGTTGCAGGAATCCTGGCGTGACGGTCAAAACTGAACTGGTGCGAAGGCTTGGATTCGCGGCTTGTGTCGCGGTCACCACCACCTCTGCGCGGTCTGCGGTCAGATAGCTTGGCGGCGTGTATTGGCCGTTTGCGTTAATACTGCCCGGTCCGCTGACGGCATCGCCGCCGGAGACCGACCAGGTGACCTCAGCTGGGCTGCCGCTTGTCTGGGTGGCTGCAAACTGGTGAACCAGAACGCCGTTAGCGCCGGTTGCATTGCAGCCGGTGCAGTTGGTGTCAATGGAACTTACGCCGGGCGTGACCGAAAAGCCTACATTCGAAGAATTTGCCGTACCCATTACACCGCCGCAACCGGCTGCTAGGAGCAGCCCCGGAGCCAGAAGTATCGGGAGATTCCTGAAAGAGAACCGCATGGGAAAAGCCACTATTTACATTCTAACGACTTGCGCGAATCTAACAGTGTAGTAGTTTATAAACTACAGACGAATGGAGTAAAGAAAATGGCTGAGAAATTGACCACCTATGATCCGGCTGAAGATCTCGAATCTGACGAAGCAATTGCGATATTTATGGCCGAAGCCTTTCAGACCAACGATGCCGGCTACATTGCGCACGCTTTAGGAGTCGTCGCCCGCGCAAAAGGCATGGCTCAGATTGCCGGCCAAACGGGGCTCTCCCGCGAGCAGCTCTACCGCTCCTTCAGTGAAAAGGGAAACCCCACGCTGAAGACAACACTCGCCGTCATGAATGCTCTCGGCGTTCAACTGACTGCAAAGATTCCTCCCGCGGCCTGATCCAAGAAGACGCCGGGTGCTGGATGGAATCTACGAGAGCACTCTTCCCATGAATCCGCGCAGTCCCCAGCGGCCCAGCGCTGCGGTGAAGAAAACCAGCGCCAGCAGGATAGCCCACCAGGGCATGTGCGCGATGGAGGGAGTGACGGCGGCGCGAAGGCCTTCGCTGATGTAGACGATGGGATTGAAGAGCACGCCGTATTTCAGCCAGCGAATCTTGTCGAGCCAGGCCCACGGGTAGTAGACGCATCCTAAAAACGTAATTGGCACCACAATAATGGAGAAGACCAAGCCGATCTGCTTGGGATTCACGGTTGAGCCGATGACCAGGCCGAGCGCACCTGCGAGCAAACTCGCCAGCACCAAAACGAGCGCAAGCAGGAACCAGTGGTGCACGTCTGCCCGCACCGGCGTGGCCGGAATGTAGCGGGCCATGGGAATGACCAGCAGCGCGGCGATGATGCTCTGCATGGCGCTGAAGCAGACCTTTTCCAGCGCCACGGCCCACAGCGGCACCGGACACATCACGCGATCGTCAATTTCGCGGGTGATGCCGAATTCGCTCGAGAGAGGTAGGGCCACGCCGGCGATGCCGGAGAACATGATGGCCACGGCCATTAAGCCTGGTAGCAGGATGGTGCCGAAGTCTGCGCCACCGGCCACTGCCATCGGATTGCCGCTGCTCATACGCGGCAGGATGAAGGTGAAGACGAAAAGGAAGAGCAGAGGCTGCATTCCTACGCGCAGCACAAATGGCAGAAACTCCCGCGTGAGCACGCGCAGATCGCGCAAAAACAGCCCGCCAAAAGCCTTGAAAAAGATACCGGCTTCAAGGGCGATTGATTCTGGATTGCCCGAAATGCGGTGGTCCACATGTCGAGTCAGCGCTTCCACATCCTGAAGGTACATCGCCAGAATCTCTTTCAGGATTTTCTGGATTTTCAGGCGAAGGTTATTCACGCAGGTCCCTTCCGGTGAGCTGGATGAAGACAGTCTCCAGGCTGGGCTCAGTAATCTGAAGGTCGCGCAGGCCGTGGCCTGCGGCGGCTTGAACCAGATCCGGCAACAAGCGGTCGGAGCCGGCAGCAATCACGCGCAATCCTTCGGAGGTAACTTCTGCGCTGGTCACATCGTCGCGCGCCCTTAATTTGGCCACCAGCGGCTCCAGACCTTCCTGCGAGCGCAGTTTCAAATCGAAGATGGTGTGCGCGCCGAGGGTGGATTTCAGCTTTTCCGGCGATCCGAGAGCCAGCACGTGGCCGTAGTCGATAATGGCCAGCCGATCGCTGAGCGAGTTGGCTTCTTCCATGTAATGCGTGGTTAACAGCACCGTGATGCCTTCGGTCCGAAGTCCTTCAACCGCCGACCACATGGCCATGCGGCTTTGCGGGTCAAGGCCTGCGCTCGGCTCGTCCAAAAACAAGACGGTGGGCCGATGCGCAATGGCGCGGGCAATCTGTACGCGCTGCGCCAGGCCGCCGGATAACTGCGGCGGGTACGCGTCTTTGCGCTCTGTAAGCATGAACTGGGTCAGTAATTCAAGAGACCGGGATTTGGAGTGCGCATGTGAGAAACCAAAGTAACGGCAGTGGAAGTAAAGATTCTCGAAGACAGTCAGCGAGCGGTCGAGCGTATTGAACTGGGGAACAACTCCAATGAGCCGTCGCGCATGGGCCGGGTGCTTGACCACGTCAATGCCCTTGATGCGGACGGTTCCGCTGGTGGGCAGCGCTCGGGTGGTGGCAATTGAAATGGTGGTCGTCTTGCCGGCTCCGTTTGGCCCCAGCAATCCGAAGATCTCGCCCTGCTTCAGCTCCAGATCAATGCCATCGAGGGCCACTACACGCTGCTTGGTCAAGTAAACCTTGGTCAATTTTTCAATTTCGACAATCAATAGGTTCACCTGGTGCGGGGAGAGAGATTATTGTAAACAAGATTATCGCATCTGGCCATCGGCCTGAAGTGCACATGCGCCTCGCGAGATAGAAAGAAGTGCCTTACATGAGTGAAGATTCCGTGATACAGTGTGGTTGCTCATTGTGGTTGCTGATTTTACGCGCCCAAATGAGTCAAGCCAGCTGGCCGGAGAGCAAGGCGTAGCTTAAAATCCAGCGAGCGGGGCTTGCGAACCGCGAGATTAGGCTTGATCAACGATTGGCATGAACCAGGCGCTGCCAGCTGCGGGAGGCCTTTCCACTGAGGTAATGGGGAGGGTTTTTCCACAGGAAGCTTGTATGGTTTTTGCACGGTTTTGCGGCTAGCTGTAGAACGAAGGTACTGTCCCCTGTATGAGGTTAAGGCATGAGCGAACGACCGGGCTCTAAGCAACCATCTATCCTTTTTGCCGAGGAATGTGACCGCGGCACCCTGCGTGAAGAGAATCAGGATTCAGTTCTCCATGTCCAGATCGCCATGGGCGAACTGATGATTGTGGCCGGCGGTGTTGGCGGATTTCCTGGTGGCGCCACCGCATCCCGGATGGCAGTGGAGCATTTTTACGCACATCTGGCGGCACTGCCGCGCGAGTTCCCGGTGGGCAACGCCATTCGCGCAGCGGCGGCGCGCGCCAACGAAAAGATTTTTGCGGCTGCCAAGACGCCGGGCGCGCCAAATCAAAACATGGGCTCCACGGTGGTGGTGGCTGTGCTGCAAGAAGGGACGGACTCAACCCATGCGTGGATCGGCCATATCGGCGATAGCCGCGCATATCTAGTGCGCGCCGGCCGGTTGCACCGCCTCACCACCGACCACTCCGCCGCGCAAGACATGATCAACCGCGCTCTGATTAGCACGGAAGAAGCTCAGCGCCATCCCGATGCTCAGGTGCTTAGCCGCAGCCTGGGCCATGAGCCCGAAATTGAGATCGATGTCGAGCAGCATCCTCTCGCCGTGGGCGATACGCTGCTGCTCTGTTCCGACGGCCTTTGGGGATTTGTCCCGGAACGGGAGATTCAAAAAGTGGTGGAGACTCCGGGTTTCACATTGGAAACCGTTGCCCACAATCTGCTGGAGCAGGCATTGGCGGCTGGCGGTCACGACAACATCGGGATCGAGCTAGCGCGGCTGATAGCGCCTCCAGACATCACTGCTTTGCTGCCACCAAAGGAAAACTACATCGCGCTCAAGGTGGTAATTGCGATGCTTCTGATAGCATCCGCCGCTTTGTGCGTGCTGATTTACCTCACCTTCTTTAGCAATTGACGGGTCGCGGCGTGGGCGGCAACCCGTCGCCGCGCACGCATGGCGCTCGATACAGTGGATGCAATAGGATGATCAGGGCTGCAGTCAGGCCCTGCGCGCCCTTGCCCCTCATGGTGGCGTCGCCGGATTCCTCCCGAGCGGAACTATTCAGATGAGAGACGTTGCAATCATTTCAGCGGTGCGTATTCCGGTGGGCCGATTCCAGGGCTCGCTCCAGCCTTTTTCCTCGCCACAGTTGGGAGCACTCGTGGTGCGTGAAGCGGTGCACCGGGCGGGCGTTGAGCCGGACACTGTGGATGAGTGCATCATGGGTTGCGTTTTGCAGGCCGGCCTCGGCCAGGCTCCTGCGCGCCAGGCAGCAATCTACGGCGGCTTGTCCAACCAGGTAGCCGCGCTCACTATCAACAAGGTCTGCGGATCGAGCCTGAAGGCCGTGGCGCTGGCCGCTCAGGCCATTCAAACGGAAAACGCCGAGATGGTTGTGGCGGGCGGCATGGAGTCGATGACCAATGCGCCCTATCTGCTGCCCCAGGCACGTAGCGGCTACCGAATGGGCAACGGCGCGCTGGTGGACTCGATGATTCTGGACGGCCTATGGGAAGCCTACAACAACTTCCACATGGGCGTGGGCGCGGAGAAGATCGCGGCCAAATACGGCATCAGCCGCGAGGAGCAGGACGCTTTCGCGGCTGAATCGCACCGCCGCGCAGCTTCGGCCACGGCAAACGGCTTCTTCCGGGATGAAATTCTACCCGTCGAGATTCCGGCGGCCAAAAAGGGAGCAGAACCGCGGCTCTTCGATGCGGATGAGTCGGTCAGGCCTGAGACTACTGTAGAGATTCTTTCGCGGCTCAAGCCGGCTTTTCAGCCGGAAGGCACAGTGACCGCCGGCAACTCGCCGGGAGTGAGCGACGGAGCCGCCGCTTTGGTGGTCACAAGTGCCGAGCGGGCCGCAAGACTGGGCATCGCGCCGCTAGCTTTGATTCGCGCGCAGGCCACCAGCGGCGGCGCGCCGGAGTGGTTTGGCCTGGCTCCTATTGAAGCCGTGCGCAAGGCTGCGGCAAAGGCCGGTTGGCCGTTGGACAGCGTGGATTTGTTTGAGCTGAATGAGGCCTTCAGCGTGCAGGCGCTGGCCGTGAATCGCGACCTGGGGCTCGACCCGGCGAAGGTCAATGTGCAGGGCGGAGCGGTGGCAATCGGTCACCCCATCGGCGCCAGCGGAGCGCGCGTGCTGACGACGCTGCTGTACGCGATGAAGCGGCTGGGCAAGAAGAGGGGCATTGCCGCGCTGTGCCTGGGCGGCGGCAACGCTGTGGCGATGGCTGTCGAACGCTGCTGACTCCCACCCTTTCCGCAAAGAGCGCGAAAAGGATGTGGCAGCCGGCGAGCGTGATTCGTGCTCTTTCCAAGACTTTGAGTTGGTGACTCCCAGGTCCGAAAGTCCGGACCTGGGGCACCCAAATTTGTGTGAGAACGATGATTCGCTAATTTGTCAGCGGAACGCCTTTGTTGATGCGGGCTTCGAGCGTGTGCATCGCGTCGTAGGCTTCATCGAAGCTCTCGATAGCGAAGAGCAGCTTATGCATCTCGTCTACTTTGACCGGCGTGCGCAGGACCTCATCGAGCTCAAAGCGGTGCACCTCGCAACCTCCGTTGAGTACGTTCGTACATTCGCCGTTGGAGCTGATAAGTCCGCTGCCGTAAACCTTCACGCGGCCCTCCTGGCGGATGAGGCCGAATTCGACCGTATACCAGAAGACGCGGCCGATGAGTTCGAGAATGGCCTCGTCGCGAATGCGCGCGCAGAGCTGACCATAGTGCGCGAGAAAATCCGCGAAGACCGGATGAGCGTGCATGGGCACATGGCCGAAGACATCGTGAAAGATATCCGGCTCCGGGGTGTATTCGAGCGCGTCGCGGCGGCGCAGCCATGTGGTGGTGGGAAAGCGGCGCGCGGCCAGCATTTCAAAAAAGGCTGGGCCGGGCATGAAGCCGCTGACTGCCGTTGTGTTCCATCCGGTGCGCGGCTCCAGCAGTTCCGAAATCGCACGCAAGTGGGGCAGCCGATTGCGCGAAAGGCCGAGAAGCTCAAAGCCTTCGAGGTACTCTCGCGCGGCATGTTGCTCAAGCTGGTCCATGCGGCGGCGCGCCAGCTCGGCCCACACCGCGTGCTGCTCGTCGGTGTAAGAGGCGTAATCCTGCTCGATCAGATAAGGCGCGGCGTGGGGAAACGCCAGGGAAATGGTCGTCATAACGCGAAGACTCCGGTCGACTCCGGCTCAAGTATTCCACCCGGCAGAGAGCGTTGGCAATTGCCCGGATTTGCGGAAGCGAGTCATGTGGATCTAGTTTGCCTCAGGGGCTAAAGCAGTGTCTGACGAATCGACTGAGCATTCCGCAAGCGAGGGAAGACGCTCCTCAGGGCCTAAAGGCCGCGCTGATTTTGAGGTATTTTCGGCACGACTGAAGCCCCACCCCATCGACGAAGACCTGTCGATGGGGACCCCGGTGAAGTCGTGCCCTGACACAAAGCCTGACTTTTTAGACAGGTTCTAAGGAAGTTCCTGATTTTCTCAGAATCTGTATTCTCCGATCAGGATCGTCGCTGAGAATGGTGATTTATATCACTGAAAAATACAGTTTCAGTGGTAGAATCAGCACATGTTGAGAGGCGTCTTCCAGCGCGCGGCGGTAGCCATCATATTGATGGGGACACTGGTTGCGCCTTCGGGGATTTGCCTGCAACAGACTCATAAGACTGCACACAGTTGCTGCATGCATAAATCAGGCTGCAACCAATCGGTCCGGACGAATTGCTGCGCCAGTAGCGTCCCTCTGACCGCAGTCGTGATCACACCGGTTCTACCCGGTCCTGCACCGGTAGCTGTGGCGTACGCGTTCATCGCCGTGAGCGAATCTTCCGCAATGGGCGAATTCGCAGCGCTTGCAGTGGCTCCTCCGCTCTCTCCGCCTTCGGGCTCATTCCACTTAAGAATCTAAAACTTCACTTCCGCCGTGATTAGCAGGGGTGCGCATTTTTGCGCCCTGAAGTATCTCCTTTGCCCGAACTTGCGGAGTTGAAGAGTGAAACCAATTCATGTTGTAGCGCCGCTTATCTTAGCGGCGTCAGTAATCTGCCTGGGGCAGACTGAGCCGCCTGCCGTCTCGGCGCCGGCTGCTCGAACTCTGTCTGTGGATGAGGCAGTCGCGGAAGCCCTTGAGGCCAACCCTGAAATCCGCGCGTCTGTGCGGCGACTTTCGCTGGCTCAACTCAAAACCACAACCGCGCGCAGCCTCGACGATCCGATGTTTATGGTGCGGGACTGGGATACGCCGCTGCGCCAGCCGTGGGATTTGAACCAGGCGCAGCTCATGTTCAGCGTGCAACAAACTTTTCTGAGCAAAGAGAAACGGGACGCGCGAGCCAGGATCGCAGGCGACGATGTGGAAGTGGCATCGAGCGAGTTGGAATCGCTGCGGCAGGAAGTTTCGGCGGACGTGCGCGAAGTGTGTGCTGATCTGAAGCGCAACGCGGATGAAATGAAGGTGCATGACCGGCAGACGGCGCTGCTGAAAGAGGCTCTGGCCGCGGTGCTTGCGCAATACACCACGGGCAAGGTTCCCGAGGCGGATGTGCTGCGCGCGCAGATGGCGCTGACCCGGCTGAACGAACACCTCATTGAACTTGAAGAAGAGCGGGACAACGCGCGTGCGCGTTTGAATACGCTGATGGGACAATCTCAGGACAAGCCAGTGGAGATTACAGGCGACTACGCAAGCCAAGCGGAGCTGCCGCAGATTGAAGAACTGGAGCGGCTGGCAATCGAACACCGGCCGGAACTTGCGGCGCAGCGCAAGCTGCTGACGAAATCACGTGATCAGGGACAGTTGACGCGGCTGGCGATGAAGCCTGATTTCACGGCAGCCGCGGGCTATATGGTGATGCCGACCGGCTCTTCGTCGCGCAACGCGTATATGGCGGAGATGACGATGAACCTTCCCTGGCTGAATCGCAATCGCCATGACGGCGAAGCGAAACAAGCCGATGCGGCAACTGAAGTGACGCAAGCTGAACTCGATGCGAAAGCGTCTGCCGTGTTCCTCGAGGTGCGGCAAGCGCAGATTGAAACGCTGGCCGCGGAGAAGCGAGTGAAGGTGTATCGGGACACGCTGCTGCCGCAGGCCGAGACCGCGTTCAAGGCTTCAACCGCTGCTTACCAGAACAATCGCGCAGAGTTTCAGACGCTGATCGAAAGCCAGAACCTTTTGCTGGAGATTCAGATCGCTTATTACAAAGCATTGTCGGCCGCAGATGCCGGTGTCGCAGGATTGGAACGCGCTATCGGTACGCAACTTCCCGGAACAGAGAGGACAAGCAAATGACTACAAGAGAAGCGAAGTTGATTTTGTGGGGCGCTGGGGCTGGAGTGCTGGCTGCCGCGCTGGTTGTCGGATTGTTCGCTGTTCGAGGAACGCATACGTTTGCGGCCGAACCGTCGTTGCCTGCTGCGCGATCCAACGCAGGTGCACAGTCAGAGGCCGGCGTGGCCCAAAACTCGGGGACGACGCCGGGCACAATTGTTGAACTGACTCCCGCTGAGATCACCGCCGCGGGAGTGCAGATTGCCGAAGTTCGCGCCGTATCGCTGAAGACAGACATCGCCGCTTTTGGCAGAGTGGCGCAGCCCGAGGCGCAACTTGCCGCGGTGAGCGCGCGCATCGGCGGCCGTGTGGACAAGCTCTATGTGCAGTTCACCGGCGAACACGTGCGGCGCGGCCAGGCAGTAGCAGATTTATATAGTCCGGAAGTCGCGACGGCTGTTGAGGAATATCGCCTGGCCGCGGACAACAGCAAGCAATTGCATCAATCGGACGATGCTTATGCGCGCCAGCAGGCCGACGCACTGATCGAAGCCAGCGAGCACAAGCTGGAGCTATGGGGCATTTCAGCTAAACAGATCAATGCGCCGGAAACAAGCGGCATCCCGCACGTGACAATTTATGCATATGCGGGCGGGACGGTTGTGGAGCGCAAGGTGACGCAGGGGCAATATGTGAACGCCGGCGACACGCTGTTCACGCTAGCCGATCTCAGCGAGGTTTGGGTGATGGCCGATGTGTATGAAGAACAGTTGCCGCAGATTCACGCCGGGCAGGAAGTGGAAATCACAGCGGAAGCGCTGCCGGGGCGAACACTACATGGGCATGTGGACTTTATTCAGCCCTCCGCGAATCCGCAGACGCGCACTGTACCCGTGCATGTGCATGTCGCAAATCCGGGGATGAGGTTGTTGCCGGGAATGTTTGTGAACGCCACCTTTGTGAGCCGCGCGGCGGCGACGACCATCGTGGTTCCACGCTCCGCGGTGCTCGATACAGGCACGCGCAAGATTGTGTATCTGGCCAGGCCAAACGGCGTCTTCGAAGCGCGGGAGGTTCAGGTGGGCGCGCCCAATGAAGATTTGTACCCGATTACCAGCGGACTGACGATGGGTGACAAGGTGGTGCTCAATGGAAACTTCTTGATCGATTCGCAAGCGAGTTTGAGTTCGGGCATGTCGGGTCTCTACGGCGGATCGAAAGAGTTCGGCGCAGGCCAACAAGCTTCCTCATCCGCTGCCGGCAAGAACACGGAGACGCCGGCGGCGAAGATCGATTTCCATTCGGACTCCGAACCACTGAAAGCAGGCGCGGATAATCTTTTCCACGTGAAGCTGACCGATGCCAACGAAAAACCGATCCCCGATGCGCGTGTAACGGTTTCGCTCATTATGCCGGCGATGCCGGCGATGGGCATGGCGGAGATGAGAAACTTCTTTGATCTTCCGTGGATGGCCGAGCACCAGATGTACATGGGCAAAGGGCATGCGCCGATGGCCGGAACGTGGAACGTGCTGGTCGAGGCGCGCAAGAACGGCAGCGTAATTGCTTCGTACCACACACACTTGAACGCGAGGTAGAAGACGCCATGATCAACCGCATTATCGAATTTTCGATGAGAAACCGCTGGCTGATTCTGGCGGTCTATGCCGTGCTTGCGGTGTGGGGATATTGGGCAATGCTGCACACTCCCATCGACGCAATCCCCGACTTGAGCGAAAACCAGGTGATTGTGTTTACCGAGTGGCAGGGACGCAGTCCGCAGGAAGTGGAAGACCAGATTACTTATCCGCTGACTGTGAACCTGCAAGGGCTGCCGCATGTGCGCACGGTTCGCTCGGCTTCCGCGTTCGGCTTCTCGATGGTGAACGTGATCTTCGAAGATTCGGTGGACATCTATTTCGCGCGCACGCGCGTGTTGGAACGGTTGAGCCTGGCGGGCAGTTTTCTGCCAGCCGGGGTGACGCCGATGATGGGGCCGGATGCGACAGGAGTGGGGCAGGTTTTCTGGTACACGGTCGAGGGTCCGTACGACAGCGGCACGCTTCATTCCATTCAAGAATGGTTCGTTAAGTATCAGTTGAATTCCGTGCCTGGTGTGGCTGAAGTAGCCAGCGTGGGAGGGTTCGAAAAGCAGTACCAGATCGATTTGGATCCGATCAAACTACGCGCTTACAACGTCGCGCTCAAGGATGTGATTTCCGCAGTGGAGCGGAGCAACAACAATGTTGGCGCCAAAGTGATGGAGGTTGGCGACACCGAGGAGATGGTGCGCGGCATCGGCCTGATTCGCGGCTTGAAGGACATTGACGATATTTCCCTGGGAGCATATAACGGCACGCCTGTAACGGTGGGCAATGTTGCCAGCGTGCAGCTTGGCCCGGAATTTCGGCGCGGCGTTCTCGACAAAGACGGAAAGGAAGCAGTGGGCGGAGTGGTCGTGATCCGCTATGGCGCCAACGCGCGGGAAGTGATTGCGGCAGTCAAGAGTAAGATCGACGAGATTCAACCGGGCCTTCCGGCAGGCGTGAAAATTGTTCCATTCTATGACCGCGGCATTCTCATCGATCATGCAGTGGGCACGCTGCGCCATGCATTGATTGAAGAACTGATTTTAGTCACCATGGCGCACGTGCTTTTTCTGTGGCACTTTCGCAGCATACTGGTCGTCACTGTCCCGTTGCCCCTGGCGGTGCTCGGCGCGTTTCTGATGATGAAAGGCGCGGGCATTTCATCGAACATCATGTCGCTGGGCGGAATCGCCATCGCCATCGGCGTGCTGGTAGACGCCGGAATTGTGATGACCGAAAACGTGATTCGCCAGGCAGAAAAATATGAAGAGGAACACGGGCACTATCGCGAACACATCTGGGAGATCACGCTCAGCGCGGCGAAACTTGTGGGCCGGCCGATTTCGTTTGCCATGGTTATCATCATTCTGGCTTTTGTCCCGGTGTTTGCGCTCACCGGCATGGAAGGCAAGATGTTTCATCCGCTGGCCTTCACCAAGACGTTTGCCATGGCCTGTTCGACAATTTTGGCGATTACGCTTGTGCCCGTACTGTGCACGTTTCTGATTCGCGGAAAGCTGCATCGCGAAGACGAGAACCCAGTGATGCGCGTGCTGCGGGCCATCTACAAGCCGGTGCTCAAGTGGGCGCTGCGGCACAGGGCGATTACTCTCGCCGCTGCGTTGGCACTATTCTGTGCGGCTGTTTATACGGCGACTACCATCGGCTCGGAGTTCATGCCGCCGCTGGACGAAGAGACGGCGCTCTTCATGCCGATTACCGATCCGCGCATTTCGCTCACCGAGGCCACAAAGCTGCTTCGCCAACAGGACGAGATCATCGCTGCGGACCCTGCAGTAGCCATGGTGGTGGGGAAAGTGGGCCGAGCCGATACATCGACTGATCCCGCGCCCGTGAACATGAGCGAAACGACCATCACCTTCAAGCCGCGAGAGCAATGGCAGAAGGGCTTGACCAAGGATGCGATTCTGGCGCGGCTCGACGAGAAGTTGCAGATACCGGGCGTGACCAACATCTGGACGCAGCCGATTCGCAACCGGATCGACATGCTTTCAACCGGCATTCGCACACAGATCGGCATCAAGGTCTTCGGACCCGATCTGCGCGTGATTGAACAGAAGTCGGAAGAGATCAAGCAGGTAGTCGCCCAGGTTCCCGGCGCAGTGGATCTCTACGCTGAACGAACGACCGGAGCGCCGTATCTGGAGATGACCGTTGATCGCGCGGCCGCGGACAGGTACGGCCTGAATGTCGGCGATGTGGAGGACGCAATAGAGACGGCGATTGGCGGGAAGGACCTGACAACAACCATCGAGGGAAGGCAGCGTTTCCCGGTGCGCGTTCGTTATGCGCGCGATTTCCGCGAAAACCCTGAACAGCTTGGCGAGGTGCTGGTGGCAGGAAGCAACGGCGCGGAAGTGCCGCTGAGCAAAGTCGTGAACATCAAGACAACAATGGGGCCATCCATGATCAGCAGCGAGAACGGGCTTCTGCGGGGCTCAGTGTTGCTGAATGTGCGGGGCCGCGACGTGGGAGGATTCGTTGAACAGGCACAAAGAACTGTAGCCCAGCAGGTGAAAATGCCGCCGGGGTATTACGTCGAGTGGAGCGGCCAATATGAAAATCAGATCAGCGCGCGCAAGCGCCTGGAGATGGTGATTCCGATTGTATTGCTGGTGATATTCGTCCTGCTCTATCGCACCTATGGCTCCATGAAAGAAGCAGCGCATGTGCTGCTGGCCGTGCCGTTCGCGCTGAGCGGCGGAATATTTCTCGTCAAATTGCTGGGACTGAATTTTTCAGTTGCCGTGTGGGTGGGCTTCATCGCACTGTTTGGAACAGCGGTGCAGACGGCGGTGGTGATGGTGATTTACCTGGAAGATGCTGTTAACCGGCGCACGGCCGCCGATGGCCGCCTTACGCGCGAAGGCTTGCACGCGGCTGTGATTGAGGGAGCTCTCTTGCGGCTCCGTCCGAAGGTGATGACCGTGGCTACTGTGGTTGCCGGCCTTTTGCCGCTGCTTTGGTCCACGCGCACCGGCGCAGAGTTTATGAAACCGCTGGCCGCACCGGTTCTGGGAGGCATGGTCAGTTCGCTACTTCACGTTTTGATTGTGACCCCTGTCATCTTCACATGGCTGCGCGAGCGGGAACTGCGGCGCAATGTGGCGGAATTTTGATCTTATCGGGATTTGAGAGGATGGTTCGCGTCTCGATGAGCCTCGGTATTTGCGATTCCAAAAAACGCATGTCGGGCGGCCTTGCCCGAGGCCTGCCAGACCTTCATCGTTTCATAAACGATCACAGTCCCGTAGGTGACTGCGATCCACACCACGACCGCCTCAAGCGGCAATCCTGCCCACGCGCCTATAAACAGGCCCATCATCTCTCGCTGTTGGTATCCCCACCAGCCATAGGGCACTGCAAGTGTCGCCTCCCAGAACATGCTGATTAGCAGGAGCACGAAGATGGTCAAACTGAAAGCCCGCCAATTGATGAACCGCCGTACGGTAGGGAAAAGGCTGGCCGAAGGAACCATGCCACCAATCACCAGAACGGTGAAGTAAGCTGGGAAACCCTCAGGGAACGGTGAGTGCAGCTTCTTATACAGAATGGCCGCCGCGATCAACGCGAGCCCTACCAGCAGCGAGGCCGGGTGAAACTTGAGCAAGCGGGGAATCCGTCCGGCTTCACCGGCGTAGTCTCGCACATTGTAGGCCGCCAGCCAGTATTCACCCAGCCACACATCGATCAGAAGGATTGCGAGGAACCCAGTGAAGTAGAAGACATATTCCTCAACGGGAACATTGCCGCCAATGGCGGGCGCGCCAATCCTTACCGTTGCTCCGGCGTTGGGATAGACAAAAAAGCGATTGGCAAAGAAGAAGTCGAGACCGCACCCGATGGGCACCAGAATCCATAGCGTCCGCCAGAAGGCACGGCGCGGAATCCGCACACTTTCGTTGGGAAGAAACCACCAACCGATTACGACAATCGGAACCACAAACAACAGCAGGCTCCAACTATAGCCATATGGCGTGGGGTTTGAACTGGGGATTTCTGTGACTGCGGCAACACGTACGGCGTGAAGAGTGATGCCCGCCGGGACCGCAATCATCGCGAGCATGGCCACAACAATCCATGCGCTCAGCTTCGAGGTTGGAGTTTCATCAGGCATGCTTCGGAACCGGCGACAGGACGCCGCATTTGTGAAGATTCTACCCTGTCTCCGTTATCACACGGCTAATAAATCAACTTGAGCGAGAACTGGATCTGGCGCGAAGTGCCAGCAGCCTTCGAAATTTCTCCGAAGCCAGATCCGTTGAGAATGTTGGCCGGCAGCCCCATGTTCACAATGTTGAACAGGTTGAAGAATTCTGAGCGAAACTGCAAATCCACTCGCTCGGCTCCGCTCTTGCGGCGGCCGAAGGGCGTGTCTTTGATGAGCGCGAAATCGTAGTCGTAGTAAGCGGGGCCACGGAAGCTATTGCGGCCCAGTGTGCCGAAGAAGCCCTGATTAGGTCCAGTGCCGCCGGGGAGATGGATGGGGATGGAGAAGAACTCGGCCGCATTGTTAGCGCCTTCGCCGAAATAGTCCTGACGGTCTTGCCGCGCGGTAGACAGATGCGGCTTTGCAATCTGGTCAGGCCGATCCACGCCCCCAAGGCCCGCGCCCGTCTGCTGAATTCCGCTGAAGACCGTAAACGGTGCGCCGGAACTGATGCTCGAGATGCTCAACAGTTCCCAGCCATAACTCACTTTGCGGCTCACTGGATGAAGGAATTGCGCGCTTTCCAGATGCAGATCTTGTGCCAGGCTGAGGCCGAAGCTGTTGGTGATGTCGAACGCCGACGGCCCCTTTTCCGGATGTGTGTCGTAGGGATTCTGCGAAAAGCCGGACGCAACTGCGCCCGTAGATCCAGTGCCGCCGATTACCTGGCTTGTGGTATCGATCGACTTGCCCCACGTGTAGCTGGCCTGAATGCCTGGGCCGCCATGCCCAACTGTGCCGGAAAGGGAGGTTTGCAGTGCATGGTATGTGGAATGCGAATCGTTCTTGATCAAATTCTCCACGCCGAAGCCGCCAATGACGTTGCCCGCGCTATCAAATTGGGTATGTGGCGCAAAAGCCGGGCTCGCTCCGGCAAATGCGTTGGGGAAGCTGAAGCGGGGCAGCTTTTCCGCGGCGGTACCCACATAGGCTGCATCGGCTGTGAGATTGCCAAATTTGCGCTTGAGGCCGAGGGTCCAGGTGTATAGAGTGCCATTGCTGAATGACGGATCGATGCCGCTAAGATTGAGCGCACTCACCACGCCGCCCGGAGTGAGCGCGGCCATATCCTTCTCGAAGCGATCCACATCCATGATGGTGTTCGCGGGAATGTCTTTGGTATTCCCCGAGCCAATAATGTTTGCCCCTTGCAACGAGTAGGCAATGGGCAGTTGCGCGGGCGTCAGTTGGAAGCCGTAATGAATGGGAAAGACCCCAGCCGAAACCAGGCGCGGATAAATGGCAAACGGAGTCGAGCCTGTAAGCAAGTCAACCTGCCAGATATTGGGCGGAATGGTGGTCACCGCGCCGCCCGCGTGAACTGAGAAGTTGCTCGCCACTTGCCACGACGCCTGCACCCGCGGCGCCCACGCCTTCCAATCTGTGCGATAGCCTGGCTGCGGATTGACCACGAACTGCTGCACGCCGTCGATCGTCTGGAACGATGATGTGCGCTTGGCGCGCTCTGTAATCGGTGTGTAAAGTTCCCATCGGATGCCATAGTCCAGAGTGAACTTCGAAGTCAGCTTCCAGGTGTCCTCAAAGTATGCGTTGACGTTGTTGCGGCTGATGGCTGCGGGACCCATGTGCTGACCACCGGAGATGAACTGCGGCGCCAGACCAACCGTGTACGCAAACGAACTGCCTGAAAGAAAGCCGGAGAGAGTATCGGGCAGCGGACCGTTGAGCGGGATGTTGTGCGTGCCGCTCAGCGAAGAAATCGGTTTAGTCGCATACGCTGTTCCACCGCCAAAGTCATATTCGCCGTTCGGGCTGATGCCGAAGTAGGTGGTGTCGCGATTGCCGCGAAATTCCGCACCGAACTTGAAGGCGTGCTTCGCTGTCACGTATGCCACGTTTTCGCGCCCCTGGAAGAGATTGCCGTAGGCCTGCATCACGGAGCCGCCGGCGGAGTTGAAGGCCTCGAATAATCCATCGTTGAATTTAACCGCGGGGTCGGTATGGTTGGGCGTGGGAAAGCCCGGCGTGGAGCGCGTAATGCTGATCGACGATTCAAATGATAGACGCGGTGTGGCCGTATGTGTCCACGTGCCTACGACGTTGCGCTGGCGGTCAATGTATTCGACGCCGAAGGAGGGGTCGACAGCTGTCTGATCGGGATTCGTGGTAGGACCGGTCAGGTTGTCATAGTTGAGGCGCGCAAAGAAGCGATCCTTCGCTGAGATCTTATGATCCAGCCGGACCTCGAACTGATCAGCATCTGTGGCGACCTTTGATGCAGTCGCATACGTGTTTGCGGCAAACGGTCCCGTGAGATTGTTCGGCGACGGATAACGCGCCAGAATCGCAGCGATGCCAGAATCGACGGGCACGGCCAGCGTGTCCGGGATCGTTTTTGTAGGGTCGTTCGGATCGGGAAAGTTGACTGTGTCGCAGGCGTAGGCCGTGTTCGGCACAGGAGTAAAGTTGGTAATTCCGCAGGTGTTTCCGATTGTGCCACGCTGCGCCGTCGTAGGCACCGGCATTACCTGCGTGGTGCCCAGCACTTGCCGGAAACCCTGGTACTCAAAGAAGTAGAAAGTCCCCTTGCGGCCGTCGAACACGCGAGGCAGATAGACCGGCCCGCCGTTGGTGAAGCCAAACTCGTTGCGCCGGAAAGGCGGGATGCGGCCGGGATAGGCGGGCGTAGGATGGTCAAAATAATTGCGCGCATCAAAGGCGGAGTTGCGGACGAACTCGAAGACGGAACCATGAAAGCCGCTGGAGCCGGAGCGGGTGCGAATATTCGTAAAGCCGGCCGCGCCGCGACCGATCTCCGCAGGCATCCAGCCGGAACTGGAGTCTATGCCTTCCACCGCGTCCACGTTGAAGTTGGAAAAGGTTGAGCCGCCCATCTCGGGATCGCTGATGTCGGCGCCGTCCATTGCGAAGGTTGCTTCCACACCGCGCTGTCCATTGATGGCAAATTGCGCGGTAAAGTTGGTGGCGCCGTTGGCGTCGGTCATGGTCCCGGCGGCAAGCAGGAGTAAGGAGCTGAAGTCGCGCTTGTTGAGCGGCAGTTCGCTGACCGCCTGGCTTGAAAGCTCCTCTCCACCGGTGGCGGCCTGGCTCTTGAGAGCGGCCACTGTCAGTTCACCGCGATTGGAGAGTGTGAGCAAAACCTCAGACGCCGCTGCATTCAGGTCAATGGGCTGCGGATAATCAAACTTGCGGCCTTTTGATTCAACTACAAGCCGATATTGCCCAGCGGGCAGAGCGGGCAGCCGAAACTGGCCATCGGCTTTGCTAACCGCTTCAGCCTTTGCTGTGGAGGAAGCAAGCCGTATCCTGGCGTCGGGGATTGGCGCGCCGGCGGGGTTGCGCAGAACCCCCTGCCACGCGGGCTGAACCGTCGTCTGAGCCCATGCTCCGACCGTCGAGAAAACAAGTACCGAAAGCAACAGTCCCCGGAAACCGCTTACATTACATTTCGCCATTGAATCGCTCAGACCCTCAACTAAGGGTCGTATATTTGGGATCTCCATTTTGAAAACGGATTCTCAGCAATTCTACGCTAGATGGGCGAACGGTACTCCTAGGGCGTGCAGGCCGACTTAGCCGTACGACCCATAGGGTAACTGCGGAAGGCCTGTGATAACTGACCTAAGAATAATGAGATTTGAACGCGGATAGCCCGAGCGGTTGGTGAGGTTTTTACAGAAGTATCCTAAGGCTCTGTCACCTGTTCGTTGAATCGGTAGCCGACATATGCATCAGTCAACAAGTACCGCGGAGCTCGCGGATCGTCCTCGATTTTCTTGCGCAACTGACGGATAAATGTTCTGAGGTACTCTAGTTCGTTTCCATACTCTGGTCCCCATACAGACTTAAGAAGGCGCGCGTGTGGAATAGGCTCGCCAGCGTGCATCATCAGATAATGCAGAACCTCGAATTCCTTTGGTGTCAGATGGATTGCGCGTCCACTCTTCAGCACACGGTATTTCACCGGGTCCAGCTCGAGTTGACCATGGCGAATCGGCGCGTCCCGGTTGGCATCCTGAGCATTCCTTCTGCGTACTGCCGAGCGCAGTCGCGCCGTCAGTTCCCGCACTTGAAATGGCTTCGTGATGTAGTCGTCTGCTCCGGCATCCAACGCCAGCACCTTGTCATCTTCACTATCCATTACTGTCAACATCAGGATAGGCAAACGCGCCACCGCATGCCGGATACTGCGGCAAGCCTCTACTCCGCCCATCCCCGGCATATCCACGTCCAGCAGCACCGCATCGAACCACATCACGCGAACCAGCGATAGCGCTTCTTCGCCGCGAGCCGCTTCCACAACAGTGAAGCCCAGGCCAGACAATGTCACACGCAGTGCGCGCCGTGTGGCACTGTCGTCGTCTACAACAAGGATGGTGCCCTGTCCTGAATCAGGCTGCTCCGTAGTCAAAGTGTCCTCCTTGCGCTTATCGGAAGGGAAAGGAAAAATGTCGTTCCCTCCTGGCCGTCGCTAATCACCCACACATGTCCATGATGAGCTTCAGCCGCCTTCCTTACTACAGAGAGTCCGATGCCGGTACCGGGAACAGTATCTCTTAACTCTGGTGACCGGTAAAAGCGCTCGAATATTCTTTCCCTGTCTTCGATCCGAATTACCGATCCGAAGTTATGTACGGAAATGAGGACATCGTTACGGCTCGCTTGAGCGGCAATTGTGATCAGTGTTCCCGCCGCGGAATACTTCCGCGCATTGTCAATGTACTGCGCCAGAATCATTGCGAGCAATTCGCGATCCGCGCGCACAGTCAACAATGGGTCCTCCACCGAAACCTGAATACTGTTCCTTCCCGCTTCCGCCGGATGGCCGGCCAATACCTCGTGCACTAAATCAAGCACCTTCACGTCGGATGTTTCAAGACCCACCTGCTTCGTTTCAAGCTTAGCTGCTTTCAGAAGCTGTGTGCACAATTTGTTCAGTCGAACAGCTTCCCCGTCGATCAGCATCACCAGGTCGCTTTGTGTTTCCGTCAATCCCCCAAGCTCAAGCAAGCCCGAACTGGCAGTCTGAACCGCTGTGAGCGGGGTCTTAAACTCATGCGCGAGTGCATCCATCACCGTTGCACGCAACTGCTCAGCCTTTTTCGCAGTCTCAGTTCTTTCTTCCTTATCTACCCACTGATGCCGGTCTATCGCAATCGCGGCAAGAGACGCAAGCGCATCGACCACAAGAGGGCTGAGCTTGCCTCGCACCAGCAGAGCGCCCACAGACCCAGGACCGGCTCTGAGAACGCGTTGCCAGGTCTGAGTGCTCGAGTCATCCTGTGACGAATCGCGTAAGTAGCATTCCTTAGCCAGATCCTCCTCGCCCGGCTCCCAATCGCCCATTTTGTCTTGACGGCTCAGATTCAAGTCGAACAAGGCCACCGCGCTTGCATCGAATATCCGATGAATCAAGACAGCGAGCTGCGGTCCCGGCGGCTGGCGCAAATCCAGCAGAAGTGAGCTGCGGCTTAACTCATACAGCTGTTCCATTTCCGCGCGATGGATAGCCGCCTCTTTTGCAACCCGTATTCCTTGCCCATGCAATCTACTTATCGCGAGCGCCGTCACCTCGAAGGTTACAAGCGCTACAAAAATCCCTGTATTTTCGACTTCAAGACTAAAGAGTGGCGGCTCGAAGTAATAGTCAAGCAAAAGCACGGCCAACAGCGACGTAAATGACGCGGTTAGTAACCCGAAACGCGACGCTACGGCTACAACGACCAACAAATAGAGAAAACTTATGGTCAGAAGATTTATTTGAAGCACAAACCCGGCGTAGGTCAGCAGAATGATGGCCGCGCTGGCAATCAAATACTGTGCCACAGTCCGAAGTTTTTTTGGCAGTTGCATCGCCCCCCAAGACGGCTGGATTTGCCATCCGGCTTCATCTCGCCTATTTCCCTGCAATCTGACTTGAGGTTATACAGAACCGCGTGAAGAATTCATAAAGAATATGCATTGATAAATTGTAAGTAATGGAGGGAGCTAGTCAATCGACCCAGCTCCCCGGATTCCATAGTTAGCGACGGCGTGTTCTCGGCCAAACCGCTGTTTTTCAGCGCGTTATTAGCGCTTACGGGGTGTTAGCTGCCGCCAGGCGGCTGTATTTCTCTGCAAGCGTTTGGGCCTCGGAAGCTTTGTAGATATAGTACTCGTAAAGATTCCGTGCCGAGTCTACAGGCCGAGGGTACTTAGCTGCCGCGCTCGTGGCGTTCTGACCTAAACGCACCCATTCCTGCTTTTCTTCGCCGGCCTTTTGCAGATAGTTATTTTGCCGCTCGCCGAAGTAGCTTGCAAGAGCGGAGTATTGCGCCGGCGCATGCGCATTCTGCACTAACTGCTTTAACTGCGTCCGAGTGTAAGTGGCGTTAGTTTCCGCGGACGTGGCTGCACTTTGCGCGGTTCCGACAGCCGCCAAAGCGAGGAATAGAAAACTTGTTGCTAACAGACAGCGAGTCATACTTTTTCACCTCACATTGTCAAGTGTGGAAGACAAAACGTGAGGGGCGCATAAAGAGAATGATAAGAATACGATTGTTTTTTTCAGCGGCGCGAAAGCTTGTAAATGGTCGACCGGACCGGCCGGCTAGTAATATGTCTCCCGCAATGCCCGCGCGTCCCGCACCAAGCCAAGAAACCTGCTAGCCAACTCACGGATGCGATCTTCCTGGCGGAAATGCAAAGCCTCTTTGGGAAGCAATTCCCCTCCCAGGCCAATAGCTGTTGCTCCTGCCTGAATAAAGTCGAACGCCGTCAACTGATTCACGCCGCCAGTGGCGATCAGCGGAATTTGCGGAAGCGGCACTTTGAGTGCGCGCACGTATTTGACGCCTCCGATATGCCCCGTTGGGAAAATCTTGATTAGGTCCGAACCGGCCTTCCATGCCGCGATGATTTCGGTCGGCGTCAAAGCTCCGGGCAGCACTACAACATTGACTGCGTTTGCGTATGCCACCACCTCCGGAACAAATCCGGGGTTGGTCAGGAATCTGGCTCCTGCATCGACGCATTGGCGTGCGGTTTCCTCATCCAATACGGTGCCGGCTCCCACTGCCATATCCGGGTAGCGTTTCGCCAGGTCGTCGATGACCTCCAGTGCGCCAGGCGTGGTCATGGTGATCTCGACAACTGGGATTCCTGCCGCATAGACAGTCTCAGCCGCATAACGCGCCAGTTCCTGTGAATTCACACGCACAGAAGGCAGAATGCCAAACTCTTCGATGCGAGCTCGAACTTCGTGTCTCTTCATTGATTCGACCTCTTCTTACCGGCTTTCAAATGGATGATGCTACCGGGACGGCTCACAATGCAAATGCGGCTTATTGAATCTCCTCTCGTCCCACGGCAAGGTTCATTTGGCCGGCGGCTGTCATGTAAGCGCCGATCAACTGAAGATAGGCTAACTGTACAACGCGGTAGTCGCTTTGCGCATTGAGAAAATCCATCAGCGACGCTCCCCCATGCTGATAAGCAAAAGTTACCGTGTCGCGCACATAAATTGACTGATCAAGATATTGCGCCTTGTATGGCTTGATCAGTGCAATATTGCTGCGCACCAATTCGTAGGCATTGTCCACGTCACTGAAGACCTGCGCCTTGGCCGCCTCGGCTGCGTCCTGGCTCTTATCAATGTCAATCAGGGTCCTTTTCTTTTCGCCCTGGTTCTTATCGAAGATCCTCAGTGGAATGCTAACGCTGACGCCGAGAGTCTGAGTGCCGTTGGGGTTATTGGTCGAGGAGTTATGCGTGTACCAAGCTCCAAAGGTCGGATCAGCGGAACCATTGGAGATGGCTAGCTTGTGGTTGGTTTGCGATTGCTGAATTGTCTGAATCGCCGCGCGCAGGTCGGGCCTGTTATCCAGCGCGATTTGGTGATAGTCGGCAAGTTGTTGCAGGTCGGGGCCTAACTCAAAGAGTCCGACTACATCAAACTGATCGACCGGAGTGCGGTCGTCGAGGAGCAGCAGAAGCTGAATCTTCTGCTGGCGGAGATTGACGATTGCAGTCTCGATTTCAGATTCGTATTGCACCCGCTGGAGCTCTATCCGAGCCAGGTCAATCTTGGCCAGGCCGCCGGCATTGAAGCGCGCGCGGCTGATGTCGATGATCTTGTCGTAATACTCCAGGTCGGCTTTGGCCAGCGCCAGCACTGCCTTGGCCTGTAACGTTTGTACAAAGGCCGAATGCAGGCCGAAGATCAGATTGCGTTCAAGGTCAGTGTGCTGGGACTGTGAAATCTGCGTGCCTTCCCTGGCGCTCTCCAGGCGCAGCTCACGTTTTCGCTCGCGCTCGTGCAGATAGCTAATGCTGGGCTGTTCGTAAGTGCCCTTGAAAGGAGTCCAGACACCATCGTGCGGCGCGATCTGCGTGCCGTCCGCCAGTAAACCGACCTGCGGATTGGGGCGAAGAAAAGCTGTGATCTCCTCGGCCTTCATCTCTTCCACGTTGGCAGCATCAGCTTTCAATACCGGATTGACCGCCTCGAACTTAGCTTTCACTTGATCCCACGTCAGTGCCTGCTGCGCGCTCGCGGAATTTGCGAGAAATGCGATACCCATAATATAACTTCCGACACTTCGCGCAAGAACAGATATCAGCTTAGACGGCTTCATTTGTCACCTCCGGCTTCGGGAGCTTGTCCCCTTCTCTTGCAATCCAGACATATAGCGTCGGTAGAAGAAAGATGCTCAGCAGCAGATCGGAAATCAATCCTCCGACGATGACAATGGCAAAGGGACGCTGCGAGTCAGAACCGATGGCGTGCGACATGGCTGCGGGCAGCAGCCCAAGGGTTGCCACCAGCATGGTCATCATGATGGGACGAAGCCGCAGGACGGCGCCTTCAATTGCCGCGCCTTCCGGCGTGTAACCTCGGGCTCGAAGCTGATTGATGTATTCAAGCATGATCACACCTGTTTGGACTGAAACTCCAAAGAGCGCCAGGAAGCCGACACCGGAAGATACGCTGAAAAATGTGCCGGTCACAAAGAGAGCGAGCAAGCCTCCCACGCGAGCCAAGGCTACGTTGGCGAGAATCAGCAGTGCCCACTTGAAGGAGCGAAACATGGTGTAGAGAATGATGAAGATCAAAAAGATTGTCAGGGGCACGATGAGGAGCAGCCTCTGTTCGGCGCGCTTTTCGCTATCGTATTCTCCTGACCATTCGAGGTGATAACCACGCGGTAACTGGACATTCTTGGCGATCTTGTCGATGGATTCCTTGACCGTGGTGCCGAGGTCGCGTCCGCGAACCTCAAAGCGGATGGCAACATAGCGGGAACCATCTTCCCGGTATATGTCGTAGGCGTCATCGCGAATCTGGACCTTGGTCAACTGAGCCAGCGAGACGCGCTCTCCCGAGGGAGAGAGTAGCCGAATATTCTGGATAGCCTCCTTTGTATCGCGATAGGGTTTCTGATAGCGCACGACTACGTTGTAGACTGCCTCTCCCTGCAGTACCTGGCTGACAGGATTACCACCGATGGCGGTCTGGACGGCATCTTGTATATCTGCCACATTGATGCCGAAACGCGCAGCAGCCAGTCGGTCAACGGTAAGATCGATATTGGGCTGGCCCGTGTCGCGCTGAATTCCCAAATCCTTGACCCCGTCAATCTTGCCCATGACATCCTTGATCTCTTCGCCCTTTTCCTCGAGAACGTCCAAGTCCGGCCCGTATAACTTGGCGCACAGTCCGCCTTTCGTGCCAGTGAGCGTTTCATCCACGTTGTCCTCAATGGGCTGTGAAAAATTCCAGAAAGCTCCCGGATATTTCTCCAGCTCGCGATCCATCGCTGCGATCAGCTCCTCTTTATTCTGATGAAAGACCGGGCGCCATTGGTCCTTGGGCTTCAGGTCAACAAAGTATTCCGTGTTGCCGAATCCTCCCGTGTCCGTTCCATCATCGGGCGCTCCTGATTGCGAGACAACCTTTGTGACTTCGGGGAACGAGGCGAGGATATAGCGGGAATGCTGGGTGAAGCGTGTGCCTTCTGTCTCGCCTATGCTGTTCGCCATCGCGCCCCGCGCCCAGATAGCGCCCTCGTCAAGATGCGGCAGGAATTCAGATCCGATGATTCCGCTGAGAGCAAGGAACAGGCTAACCGCGAGCGATGCGACACCGACGCCAACGGTGATCCAGCGATGCTCAATAGCCCACTTGACCCCGTGCCGGTAGCGGTCCTTCAGGTTCTCCATCACGGGGTTGCGCCATTCTTTGACGCCATGCGGGAAAAGCAGGGCAGCAAGCACGGGCACAATGAAAATGGAGAATACAATTGCGCCGAGCAGTGCGAAGGCAACGGTCCAGGCCATGGGCCGGAACAAACGCCCTTCGACTCGCTGAAGCGTGAAGATCGGCATATAGGCCGTGATGATAATGGCGATGGCGTAGAAAACCGGTCGCTGAACCTCATGAGAGGCATCACGGATCATCTCAACCGGCGTCTTCGTGCTCATCGTAAGGCGGCCCGCTTCCGGCGAACCGGCTTTGCGATGGCTCAAGTGCCGCATGATGTTCTCCATCATGACTACGGCGCCATCGACAACCATTCCGAAATCGAGCGCGCCAAGTGAAATCAGGTTTGCGGGGATATGGCTCAGGTCGAGAAATATGGATGCGAAAAGCAATGAAAATGGAATGGTGAGCGCAACAATGAAAGCGCCACGCACATTACCCAGAAACATGAAGAGAATGATTGTTACCAGGATCATTCCCTCGCCTAGATTGTGCAGTACGGTGTGCAAGGTGTAATGAAGCAGGTCGCTGCGGTCGAGCATGGGAACAACCTTCACACCCTCGGGCAGGATATGATTATTTAGCTCGTCCACTTTCTTGTGAATCCCTTCGAGCGTGGGACCTTCTTCGGCCCCCTTGCGCATCAGCACGCCGCCCTGAATAACGTCGGGCTCATCTACAATGACGCCGTCTGAACGATGATCGGCTCTGGCCATGTGCCCCAGCCGAATCCTGGGACCCCATTCGACGACCGCGATGTCTTTTACGCGAACTGGAGCGCCATGCGAAGTAGTCAAGACGGTCTGCTCAATATCCTGCACACTGCGGTAAAGTCCGAGTGCGCGGACGTTCAATTGCTGCGAGCCCTCTTCGACAAAGCTGCCGCCGGCGTTGACGTTGTTGATGGCCAACTGCTGCTCGACCTGGCTGATGCTCAAGCCGTAGGAAATGAGCTTATTCGGATCGACGCGTACCTGATATTCGCGCGCGGTGCCGCCGAAGTCGCTTACGTCCACGACGTTTCCAACTTTTCTGAATTCCTTGTACAGAGTCCAGTCTTCGATGCTTCTTAAATTCATCAGGTCATACGCGGGATTCGTGCTCCGGATTGTGTACCAATAGATCTGGCCCGTGGGGCTCCAGTCCGTACCGATTTGAGGCAGCACGCCCGCCGGCACATTGACCTGCGTAAGCCTTTCGAGCACCTTTTGGCGGTTCCATTCGTTCACCGATTGGTCATCGAAAATCAACGTAACAAGGGAAAGACCAAAAATCGACTCAGACCTCACCGTCGTGAGATGCGGGATCCCAAACATCTGAATTTCGATGGGAACCGATACTTGCTGTTCAATTTCTTCTGCGGAACGCCCGGACCACTGGCTGATGATGGACACGTAGTTGTCGGCGATGTCCGGATAGACCTCGACGGGCATGTTGTGAAACGAGACCGCCCCCCAGCCGAGCAACAGCAACCCAATCGCCAGCACCACGTACTGATTGTTGAGTGCAAAATCTACGAGCCTGCGGATCATGCTTTCTTCCTCGAATCCCGGAGTTGTGCGTCATTCATTGTCGATTGCATTTTGGAGATTGATCGCGTTTGTCACGATTTGCTGGCCGGGCTGCAACCCGGATAGAATCCCCTGCATATTGTTCGGCAACTGTTCGCCACTGATAACCTGAATTCGCTTGAACTTCTCTTGCACAGGGATGAAGACCCAATCGCGGTCGTGCAGATGCACGATGGCGGACGCCGGGACAGCCGTGTAGTTCCGCTTCTCCTTGCTGAACAAAGTGACCGCGGCAAACATGCCCGGGCGCATCATTTCGCCCGGATTGGCCACTTCGATGCGGACCTTCGCCGTGCGGATATTCGGATCGAGAATTGAGCCGATGTTGCTGATTGTGCCTTTGAGAATTTTGTCTGGATAGGCATTCAGCTTGATGTCGGCGAGTTGCCCGACACGCACGTTAGCCATATCGCTTTCGTAGACATCACAGACGATCCACACGGTAGTTAGGTCCGAAATAGTGAATGGGTTCGGCGTAGAGTAGGCCTGCACGAACGCAGCGTTCGTCACCTCCTGATCGGTAATCACGCCAGAAACTGGGGCGTGAATATCGACAATTCCCTTCGGGTCATCGGGATCGGTGCCGAGCAGGCGCAGATGCTCCGTGGCCGTATCGAGGGTGGTCTTGGCGTCGTCCTCCGTATCTTGCGCGACCTCCAGGTCTTGCGTTGCAATGGCACCGTGCTCGAACAGTATTTTTGCTCGATCCAATTGCTTGCGCGCTAGGAGCTCATCGGAGACGGCCTTGCGGTAAGCGTCGAAGCCTCCTGAAATGTCGTCGCTGCGAACACGCAGCAATATCTGGCCCTTCTTTACTGCGTCGCCGAGACGAGCGCGAATGTCAACAACGCGGCCTGAGGCAAGCGAAATCACAGGAACAGTTCGCGCGATGTCAGGAAACACGGTGCCAGTCACGAACAATTGCGACGGGGTTTGATATTCGGTCGCTGTTACGATCGGATACAGCTCCGGATGCTCGACCGCGAAAAAGGAGACGTCAACCCCGGAAATTACTTTGGCCTGAGGCGGCGCCTCCGCGGCTGCATTGACCTTATCGCCCTTGCAACCGCAGATGGCCACAGACGCCGCTAACGCTACCTGCAGCAAACCAAATTTCAGGATTCGGCTATTCATGCGATTCTGGCCCCCTTGCATTTCTCGGCCGTTTGGATAACTGGATAACTACAAATAGCGGTGGTAGTTATTAGCATGGCCGGATTGTGAAACAAGTCTTTTTCTGCAACGGCCCCTGCGCTTTGCTGCGCGTAGACGCTGCACGAAGTGAACCTACCTGGATTTTGATCGAATCAGCGGAGTGAATCAGGCCGCGGGAGGGGGGCGATTCTGAATGGAGGAGAGAGCTGGAGCCTTCACAGTTGGAACAAGGATGCTGCCCCGAACAGCAAAGCGGAACGTGTTGAAAGGAAGCTCCGCGGTAAGCGTGGGAATCGATGCCACGGCCGGATGAAGCAAGGCGTGCTCATGCGCGCCTGAATCATCCTCGCGCTGGAAACAGCGCGTCTCGGCGGGATTCTGCGCCATCGCCATGTCGTCATAAATTCCGATGACAACAAACATGATGAAGAGTGCTAACCCGAGGGAGACGAATTGCGCCAAGCGTCCCTGGCCCTCGAGCCGCGCATGGCGCACCCACAGCCAGCACATCGCTGTAGCCATCGCCGTCCAACCGAGATTGAGGGCTAACTCCATCAATGATCACCTTTGCATTCCGCTTGCAGACTGGCGAATGTGCGGTAGAAGTTAGTTGCCAGATGAGTTATCAAACTGCAATGTCATTCGGTATGCTTTCGCAGCACCGGAATCGGAAACGATCTCGATGCTGCTGCCAGCAAGGTTCAATGGTCATGCTTCGAGTATTCAGCGATTAACATTAGGGCCGCATGAAAAGTTTCATAAAGAAACATATTGAATGCGGCCCGCTCAGTTAGCGTGTTTGGCCGCATTTACTGACTGCAGCCCGGTGAAATTGAGCAACTAGAACCTGACCATGAGCGCCAGCGTGCTGACAGTCTGGTTGGTTCGCAGATCAGGCCACCAGATAACGCCAGTGTTCAATGGGTTGCTTCCGCCGCCGCATGCTGTGATTGCTTCGGGAAGGCCCGCGTTGCCGTCGGGACCCACATAGCCTATCCCCGAGGGAGAGCCATTGGCGCAGGCATACTGCGCCGGAGCGCCATTGTTGCCGCCCGGAGGAGTTATGCCGCCGCGGCCGGTCCAGTAAGGCGTGTCGGAGTAGCGATAGCCGGTCTCCGCGCGGAAGGTAATGTACTGGCTCGGCATGTAATCGAAAGTGATGGTGCCGTCGTGCATCACTGCTCGATCTCCCGGGTTCTCGGTATAGTACGGAGAGCCGCTGGTTGCCGTTGCGCCGTTGATGGGCGGTAGAAGAGTCAGGTAACGACCGGGATTGTTCATCATGCCGCCGCCCAGGGTAATTGCGTAACGGTCCTTCTTGAACCAGTAACGGTTGTACGCCATCCATCCGGCAAACATTTGCTTGGGTCTGCCGTTTTTGCTGTTATGGCAGTTCACGCCGCCGTCGTAAGTATCGGAGGTACCCATCTCAGGTGAGAGGCCCTTTTGATTCAAGGCGCCGTCCGGAGTGGCGAATGAGGCCGGTCCGCCGCCATATTCGCAACCCAGGTCGCCGGTGAAGGTGAAGGCAACTTTGTCCAGCAACTTTGTCGGCTTGTCATACACCTTGACCTGAGCGCTGTCGTCGGTATGAATACGCGAGCGTCCGGGGTTGCCGGCGGAGTCTTCACCCAGACCGTAGTTATTGAAGACGAAGTCCAGGTACTGTTTGGGGCGCCACAGAATCTGCCCGCCCAACCCTGGCTTGCCGTTATACCTCGCATACGACTGCCAGCCGTTGATGATCCATGGCTCGATCTTCAGCTTGGAAGTCGGGAAATACTGAATGCGCAAGCCGTTGAAGAACCAGGGTGTGTTCGAGGATACGAACGAAGGCTGATAGGTCCAGTTGTCGGCATTGTAGTAGCTGAACAGGCCGATGTATGAGACGAAGATACCCGCGTCTACGTTGACGCCGTGGGCATAATCCCAGTGATATCCTCCCCATGCCTCTGAGACGTACTTATACGCGTCGGCCAGATCCCATTGGCCGCGGTTCGGGCTGGAGTCGTTACGTGGAGTCGTCGTGGCGAACATGCCGTACATGGTCAAAAATCTGCCGCGCACATTGTCGATGCGAATGTCGCCGCCGAAACTCAACTGCTCGACCTGAAACTCATCGGAGCGGAAGGTCTCTGTCGAGCCACCGAGCGAGTCGTCCTTGGGGTGGTTGTAATCCAGCGTGTAGTTAATGTCGGCGCGGAACTCTGGCGTGAAGTACTTGGTGGCCATAGGGGTGTCTACCACGCGCCCGTTGCTGTTCAACCAGGTCCAGTCACCGGAGAACGGCGCCTCCTTGGTAGTTCTCTCCGCGCTGATCTCCGGAGGCGCGGGAGCCGCCGCTGGGGCCGGAACTGGTGCTTGTTGTAGTGGCACCGCGGTAGTGGCTGGTCCGGAACTGACAGCGGTTCCCGCAGCAGTGCGTAACGCGTTGGCGTCGCTGTTTGCTTTTAGCTCGGACTCCAGCAGCGCAATCCGCGCCTTCATTTCCTGGAGCTCCTTGATAATCGCCTCGTTGTCTGACGGTGCTGCCGCCGAGGCAGGAGGGTCAGCCGCAGCGTTCGCACTTTGCGGCGTTGCTGCGTTAGCTGAGTTTGGATTCGTGCTTTGGGCTTGACACGCGAGCTGCACAACAAAACTACAGATTGCGAGCCCCAACATTAAGGCGGATTTGAGATTCTTCTTCATAGGTGTCTGGTCTCCTTGACGTTTTGCGTTGCCGGGCTAAAATGTGTTGGCTTGCGCTGAGGTATGGCTAGCTTGTCGCTTCCGCCCACCTCATACAAATTGTTATGCGAAGCGACGTAAGAGAGTCGCAAGGAATAAGCTGTGTTTTCGGAAAGGCTGAACAGCATCGCGTCTTATGAAGCGCGCATTTCCCGGGCCGCCTGCATCCGCTCTTGCTTCGAGCGGGGGTGGATTACGTTGACATTACTGTGAAGTCCATAAAGAGCCCGTATGTGTTTTCAAGAAAGTTATAAGTGAGGCGTGAGACTTATATTAAGAATATATAAGTGGCCATGCTGTTTATGGTCATTGATAACAGTGTTTTTTCTGCTTGCATTCAGGTATTACGCAAGCTCTCCGAAGCATTGAACAAAGCCGCTGTCGCCGCGCGCCGAGGAGTCATCATCATATTTGGTGAGTTTTGATTCTTGCGCCGCAGAGAGAGCTGGGCACACCCAACGGATCAGCCCGGCAATTGGAAAATGTTTGACCGTATCGATCGAATCTGTTTTTCCAATCCGCCGCAACTGACTGTAGACTCCCTGATGCTAATCCAAGCCGCTGGCCGCGAGATCAGGGGATTGACGGCTACTGAATACAATCACTCCTCGGGGAAGTGAACGGTCGTCACAACGCCCTGCTGGGAAAAATGCGACAGTGGTTTCGCCGGACATCTGCGGAGTTCGGCAGCCTGCCTTCATTCGTTGTTAAGAGAATGTTCCGAAAAAATAATTTTTGTTTCCAACCGCCCGGTTCCAAACTGACAATACCTGTCGAATGAACCGAGCGCGAAACGCAATCGCGACGCTTCAATCGCACAAGATCTTCTGATTGTTGCAGATAGCTTTCAGCCATTTTTCACTCGTAACCACACTGTGGAAATATGCACAGCTGGACGACTGATTGCGAATGGCGTTCGACGTGCTGTCCAAAGAAGTGGACAGTTTAGCTCAGTTTTCATTTGAGATTAATGAGATTGTTGAACGGCAAGTTCCGCGTGCCGATAGTAGTGGCTCCTGAGTAACCCTGCCATATCTAGTCTTGGGACGGTTGCGTGCGCTGGAGAGTTCGTGTGCCCGGTCTCTCGAATGACGTAAGTGATTGTTTCGACCATCTGATGAAGTAAGTTGAAAGCCAATCAGACTAATTTTCGCTCGCTATTGTTCAGTGGGATTAGGAACACGTGCGTGTTGTTAGAAGGAGTTGAATTTGCCGGCAATGCTCGAAGAACGGGAGAACTTATCCCTCGTTCGCCTTGAGGGCGTCATTGATATTTCATCAGCTGCGGAGATCAAGAGCCTTTTTCTCAATGCGTTGACGTCGAACAAGGAGATCAGGTTGACGCTGGAAGGCGTAACCGAGCTGGACATCACAGCTTTGCAGGTGCTCTATGCAGCCAAGCAGGATGCCGCGAAAGCAGGAATCCCTTTCGTACTTGATGGCTCTGTTCCCGATGAGATCTCAGTTGCAATGACCGATGCCGGTCTTGCGAAGCTCGAATTTCCACAATAGACCGCAACGAAAGATTTGAGCCCCAGTTGTCAAACGCAAACATCATCGATAAGCACAGGCAGGCCTATCTGGAAGAGGCCCGAGATGTTCTCGTAGAACTGGAAACGTCGCTTCTTGAGCTAAACGAAAGGCCGAACGACGGTGAACTTGTCGGACGAGTCTTCCGCTCCATGCACACCATCAAGGGCTCGGGAGCCATGTTCGGTTTCGATGAGGTGGCCGCATTCACGCACCATCTCGAAACAGCTTTTGATGAAATCCGCGAAGGGCGGCTCGTTGTCACTTCCAAGCTGGTCGACCTCTCCCTTGGATCGGTAGACCTGATCAAGAGAATGTTGGACGAACGTCCTGACGAAAGCGGCGCAAACAATGCGGCCGCGGCCGACATCCTGTTACGGCTTCAAGAACTTACAGGAATTACCGACGCCAAACATTCTGAGGCACCTCCTTCCTCGGCGCCCCCTGATCATGCGGCAAATGAAGGCGCAATTCAGGACTGGCTTATCCGGTTTGAGCCTGGGCCAGACCTGATGCGGAATGGCACCAATCCCTTGCTCTTGATACGCGAACTAAAGCAGTTAGGGGAAGCTCGGATCACGGCCAGCATGGCGGCAATTCCGCCTTTGAGCGAGTTGGATCCAGAACGCTGCTATGTGAGTTGGGAGATTGTGCTGACCACCACTGGCGGTCGAGAGTCAATCCGCGACGTCTTCATTTTTGTTGAGGATTGCTGCGAGCTGACGATTGAGCCAGTAGCCGTGCAACCTTCCTCATCGCCCGAAGTGACCGCTAAGTCACTGGAAGAACAGCGCAAGAATCCGGGGCGCCGCGAACACGACAAGCCAGACACCGCATCCAGCATCCGCGTGCCGGCAGCGAAGCTTGACCAGTTTGTAAATCTGGTCGGCGAGCTTGTGACGGTACAGGCCCGGTTGGTCGAGATTGCGGCAGGCCGCGACGATCCCGAAGTAATGGCTGTTTCAGAAGAGATCGAACGACTGACCACTGCCCTTCGTGAGAACTCGATGAGCATTCGGATGCTGCCGATTCGAGCTACCTTCGAGCGATTCCGGCGGCTCGTCCACGATCTGGCGCGGGACTTGCATAAGAATGTGGAGCTTACCATCGAGGGCGCCGACACTGAACTGGATAAGACGGTCATCGATCAGCTAAACGATCCTCTGATGCATTTGATTCGCAACAGTATGGACCATGGCATCGAATCGCCCGAGGCAAGAGCTGCCGCAGGCAAGCCTCTGACGGCAACCATTCATTTATCTGCCCGCCACTCCGGCGCCAACGTCCTCATCGGGGTTACGGATGACGGGCGTGGCATCGATGCGGATGCAGTGCGCGCGCGTGCTGTGCAGAACGGCCTGGTTGCCGCAGATGCGAATCTCACGGAAGCGGAAGTTTTCTCATTTATATTGATGCCCGGCTTTTCTACGGCGAAGCAAGTCACAGACGTTTCTGGACGCGGAGTCGGGATGGATGTCGTCCAACAGCGCGTGGAGGCGCTGCGCGGAAGAATCGATATCGCGAGCAAATTCGGTTCAGGCACCAGCGTGACGTTGCGCCTGCCACTCACGATGGCCATTATCGACGGACTGTTGGTGCGTGTCGGGCAGGCATATTTTGTGCTGCCGCTGGCCAACACTCTGGAATGCGTCGAGTTGACGCGAGAGGACATTGAAAAAGCCAATGGCAAGCATCTGGCAAACATTCGCGATGAGCTTGTTCCATATATCCGGCTCAGAGATTTCTTCGAAATAGAGACGGAGCGTCCTGAGCGGGAGCAGATCATGTTCGCCGAGACCGAGGAAGGGCGATACGGCTTCGTTGTAGACGAGGTGCTGGGCGACCACCAGACAGTCATCAAGAGCCTGGGACGATTCTACCGGCAAGTGCAGTTTGTATCCGGCGCCACGATTCTCGGCAACGGAAATGTGGCATTGATCCTCGATCCTCAACGGCTGGTACAGGAGGCCATCAGGGCAGGTGTTCGAAGCCCGCGCGGGCATCCTGAGTCCACTGCGGCAAACAGCCGCGGAAAGGACGGCTTGCTGTCAAAGTCTCCTTGAAAACGCGAACGTACCGGATGCAGTGCAAACAATACCCAGGGACGAACCAGAGTAACGCGCATCGTTCCCTAAGCGCAAAGAGCGAACGTATCAACGAATTGAGTTTCAAAGGATGGAGAGAATTATGCCAACAGCAGCTGTGAAAGGAAACGGGAAGTCGCACAGAGGTCACAACGGAAATGGCGCGAACTCAAATGGTGACCATGATCCGGTGAACGGCAGACGACATGCGCAAGATGACGAGATGCAGCTTGTAGCCCAGGAAGTCCTTCGCTTGGCATCGGCGGTCAAAACAGGGAGCTTCTCAGATCGGGGGAAGACAGAATCATTCGAGGGAAATAGCCGCGACATACTCGAAGGAGTGAACGCCATCCTCGGCGCATTGGAGGACAAAGTCAACTGGTATGAAGGGATCCTCGATGCAGTGCAATTCCCGATTCATGTGATCGACGCGGACATGAAGTGGATATTTCTCAACAGAGCCTTTGAAAAGCTCATGGTGGATAACGGCGTCATCCGCAACCGGAACGAGGCGCGGGGCATGCCTTGCTCATCGGCCGGAGCGAGCATTTGCAGGACAGATGGGTGCGGCCTCGTGCAGTTGCGCAAAGGAAACGGAGAGACGAGCTTCGATTGGAACGGACAGAACTGCAAGCAACAGTCTTCGAGGCTGATTGACTCTAAGGGCGAGCTTGTGGGTTTTGTAGAAGTTGTCCAGGATCTTACGTCGATTGTGCGTGAAAAGAACTACGTTCAGGCCGAAGTTGTCAGGGTAGCATCCGGCTTAGCCAAGATCGCCAAGGGCGAACTGGACGTGAACCTTCAGTTGGCGGAGGCGGATCACTATACGCGCGAAGCGAGAACTCAATTTGAGCAGATCAATATCAGCCTCGTCGATCTCACCCGGGCGATTCACGCTCTAACGGCCGACGCCAATGCGCTGGTGGACTTTGCCGTCGCTGGTCAGCTGGATGCGCGTGCCGATGCCAGCAAGCACACCGGGGAGTATGGCCAAATCGTTGCGGGCATCAACAAAATGCTCGATGCCATTCTGCTTCCTATAGGCGAGGGCAACCGCATACTTGGCCAAGTGTCAAACGGAAAGATCGATGAACTGATCACCCAGGCCTACAAGGGCGATCACGAGAAAATGAAAATGGCTGTAAACAATGTTGCGGTCGTATTGCAGGGATTGCAAAAGGAACTGGCACGTCTGACTGAAGCGTCAAGAGAAGGGCAACTTTCCGATCGCGGCAAGCCAGAGCAATTCCAAGGTGCGTACGCGGAAATTGTGCGCGGCGTGAACAATATGCTCGACGCCATTCTGCTGCCCATCGGCGAAGGTAACCGCATCCTTGCGCAGGTTTCCAACGGAAAGATCGATGAGCTGATTACCCAGACGTACAAGGGCGACCACGAGAAGATGAAGCTGGCTATCAACACCGTCGCCAGCGTTCTGCAGGGTTTGCAAAAGGAGCTGGTGCGACTCACCGATGCCTCAAAGGACGGTCAGCTCTCCGACCGTGGCAAGCCGGAGCAGTTCCAAGGAGCGTATGCCGAAATTGTGCGCGGTGTGAACACCATGCTGGACGCTATTCTGCTGCCCATCGGCGAAGGCAACCGAATTCTCGGCCAGATCTCCAATGGCAAGATTGATGAGCTGATTGCCCAGACATACAAGGGTGACCACGAGAAGATGAAGCAGGCCATCAATCACGTGGCCACCGTCCTCCAGTTGTTGCACAAGGAATTAGACCGTCTGACCGATGCATCGAAGGAAGGTCAACTCTCCGATCGCGGCAAGCCGGAACAGTTCCAGGGCGCATACGCAGAGATTGTACGCGGCGTGAACACCATGCTCGATGCGATTCTGCTGCCCATCGGCGAAGGCAATCGAATCCTCGCCCAGATCTCCAATGGCAAGATAGACGAACTGATTACCCAGACTTACAAGGGCGACCACGAAAAAATGAAGCTGGCCATCAACAATGTTGCGGAGGTTCTGTTGACCCTGCAGAAAATGATGGCGCGGCTGACAGAAGCAGCGACTGAAGGGAAACTCGCTGAGCGTGGGCATCCGGAGTTGGTGAAGGGAGCATACGCTGACATCGTTCGCGGCGTGAACTCCATTCTGGATGCCGTGATTGGACCGCTCAACGTTTCTGCCAAGTATGTGGAACAGATCAGCAAGGGAGATATTCCCGCGCAGATCACAGACACATACCATGGCGACTTCAACACCATCAAGAACAACTTGAACACCCTCATCGTTGCCATGAACGACATCACAACGGCAGCTGAGGGAATTGCCGACGGCGACCTGACGGTAGTTATCCGGGAGCGTTCGCCGCAAGACAAGCTCATGCAGGCGCTGAGCGCGATGATCAACGGTCTCGTACGGACGGTATCGGATATTCGCGCTATCGCCGGTGAAGTATCGGCAGCGAGTCAGTCCATCAGCACGGCCTCAGTACAGGTATCCAACGGAGCTACCGCTCAGGCAGCTTCCGCCGAGGAAGCCTCCTCTTCTATGGAGCAGATGGTCAGTAACATCAAGCAGAATGCGGAAAACGCGCAACAAACCAACAAGATAGCCAACAAGTCGGCCAAAGACGCGCAAGAAAGCGGCAAGTCCGTGCTGGAGGCAGTGGCGGCAATGAAGGAGATTGCCAGCAAGATCTCCATCATTGAAGAAATTGCCCGGCAGACAAACCTGTTGGCGCTCAATGCGGCCATCGAGGCGGCGCGAGCCGGCGAACACGGCAAGGGCTTTGCGGTGGTCGCCGCGGAAGTTCGGAAGCTGGCTGAGCGCAGCCAAAAGGCAGCCGGCGAAATTAACCAGCTCTCAGGCACGACGGTCAAGGTATCGGAGAAAGCCGGAGAGATGCTCGACAAACTCGTGCCCGATATCCAGAGAACCGCAGAACTGGTTCAGGAGATTACTGCCGCAAGCAAGGAGCAGGATACCGGCGCAGAGCAGATCAACAAGGCACTTCAGCAACTTGAGAAGGTGATCCAGCAAAACGCCTCCGCTTCCGAGGAGATGGCCTCTACGACAGAGGAGTTGACTGGCCAGTCCGATCAACTTGTCAGCGCACTTGGCTTCTTCCACACAGGAGACGAGGGTCACGCTCCGCCACAGCAGGCCAAGGCTCAGAGGCAAACCGTCGCTCCTCAGAGAGCAGCAAGGCCAAACGGCCACTCCGTCCCTGCCGGCCTGAAGGCGGTAGCGAAGTCTGGGGTTAGTCTCAGGCTCAAAGACAAGGAGGACGACCTTGACAAGGGCTTTGAGCGTTACTAACCAGTTCCAGCGCAGGCCGCTCGCGGTCCGTGCGCGATCAACATGCGAAAGGAGCGAACTATGAGCGTTACCGAGATAACTGAATCGCGGCAGTACCTGACTTTCAAGCTGGGCAATGAGATCTTCGCGACCGACGTTGCCAAGGTTAGAGAGGTGCTCGATTTCACGACCATTACCGAAATTCCCAGAACTCCGGAGTTTATGAGCGGAGTGATCAACCTTCGGGGCAGCGTTGTGCCGGTTGTTGATCTGCGGCTTTGCTTCGAGATGACAAAGACCGTCAAGACAAGAAATACCTGCATTGTGGTTGTCGAAGTGCTGCTTGAAAATGAATCGTTTGTGATTGGCGCATTAGCGGATTCGGTGGAGGAAGTCATCGACCTTGAGCCGGACCAGATTCAACCGCCGCCGAGAATCGGCACGCGAATCAGGACCGACTTCATCAAGGGCATGGGAAAGCGCGACTCGGAGTTCATCATGATCCTGGACATCGACCGCGTTTTCTCCGCCGAAGAGTTAGTGGCCGTGCGCGGCGTTGAAGGTGTCAAAACAGCCGCCTAACGACTCGTTAACAGCAGTATCAAGAAAGGGGCGGGGCGCGCGAGCGCCCCCTTCACCCTATGAGTAGTCGCGACGAAGTTATATCCAATTCGGACTTTGGCCGGCTGCGTAGTTTTATCTACGCGCAGTCGGGCATAAATCTGAATATTGACAAGAAGACAATGCTTGAACTTCGCATTAAGCGGCGGCTCAAGAGTTTGAACCTAACTTCATTTTCAGAGTATTGCGAATACCTTTTCGGTCACCAGGGCCAGAAAGATGAGATCGTACATTTTCTCGATGTGGTTACGACAAACAAAACTGACTTCTTCCGGGAGCCGGAACACTTCGAGTTCCTGACCCAAAAGGCTCTTCCAGAACTCGTCGCACGCATTGGGCAGGAGAGGCAAGTTCTGGTTTGGAGCGCCGGCTGCTCCACGGGCGAAGAGCCATACACGCTTGCAATCGTGATGAATGAGTTTGGACTAACCCATCCGGGCTTTCAGTTTCGGATTCTCGCTACCGATCTTTCCACCACGGTTTTGAAGAAGGCCTCATTGGGAATCTACAGTGAGGATGCGGTGAGGCCCGTCGCCTCCGATTTGCGCAAAAGGTACTTCATGCGCAGCCGCGATCGCAGTTCAAACCTCCTGCGGGTTGTGCCCGAGCTACGTCAATTAGTCGAATTCCGGCGTTTGAACTTCAAGGATGCTGACTATCGGATGACTGAGAAAGCAGATATGATCTTCTGCCGCAACGTCATCATCTACTTTGACAGAGCTACCCAGGAGCAAATTCTTCAGAAACTGACCCAGCACCTTATGCCGGAGGGGTATTGTTTTGTCGGCCACTCCGAGACACTGCACGGAATGGATCTTCCTCTAATGCCGGTAGCACCGGCCCTTTACAGGAGAGCCAATGCCAGACCTTGACGAAGAACTGGCAGAGGTTTATCTGCAACCTGGCGAGATGTATCTCGCTCGCGAGCCCACCATGATCCGAACGCTCCTGGGATCCTGCGTCGGCATTACCTTTTGGAGCAAGAGGCTGGGTATCGGTGCGCTTTGTCATGCCTTGCTGCCAAGGTGTCCGGATGGTTTTTCACTGGGAGTACACCCGGAAGTCGGTTACCGCTATGTAGACTTTTGCATTCGTGATCTTGCGCGAAAATTCGACGGACTGGGTGCTCTTCGCAACGAGGTGGAGGTAAAGGTGTTTGGTGGCGCCGACGTATTGCTCGGAAGCAAGGATGCTCCCATACGCGATACCGTCGGCAGCATAAATTGCGACACAGCACTCGAAGTTCTACGCACTGAGGGCTTTCAGATTGCGGCGTCAAGCCTGCGAGGAAAATCCGGCCTCAATATTCACTTCAATACTGGGAACGGCGAAGTCCAGCTTCGCAGGCTCAAGCATGCTACGGAACATTCACCTCGGCATCGTGGAGCAGGGAAGAGGGACGCATGAGCATACCGAAGATTCGTGTCCTCATTGTGGACGATTCCGCGGTAGTTCGCCAAACGCTGAGTGAAGTGCTCGCGTCCGACCCGGAAATCGAGGTTATTGGAACCGCCGGTGACCCTTTTGTGGCTGCAGAGCGGATTGCCGAACAAGTGCCGGATGTCATCACCCTGGATATCGAGATGCCGCGGATGGATGGGCTGACCTTCCTGAAGAAGATCATGACACAACACCCGATACCGGTTGTGATTTGTTCGAGCCTCGCAGAAGATGCGGCACAAAGCACTCTGAAGGCTCTTGAATACGGCGCGGTCGATATCATCACCAAACCTCGCTACGGCACGAAACAATTTCTTGAGGACTCGTGCATCGTGCTTTGCCAGGCTGTGAAGGCAGCGGCAGGCGCACGGTTGCATCTAATGCAGCCAAACCACTCTGTTGAGCCGAAGCTGACTGCGGACGCTATTCTTTCCCGTGCAACAAATGCCATGCTCGAAACGACAGAAAAGGTAGTCGTCATCGGCGCGTCCACGGGAGGAACGGAAGCGCTCAAGACCCTTCTGGAGGCGTTTCCATCTGATTGCCCGGGCATTGTGATCGTGCAGCACATGCCGGAGCTTTTCACGCGCGCCTTTGCCAACCGACTAGACAGTTTGTGCAGTATTACCGTTAAGGAAGCAGAGACCAATGACACGGTGCTGCGCGGACGGGCTTTGATCGCTCCGGGCAACCATCACACGTTGATCAAGAGAAGTGGCGCGCGCTATTACGTTGATATAAAAGACGGTCCGCTGGTTTGCCGTCACCGCCCTTCAGTCGACGTGTTGTTTCGCTCTGCCGCCCGCTATGCCGGACAAAATGCGGTCGGAGTCATCTTGACAGGAATGGGTGACGACGGCGCCAGGGGAATGCTCGAAATGAAGACGGCCGGAGCGACGACAATCGCGCAGGATGAGGCCAGTTGCATTGTTTTTGGCATGCCGAAGGAGGCTATCAAGTGCGGTGCGGTCGACAGGGTACTGCCGCTTCAGGGAATCGCCGGAGCGATTCTGGTATGCACGAGATGAAACGCCGATTAAGTTGCGTGGTGAAGGAAAAGAGTAAATGAGCAGCGAGACCAGAATGATGCCTTCGGACGGCTTTGAGAAGGCGCGGGGCGATCTTCAATGGCTTCTCAGAACCACCGAAGAGGCGGTCGGCGCGCTTGTGACTGCTTTTGGCGAGCTCACCCGGGATACCGACTCAATCTTGCGCCTCGCATCCGCCATTGTCGATTGCGTAGAAAATGAAAATGTCAGGTCTATCATGCCGAGCGTGCAGGCTCTGGGGGTTGCGGCAAAGCTATTCGTGAACGAGCGGCTGCAGGCCACTTCTGGAATTCTCGATACCGTAACAACTGAAACTAAGTTGCTGAGTCAGTTATCTCAGGTAACCGAGAGCCAGGCGAAAATCGCCGTCGAAATCAAAATACTCAACGTGCATACAAAGATCGAGGTGGCTCATCTTGGTTCTGTTGGTGTTGGCTTCGAGTATCTCGCCCGCGAGTTGGCCGAATTCTCACTCTCGCTGGTCAATAGTACCGATGAACTTATGAGCCATACCAATCACCACAAGGCCACGAATGAGAAGACACAATCCATGCTCTCTATCGAGCTTCCTCGTCTACGGGAAGAGTTAGCTCGAGTCGAATTCAGTCTTAACGACGATCTCGAAGTGATGAACTCCGGCCTGTCAAAGCTCTCCAGAACGCCACTGCAGTTCAAACAATCCGCGGAGGAAATTGCAGACCAGATCGCGGGAGTTGTCGTAGCCGTTCAGGGTCATGACATTACCCGTCAGCAGCTTGAACATGTGCAGGAAGCATTGACAATCATTTCCTCCAAACTGACTGCAACTCACGACGCGATAGAAGGAGCCGACTCGGACGCGGCTTGCGGCCATGCAGGTTTCGCAATCCAGATCTCCCAGTTGGGTGCGATCAGGACCACACTCTCTGAATGGGCATCTCAGATTCGGACGTGCATGGGCAGCATCCTCAGAATCAGCGCATCGGAATTGGTCGGAGTCGGCCCCTTGGTGCTTGAGCAGGAACAATCGATGTCTTCCGAGCTTGTTCACATCGACTCGCTCGAGCGCGAGTGTGAGGCTTACGGCGAGAAACTCAGCTCGACTCTCGATGGGATATCGCACCTGTCGGATCTGGTCAAGGAGCACATACAAAAATCGGAGTCCGCCCGAAACCGCCTTCGGCTTCTTACTTTCAACTCCGTGGTTGAGGCATCTCATCTGGGAGCCAAGGCTGACGCGATTTGCGTGATTGCCGACGGCGTGGCGGAAGTTTCGGTTGAATGGAGCAAGATATCGGAGCAATCCGGGAGCGCGCTAAAGGAAATTCTAAGTCTCTCAAATCGAATTAATGGGGTAATGGCGACTTTTTCGCAAGCGGGTAGCGAAAAACTGCGAGAGGCTCAGGCGCAAACGAAGACGGGCTTGGAACATCTGCAAGGCGCCGCCTCTTTTGCGCTGACGCAAGGCAAGCAGATCGAGACTATTACGGATAGGATGCGCGCCAGGAGTATAGCGATCGAAACAGCCAGCCAGCTCTTGGATTCCTGCTTTGGCCGCATTGACTTAGTCGTGAACACCCTGGAGAACATGAAGCACGATTTGGAAGCCATTCACCCGGGAGTGAAGCAAAAATACGATGAAGCCGAAATTGAGCGGCTGTTTTCGGCATGTTACACAACACAGACCGAACGCGAGGTTTTGCGCTCAGCGCTCGACGGCACTGTGTTTTCCGGCTTGTCACAAGCCTCAATGGGAAACAGTGTGGAATTGTTCTGATTTCGAACGCAGCTCTTCGGCAATGACAAAGTTTCCAGACAACGGAGATAGATATCAGCGATGAAGCGGATTTTGACAGTAGACGATTCAGGCAGTGTCAGACAGATGGTCTGCTTCACCCTGCAAAAGGCGGGTTATGAAGTTGCGGAGGCTGTCGATGGCAAGGACGGCATAGACAAAGCCGGCAGTGGAAAGTTTGATCTGATTATTACCGATTTGAATATGCCAAATGTGGATGGCATTCAACTCATCACGGCCGTTCGCAAACTGCCGGGATATTCATTTGTTCCGATCTTGATGCTTTCCACCGAGTCTCAGGCAGAGAAGAAGGATGCAGGACGGAAGGCTGGCGCGACCGGCTGGATTGTGAAGCCGTTCAATGCAGATCAGTTGGTTGCCGTGGTTCAGAAGCTTGTTAAGTAGTCAGGGGCTACCGTGAGAGATTGCCGTTTGCGATGGAGTGGAAGAGTGGCAGCGATAGTAGATCAACGAATACACATGAGGACCGCCTCATTGGAGTGAAGCTTGATTCCGGAAAACAAATCCTTCGAACAGGCGGGACTGATCACGGCCGTCGAACAGGCAGCGGACGGCATCGTGATTACGGATACTGAAGGCAACATTCAGTATGTCAATCCCGCGTTCACAAGGATGACCGGATACAGCCGCGAGGAAGTTGTTGGAAAGAATCCGCGCGTTCTTAAATCGGGGCAGCATACGCAAGCTTTCTACGAAGATCTCTGGAAGACCATCAAGTCGGGTCAGGTCTGGCACGGCGACATGATCAACCAGCGCAAAGATGGAACTCTTTATAACGAGGAGATGCGGATCGCCCCCGTGCGTTCCTCGGCTGGCAAAGTCGTCAACTACATTGCAATCAAGCACGACGTGTCGGACCGGCGGGCGGCAGAGGAAACCAGAGCTCTTCTTGCCGCCATTGTTGAAGGCTCAGAAGACGCCATCATTGCCTATTCGCTAGCGGGCATCATTCTTACCTGGAACCGTGGCGCTGAGGCTCTCTTCGGGCACTCTGCCAACGACGCAATCGGGCGTTCGATGTCTCTTTTCTTAGTGCCGGAGCGCGCGCCACTCCTGCCGCAATTCACCGAGAATTTTTGTCAACCTGGAGGCGCTCCGCAATATGACACTCAGTGCATAAAGAAGGACGGACGGAGAGTTCATGTATCGGTCAGCGGATCTCCAATCAGGAACCTTGCGGGCGAGGCGACGGCTGTCTCCGTTATTCTTCGCGACATCACGGAGCGGCGCAAGGCTGAGCAAAGGATTCAGGAGAGCGAAGAGCGTTTCCGCAGGGTATTTGAGCATGCGCCAGTAGGAATCTGCGTAGCGGGGCGGGACACAGAATACCTTCAGGTGAATGAGGCTTTCAGCAGAATGTTGGGATATAGCCAGCAGGAGCTGCTCGCGAAGAAGTGGACAGAGCTGTGCCACCCCGATGATCTTGCGGTCGCGTTAGAGGGAAAAGATGAATTGTGGAGCGGCTTAGCCGAATCGCTGGACGAAGAGAGGCGGTACATTCACCGGGATGGAGCCGTGGTTTGGACACAGGTGAGGGTCTCGATGGTAAAGGCGAGCGACGGACAACCCCTCTATTCCGTGGTCCACGTAGAAGATATCACCGAGCGAAGGCGGGCAGATGAGGCGCTGCGCGCGGCCCGGGAGTTCTCCCAGGCCACCATTGATGCACTTTCATCGAACATTTGCGTGCTCAACGAGTCCGGTACAATCATTGCCGTGAACCATGCGTGGAGGGGGTTTGCGGAGGCAAATAGGAAAGAAGACCGCGACACACACGATGGCTTTACTGCGAACAACGAAGGCATTTACGAAGGCGTTAACTACCTCGAAGTCTGCGACCAGACAACTGGTCCAGAATCTACAGAGGCAGCCGATTTCGCTAGCGGAATTCGGGCGGTTTTACGTGGGGACCGGGAGCAGTACTCCAGAGAGTATTCCTGCCATTCTCCCAAGGAGCAACGATGGTTCCTGGGCAGAGTTACCCGATTTGACATCGACGGCGGCCTGGCCCGAATCGTAATTGAGCATATCAACATTACGGAACGCAGGCGGTCGGAGCAGGCTCTGGTTGAGAGCGAGGAGCGCTTCCGCACCATGGCAGACAGTTGCCCATCGATCTTATGGGTGTCAGACAAACAAGGGAACCTTGAATTCATCAACCAGGAGTGCCGGCAGTTCTTCGGGACGGCATCCAGCGAGATGACAGCGGACGAGTGGAAGAGACTGATTCATCCAGACGACGCTCGTGATTACACGGCGGCGTTTAGCCGTTCAGCGGCGAGTCACACTTCTTTCAGCGCGGAGGCAAGAGTCAGACGTGGTAACGGCGAGTGGCGGATCGTGGGATCGAGGGCCGAACCGCGCCTATCGCCGAGCGGTGAATACATGGGGCACATTGGCCTCAGTGCCGACATCACCGAGCGCCGGCAAGCGAACGAAGCGCTGCGGAGCAGCGAAGAAAAGTTTCGCCAGTTGGCAGAAAACATTCGGGAGATCTTTTGGATCAAAGACGCGGAGAGCGACAAATTCCTCTATGTCAGCCCCGCGTATGAACAGGTTTGGGGAAGAACCTGCGCAAGCATCTACGAGAACCCGGCGACACGGTTGGAGGCGATTCACCCAGATGATCTCAAAGAGGCCTGCTTAGCCTTTGCTCGGCAAGTACAAGGAGAACAAGCCGAGACGGAATACAGAATTCTGATGCAAGATGGGCAGGAAAAGTGGATACGAGATAGATCATTCCCCATCCGCGACCGCGAAGGCCGGTTGATTCGACTCGTCGGAATCGTCGAAGACATCACTGAACGAAAGCGTTATGAGCAGGAACTGATTCGCGCCCAGGAAGGCGCTGAAGCCGCGAACCGCGCCAAGAGCCGCTTTCTCGCCACTATGAGCCACGAGATTCGCACGCCGATGAATGGCGTCATCGGTATGAATCAACTGCTTCTTGAAACGGATCTCACTCCCGAGCAGCGGAAATACGTTCAGGTGGCCCAGACGAGCGGGCGAACCCTGTTGGCTCTTATCGACGACATTCTGGACCTGTCAAAAATCGAGGCGGGGAAGATTACCTTCGAGAAGCAAAGCCTGGATCTACGCCAGACGATAGCGGACGTCCTTCTGCTTGTTCAACCGCAATTGAATGCCAAGTGCCTTCAGATCAGTTCATCTGTGTCGCCTGATCTTCCGTTGCTGTTGAAAGGGGATACGCATCGCCTGCGCCAAATCCTGACAAATCTCATGGCGAATGCGGTCAAGTTCACCGAGCACGGAGAGGTCACTCTAAATGCAGAGCTGGTCTGCGAGGGCAATGGGCTATTAACCGTGCGTTTCGCTATCAGCGATACGGGAATCGGTATGCGCCCCGATCAGGTGGCAACACTCTTTTCACCATTCGTCCAGGGCGATGCCTCCACCACGCGGAAGTATGGCGGCACAGGGCTTGGACTGACGATATCGAAGCAGCTTGTAGAGTTGATGGGCGGAAAAATCGGTGTGAATAGCCGGGAGGGTCATGGTTCCACCTTTTGGTTCACATCGATTTTCGAATGTGCATCCGCCAGCGAAAACGCGTCACCGGGCGAGCCGGCGGATACTCTGGTCATCGAGCCGCGTCTTGAGAGGACAGCCGGGCTCGGAAAAGGAATCCTGGTGGCAGAGGACAACCTCACCAACCAGCTTGTGGTTCTGGCCCAACTGCAAAAGCTGGGCTGCAAGACCGAGGCAGTCGCCAATGGCGCAGAGGCCGTTGAAGCGGTCAAGCGCGGAGGCTATGACCTGGTGCTGATGGACTGCGAGATGCCGGTGATGGACGGCTATGAGGCAACCCGCCAGATTCGCACTTCTCTTCGATCGAAGATTCCAATTGTCGCCCTCACAGCTGACGTAACATCCTCTGCCCGGGAAAGGTGCCTGAGCGCAGGAATGAACGACTATCTTTCAAAGCCGCTGGAACTGCTTCAACTGGCAAGCATGCTCGATAAGTGGATCTCGGCGACTCGATCCCAAAGTCTTTCAGTGCCCTCCCCGCAGGCAGCAAGAGAACCAATTGAATGCACATTCGATGAGGAGGCATTGATGCGACGGTTGATGGGAGACCGCCAACTAGCCAGCGCCATTGTCAACGGATTCCTTGACGATTTTCCGGTTCAATTGAAGAATCTGCAAAGGTTGCTCGCTGAGGGCGATGCACCGGCAGTCAGGCTGCATGCGCACGCTCTCAAGGGAGCAGCGGCAACAGTCGGCGCTGAAAACTTGCGGTCAATCACCTTGGACATTGAGGAGGCCGGGAGAGCCGGAAACCTGAACCGCTGTATCGAATTGCTTCCCTTTGCAGCGAAGGAATTTGAACGATTCAAGACTATCGTGGATCGGGCAGGATGGTTAAAGCTCCAGACAAAACCGGTCGTTTTGAGGATGAATGGCGATGATTGATTTGAATGACGAGTTAGCACAGGACTATTTAGCTGATTGCCGGGAACACCTGGCGGCGATCGAGGCGGATCTTCTTTCACTGTCGATGGGCGGAGCACCAACTGACGAGGCTCAGCTAGGTCGAGTCTATCGAGGCCTGCATTTCATCTGGGGCGGCTCGGCATTTTTCGACCTCATGAAGATCCGCGAGCTTGCATCCAAGATGGAGCAGATTCTAACATTCCTTCGCTCGCAGAACGCTGCGATCACGGCCAAGCAAATACGCGCCCTGATTTCCGCGTCGGATACATTGAGCGAGCTGATTCGACAGCCAATCGCGAGCAATCAGGCTAACATTCAAGGAAGCATCGATGATCTGGACAGTTTGCTGCCTGATAGCCAATCTTCCACCGGCTCGGACCAAACCGTAGCGCTCATCGAGCCTCACGATAAAGGGAAATCTCTACGGATCCTCCTTGCGGAGGACGACTTTGCCTGTCGGCTGTTATTGCAGACTTTTCTCTCTCGCTACGGCGAATGCCACTCCGCTATAAACGGCAAAGAAGCTGTGGAAGCGTTTCGATTCTCGATGAAGCAAAAGCAGCCTTACGACCTGATCTGTATGGATATCATGATGCCCGAAATGGACGGCCGCGAAGCCGTCAAGCGCATTCGGGCCATCGAGGAAACCAGCGGAATTCTGTCGACCGCTGGCGTGAAAATCATCATGACAACGACTGTGGAAGACGTCAAAGAGGTCATCCAATGCTTTCAGGAGCTGTGCGATGCGTACCTCATGAAGCCCATCGATCTGGCGGAATTAGTTGAGCAGATGAAGCGTTATCAATTAATTCAGTAGCTTCCCCTGAACTCGGTGTAGTTGACGGGGATCGCGCCTGAAGCGAACCAGCTTTGGCTCAAGCCTGCCAGATTTCTTTCAATACTCTCGCCCAATTTCCACCGAGTACAAGCCGTATTTGATCGTCGGTGTAGCCGCGCCTTATCAAAGCGGCTGTCAATTCGTACATCCGATTCGGTCCCTGCAGACCGACGACTATCTCGTGTTCTCCATGGATGCGGTAGCGGGGATCGGCTTTACGGAGCATATCCTTCAAGACGGTTGCGGACCCGAGGTCGTTGCTCTCGATGCCGGCGTCGGAGCCTACGCCGACGTGCTCAATACCGACCAGGTCACGCACGTGATCGAAATGATCCACTACATCTTCGATGCCAACCGGCTCAGTACCTTTTACCATGAAAGCAATGTCGGTGATGCCCATGACACCGCCTTTGGCAGCCAGCTTTTTAATGGCTTCGTCGGTAGTGGCCCTGCGCGCGTTTGGATTGAGGGCGCGACAGTTGCCGTGAGAGAGGATGACAGGTTTCTTTGAGATTTCGAGAGCGTCAAGCTTGGTCTTGTCGCTGGCATGGCCGAGATCTACCGCCATGCCGACACTGTTCATCCGCTCAATGACTTTTCCGCCGTACTCGCTGACTCCGGCGTCAAATGGCTCAAAGGCACCATCCGCAACGCGAGTCCTGAAGTTATAACAGAGTTGCGAGATGCGCAGTCCAAATCCGTAACAGCGATCCACATCGTCGAGATTTTGGAACTGGCCGCTGCTCTGGAGCCCATAGAGAATGCCCAGCTTGCCTTGCTCCTTGGCTATTGCCAAATCGGCGGCGTTGTTGATGCGCATGAGCCATTGGGGATATTGCGCGATGAAGCTATTCCACTTGGCGAATAGAAGTTGAGCACTGGCGAAGTCGTCGGCGCCATCGCCAAAGTTGTAAACGGAAACGCCAGAGTTTTTGAATTTGAGAAAATCGGCTTCGGTGAAAGCGCCCGGATGGGTGAGCCACTTTTCTTTCAAATCCTCTTGATCGATGCGATATAAGAACTGGTTCAGCATATCGATTACGAGGGATTCGCGCATCAGACGCACCACTCGCTCTGGATACACCGGCACAGCCTGAGCAAATAAACGATAGCCGCGGGGAAACGCGAGAGGCACAGCGACCGCTGCCTTCGTTATGTGCCCCAAGAAAGTACGTCGTGAAATCATTTCCACGATTGGCTCTCCATTCAAATCATTTGGTGCCTTATTATCTAACGAAGGCATAAAATCCGCAAAGCTGTCGTACGGTTGATGCACAGCAATACGGAAAAGGTGGAAGGGGCGTCTGATGGAGAAAACGAGACGGAAGCTCGCGCGGGGTACGCAAACGGCCTGGGCCTTTTCTGTGATTTGTTTGCTGGCGCTATGCCGTCTGAATGCGTTTGCGCAAGCGGACTCAATCACGGTCTACCAGGGCGCCACGCTGATTGATGGCACTGGGAGTGTCCCGAGGACGAACGTGTCCATTGTCGTGCATGGTCAGCGGATCGAAGCAATCGCGCCGGCCGCAGATTTTATCCCTCCGTCCGGCAGCAAGGTGGTGGATGTTCGAGGGCTTTACGTGCTGCCTGGGCTCATCAACACGCACATCCATATTGCCACTGACACCACTCGCGAGCAGGCGCTCCGGCTGATGCGCCGAGACTTATACAGCGGCGTGACGGCCGAGCGTGACATGGCAGGAGACACACGGCAGCTCGCGGAGTTGGCCCGTGTTTCTCTTTTGGGCGAGATACCCGGCCCGGATATTTACTACGCGGCGTTGATGGCCGGCCCCAGCTTCTTCAAGGATCCGTGCACGCACGACGCTGCACGAGGAGCTGTGGCCGGAGAAGTGCCATGGATGAAAGCCGTGACTCCGCAGACTGACCTGCATCTGGCAATTGCGGAGGCCCGAGGCACCGGGGCGACAGGAATCAAGATCTACGCGGACTTGCCAGCGGAATTGGTTGCGGCGATTACCGCGGAAGCGCACAGCCAGGGCATGAAGGTGTGGGCTCATGCCACGGTCTTCCCAGCAACGGTTGAGCAGGTGGTAAACGCGGGCGTAGATAGCGTCTCCCATGCGCCCATGCTGGCCATTACGAATCCGGCCAACACCTATGCGGAGGCTCATTTGCATCCCGCGGCCGAGCAGCAGTACGCAGACGGATTTGGCCCTCGTCTCAACAGCCTCCTGGAGGAGATGAAACGCCGTAATACGATTTTGGATGCAACGCTGCTGGTTTTTAAGGAGAACCAAATCAACCGTGCCAAACACCCTCAGGCTAATGCAGTCGACACTCTAGATATTGGGGAACGGGTTACCCGTGCCGCTTATGAGGCAGGTGTTCTGATCTCCACCGGAACCGATACTGAGGACGAAGACAACAAGGATTGGTCCCCTTTGCGGGATGAATTGGTCTTGTTGCAGGACGGAGCCGGTATGAGGCCGGCGGATGTGATTCGCTCGGCCACCGCAGTGGGAGCTCGCGTGATCGGACAGGATAAGCAGATGGGAACAGTCGAGCCCGGAAAATTGGCCAATCTTGTCTTTGTGTCCAGTAACCCGCTCGATGGAGTTCAGGCTTTGGGATCTGTGGTGCTCACGGTTAAGCGAGGAAGCCCGTTCTGGCGCAAAGACTATTCACAATCGGATCAGCCAAAGAAGTAGGCCGGGAGCCGTCACTGCTCAGTACCCGGCCTCATGGATGAGTGAGACGCCGGCCCCATCTACCAACCCGCGTCTACTCTTTGGCGTCTAGACCACCGCCTTCACCCGACACTCATGCAACCGGGGTTTCCATGTAAGGGCGTTCCTTCCCGAGTTCGCTTTCGTAGTTTCCAAACAGCCCACCGACGGGCGTTCATTGAGTTGTCATATTTACTTCTTCTCAAAAATGCGAAATTCAAACGCGTCTAAAGAAACTGATGGAAGAGCTGCTTGCGAATCGTGGAAGAGAGGGTCTTTCACCTCCTGCCAAACGCCCGCATCCGCTTCCACCGTCCCTCGAAATGGCGTATTTGACAGGTTGACCATTACCAGAAGTTCTTCCTTTCCGGAACCCCGCAGATAACTGAGGACATGTTGCTCGTCGGAGTTGTGCACCCACGAGACTTGCCTGCTCCAGAGCCCTGGGTGTTGCTTGCGAAACGGAATCATGAAGTTATAGAACTGCTGAAATTCGGGGCGTATCTCCGACGCCTTCCAATAGATTTTGAGTGCCTCGAATAGGGCTGGGTCTGTCGATGGAGTCGCATCCGCGGCTTCCATACCGTTGTAGAGCAAAGGCACACCATCAAGCGTAAACATCAAACTAGAAGCAGCGAGTGCCCCTCGGGCTCCATAACGCACCAGGGCGCGCTGCTCGTCATGATCATCGGAGATCATCATGTGCAAGGAGTCTTTGGGAAAGAGGTCCCTTTGTTGATCGATAGTGGCACGCAGTTCGGTCGCGGGCGCGCCATTCTCGATCACGTCGTCCAGCTTGAACAGCACCGGCCATCCATAGTCGATATCGAAGGCCTTCTCCATCAACTCTGGCTTCGATGCTTCGGCCAGCATAAGAATGTCAGGGCGAATGCGGATCAGTTCAGTTCGCGCCTCTTCCCAGAAGTCTGTTGGAACCATGCCTGCCGCGTCGCAGCGATATCCATCGACACCGAAGTCCTTTACCCAATAGACAAGCACATTGAGCATATATCGACGTAGGGCTGGATTTGTGTAGTCGAGGGCGGCTACGTCGCTCCAGCCGTGTGGAGAAACGAGTTGTCCATTCTTATCGTGCTGGTAGAAGTCGAGATGCTTCATCATGACGCTGTCGAATGCAGTGTGGTCCGCGACCATGTCGAGAATAACTTTCATATCCCGCCGATGGGCCTCCTCAACTAAATGGTGCAGGTCTTCTTTGGTGCCATAGTCGGGAGTGATTGCGTAGTAATCCTTGACTGCGTAAGGACTCCCATCGGTGCCGTGCCTCTTTAGCTGCCCTACTGGATGGATGGGCATGAGCCACACGACTGTGACACCAAGGGCTTTTAAGCGATCCAAGCTGGCTGTTACTCCATTGAGGTTGCCTTCAGAAGAGAACGAGCGCGGAAACACTTCGTAGATGACTCCGGTGCGAAGCCACTCCGGAGCGACGCCGGCAGGTAAAAAAACCGGCTCAGATTTTTTCAGAGTCTGGGCCGGCTCTTGAGCCGGGGCCATGAGATTGTTCGTGACCATTAATATCGCTGTCACCAGCAGTGAATTATTCAAATGGATTTTTCGCAAGGTTCTCTCTCTTGATCTCTTGTTGATTGAAAAAAGCTGCTCAGTTGGACCACATCAGATGGGGCAGTGTGGGACGCAGACAGCGCCAGCCATTGTGACCGGCGCTGTCTGTGGTTGTGCTTTTTAGAAGGTGAAACGAGCCGCCAATTGAATTTGACGGGGCTGTCCCTTGTATCCGGTAATCACGCCAAAGGTGCTGAGGTTACCCTGGCTGTTGCCTGGGTTCTCAAAGTTTGGAGTGTTGGTTATGTTGAATGCGTCGCCATGCAGTTCCAGAATCTTGCCTTCCATTATCCGGAAGTTTTTCTGCAAGCCGAAGTTGTCAACCCGATTGCCGGGACCGAAAACCTGGTTCCGGCCGAGCGTTCCCATGCGCGTGAAAACGCTGTTTCCCGATCCATCCGTCGCCTGGATGGTGGGAATAGTGCTTGAAAACGAAGCGGGGTTAAACCAATAACCGCTAACGCTCTTCGGATACTTAACCGGGGTGATGAGGTCAGGCCGATTGCCGCCAGGATTCGCGCTGCCTGCCGAAGTAAGATCGACGGGCTGGCCGGTTTGTAGAAGGAGAATGTTGTTGAATTGCCATCCGCCGATTACCGCGTCCAGGGCGCGCGGAGCGTTTGCGGCGAATTTTTTGCCGCGGCCGAGGGGCAGATAGCCGACAAACGATCCACTGAAGATGTGCCGTTCATCTTGAGTCGCATTGCCATAGTTGACACGATGGTTGCCATAGACAAGGAAGGACTCTGGCGTGCCGCCGTATGCGCTGACAGTATCGTCGAGCGCGTGGGACCACGCGTAGGATCCTGTAGCTGTGAAGTAGGTTCCCCTGTGCTCGATATGCACCTGCAGCCCGTTGTAATTGGAGCTGCCGTCGTAGTCATCGAGCGTGATGCCCCCAATGCCTGGATACGGCTTCGTTGTTACGCCGGGCAGGTAAGTGTTGTAAGTGTAGTAGGTCGAAAGCCGGCTGCCATGGGTGCCCACATAGGCAAGGCTAACCACGTTGTTTGAACGGAGCTGATGTTCGAGTTGGACGTTCCATTCCTGCATCATGCTGTGGTTATTGTTCTGATTGACGGCAAGACCGTTGTATGTGCTTGAAGGATTGTCTGGATCGAAGTTTGTGAAACCGGGCTCTGGCTGCCCATTATATGGTGCTGCCGCATTTGCAGTGTAAGGACAATCGTAGGAGCCGCTTGGAGTTCCGCCTGGGTTTGCTATTCCGGTTAAAGCGATGCAATATCCGGAGTAAGTGTTGAAGCCAACGCTTCCGCCAAACGGTTGCTGCTGACCTAATTGGTTGCTGATACCTCCGTAATCGGGGAAGTAGAAGATGCCGTATCCGCCGTGAACTGAGGTCTTGCCATCTCCCGACAGATCGTAGGCAAATCCGATACGGGGTGCGAAGTTGGCGTAGTCCTGGTTGATGATGCTATTGGGTATGCCGTTCTGGCCAGCCAACATCACATGGCCGGTCTGCACATTGAATGCGGCATTCTGATTGTGCGCCTCGGAGGGCCACGTCATCAGATCCCAGCGGATGCCGAGGTTGAGGGTGAGCCGTTTATTGACGCGCCAGTCATCCTGGACAAAAACGCCATCTTCCTGACTGACCTCGGCGAAATATCCGTTCTGGGCACCGACCGAATAATAGTCCGCGAAGGCTGCGAGCATTTCGCTCACCTCATATCCAGTGAAGTCCGTTCCGTCTCCGGCATAGCCAAAGAAACCCTTTCCGGAGATGGGACGGAAAAATTCCACCTGACGGCGAAGGTACGTGCCGCCGAGACTAATCGAATGAGTGCCCCGGTTGATGTTCAGGGTATCGGTCACCTCATAAGTGTTTTGAGGGGTCGCAAACAAGCCGTAATCGCCTGTGTATCTTATTTCGTTGTTGGACGCGCCAATGATTGGGCCGCCAGAGGCTCCAGCCAAGCCAGGCGCATAAATCATTCCGAGATCCTTGGCGACATTATCCCCTATGTTGCTTGGTTGGAAGCCGTAGTTGTCGCGGATATAGGCGATGCGCGCTTCGTTGACGATTGTGGGCGAGAAGGTGTGCGTGTTTCCAAGAACCCAGCCACGCGCGTGGGTATAGTTTTTGTTGCCGTTGACTGACAATTCAGGTTCGTTCTGCTGCTGCGGAAAGTCCGATTGGTTGAAGTTGTCGGAGCTGTCATACGACATGCGCGCGAAATACAGGTCATGGTCCGTGCGGTTCCAGTCGAGACGAACATCGAAGGTGTTGAAGTTATAGCCACCCTGGTCTGCAAATTGATAGTTGTTGAGAATGCGATCGGTCCGGGTTGGCGCCGGAAACGCATTGAAGTAGTTCAGGGCCGCTTGATTTCGGCGGCTGACTGGGACTATGTTGCCTGCGAAAGGCGCGCAGGTCTCGGGATCGTAAATCTGACCCTGGCTGTTCGCGGGGAGATTGTTGTTCAGGTTGCCGTTATTGGGCACGCAATGAGGAAATGCCGTGTAGTCTCCGGTTGTATAACCGATGCCAGCGACGCCGCCGGAGCCAGGGGCCGATGCGGAAAGCAACTCGCTGAAGTTCCCTTGGCGCATAAGCGCAGTCGGAACTGTGTCAAACCCCGCTCCGTCGGGATAGTTGGCGCGAGTAGCCTGGTAATCACCGAATCCGAAGAGCTTGTTTTTGAGGATAGGTCCACCTACGGAGCCGCCGAACTGGTTGCGCCGGAAAGGAGGATTCGCGGTTGGCGCCGCATCAAGGAATTGATAGTTGGGATTCGCCGCCCATTTGCCGCTGCGGTTGAGGTCGAAGGCCGACCCGTGGTACTGATTTGTTCCGGACTTGATGGAACTGATCAATAACACGCCGCCGGCGCGGCCATACTGCGCAGACGCTATGCTTGTGTTGACCTTGAACTCCATAGTTGCATCGACGGGCGGAAAGAACACGATGACGTTCTGCAAGCCATCGTTGTTGTCCACGCCGTCCAGGATGAAGTTGTTCGCCTGGGCGCGAGTGCCGTTGGCCGAGAGTTGGCCGCCGCCCGAATCGCTGTAGCGGTTAATTGTGTCCTGGCCATACTCGACATTAGCTCCTGTCGTCACACCCGGGGCGAGCAAGGTCAGATTCAGTATGTTACGGCCGTTCAAGGGAAGCTCGGTGATCTGCTTGGACTCAATTGTCTCGCCAAGGGTTGCATTCGTCGTGTTCACCAACGGCGCTGCACTCGTGACTTCAATCGAGCTCGTGACCGCTCCCGGTGTCAACTTGAAAATCAAGTCTTGTACCTGGGTGATAGTCACCGTGATGGATTGGGACTGAGACTGAAATCCAGGAGCCGAGATTTTGGCCGTATAGACACCACGCGGCACGGCGGGGAGATTGAGCTCTCCGGCGTTGTTCGAGGCGGCTTTCAGTATGAGGCCGTTTTCATTGTTTGTAAGGGTAAGGGTGGCTCCAGAGACAACGGCTCCGGCTTGATCCATGACCGTCCCGACCACTTTGCCTGAATCGGATTGGGCATGTGCTTGCATATTCACGCCAAAAGCGACGAGGAATACGAGTGCCGTTGTTTGGATTGCTTTTAAGACGGCTCTTAAAAGCGCGTCTCTTCTTGAAGCTTGGGTCATGTCGCTGTTCTCCTTAAGTTTGCGTTACCTATCTTGATCTGTGTCTCGCCCTTCCAAATGGTTCCCGCGTTGGGCCTTGGGGCATCCTGACTCCAAATAACCCCCATCGCGGTTCTGGATTTTTGAGGCGCTGATAACAATCGGTGTTCTGCATTGCAGTGCGCAATGGACGCCTCATCAATTCCGCCTTCACTCGGCATTAATCCATATTTATTCGTCATTAACCGGTAACCATAGTTACATCAGCCACTTACACAAGCAACTACACCGAACCTGAAATCCGTCCGCGCGTTGAGGGGTGTGTTAACCTTTGGTTGTCGCAAGAATGATGTTGGGTGGCAGGGAGTGGAGAATCTGGAAAGACTAGGACGGGTCACTTTTGGTCTGTTTGAAGTAGATCTCCAGAGCGGAGAGATCTGGAAATCCGGCCACAGGGTGAAACTGCAGGATCAGCCCTTTAAAGTGCTGGCTGCTCTGCTGACTAAGCCCGGCCAAGTAGTGACCCACAGCGAATTGGAGTTCCAGGTCTGGGGCCCTGATACGACTGTCGACTTTGAGCGCGCCCTCGCAGTCGCAATCAAGAAGGTACGCGAGGCTCTCTCTGACTCTGCCGAAAATCCTAGATTCGTGGAGACTCTTGCAAAGCGCGGATACCGATTCATAGCTCCGGTGACGGTAACCTCCGTTGCATTTCCTCCGGTTCCCGTCGATGAATCGGATGAAGAGAGCAAGACCCTGGAGATCTCCCCAAAGCCTTTCTTTCCGCTCACGGCACAGGTTTCGCCGCCGGTTCCATCTTCGGGCGTCTCGACCCCGATGCGTGATCCGGATGCAGGGGAAAACCCGCCGGCTACGAAGGACGCGGTCCAAAAACGGCATGATTGGAGCAGGCGCCGGTTCGCAGTATCCGGCCTCGTTTTGGCGTTCCTGCTGTGCTTAGTGGTGATGATTTGGCTGAGGGTACGTCCGGATGTTTTGCCGCCATTGCGCGTAGAGCAGTTGACCCACGACAGCCCAGTTTCCGCCGGACCACCCAGTATGGAAAATCTGTTGACGCTGGTCACGGATGGTCAGCGCGTTTTCGCTCCGGTTATGATCGTCGGCAAACCTCAACTTGCGGCAATCGATGTCAGCACCGGCGCGGTTCAGCCCCTCACTATTCCGACCGAGCTTACCTCCGCCAGGGTGGCCGACATCTCAAGGGATGGATCACACCTGCTGCTGCGCAGCCAACTGTCTTCCCAATCCGAACAGCCGCTCTGGATTGTTCCTACCGCTGGCGGAGGCGCACTGCGAGTGGGGAACGTTTTAGCGCAGGACGCGACCTGGATGCCGGATGGCGCAAGCATTCTTTTCGCCAGCGGAAATGAGCTGAATCAGATCCGGCTGGATGGCGGGACGGTCACCTCAATTGCCAAGTTGGGAGGAAGGGCATTCTGGCTCCGGTGGTCTCCCGACGGCGAGACGCTCCGCTTCACGGTCATGGATCCTTTAACGCATACCGGCTCCTTATGGGAACTGAAGCGCGGCAGCAAGACGCCGCGGCCTCTGCTCAAAAACCGGATAAGTCAGGTGCTTGATTGCTGCGGAAACTGGACAGCGGACGGCAAGGGCTACGTCTTCCAGGTAAGCGTAAACTCGAGCATCAATCTTTGGGAGTTGAAGAGTAGCGGCATCGGGTCATCTTTGACTCAACTGACGAACGGACCTCTTAGCTTTTTCTCTCCCATCGCTGCGCGGTCAGGAGAGCGGGTTTATTTCTACGGCTCAGACCAGCCTTCCGGGCTGCTGCGATATGACGGCGAGCAACTTGGTTTTCGGCCGGTGCGCTCCTTCCTTTCCGACGCCAACCGTGTAACCTACTCCCACGACCGCCAGTGGGTAGCCTGGGAAGATTATTCGTCAAGATTGTGGCGGGCACGATCTGCGGATGGTTCCGACAAAATTCAACTCACTCCTAACGATCTTGAAGTTTTCTCAGCACAATGGTCGCCCGACGGCAGCAAGCTGGCCATCATGGCCCGGCGTTCCGGTGCGACGTGGCAGATCTACATCGTGAGTGCGGACGGAGGCAGGCCGGAGCTACTGATGAAGGACGACCGCAATGATGCAGACCCAAGCTGGTCTGCCGATGGGAAAGAGATCATTTTTGGGCGAGAGCCGGATTCCATGGGAAAAGAAAATGGACCGCGCGCGATCGAACTATTCAATCTGCAAAGCCAGACGAGGACAACCGTGCCGCACTCGGAAGGCTTCTTCAGCCCTCGCTGGTCCCCCGATGGCAAATGGATTGCGGCTTTAACTCTGGCACAGAACAAGGTTATGCTATTCGATGTCGCCAATCAGCGCTGGAGTGAGTTGGCGTCGACAAGTGCCTCTGATCCGAATTGGAGCAGCGACAGCAAGGCTATTTTGGTCCATGCTTTCCTGGCGGAGAACCAGCCTATTCTTAAAATTTCTGTGCCTGGCGGCCAAGTGAAGGTGGTCGCCAGCAGCGCAGATTTTCACTCAGGAGAACCGGCGGACTACTTCTTCGGCGGTTTGACGCCTGAAGATCTTCCGCTGGTCAGGCCGCGAGTCGGCACTGGAAACTTGTTCACGATGGACCTCGATCGACGTTAGTGAAATCTCTGGGATTTCCGAGCATCGGCCCCTGCCAGTTTTTCCGCTGTGGTCCAGTCCAATCGAGCAATGAGGCTATGGGCAAAGCGAGCCACTTGTGCTTTACCTGGCGTATCTCTCTCACTTTGTAGCCCCCATGCGTTCACTGCGTCCAAAGCGAATGATGCCAATCCGACTTTAGTCGGATTTAAGTTGCGTCTCTCGGGGCGTAAGATTCGAATCGATGGTTCCAGAGGCGCTCGCTGGTTTCCACCACATTACGAGCGTGCAGGATGGAAAGCAAAGTTCAGAAGATTGGACATGTTTGTTTTGAAAGGTATGCGAGTTATGCGTTCTCTTGCGATGTTTTTATTTCTGCCTGTCTTTGCTTCCAGTTTGTGCGCGCAGCCTCCTGTCAATCGCCTGGTCTTTGACGCAACGACTCCCAATGACGCGCCTATGCCTGTTCCCACGCAGCTTGGCACCAATCATGCGCCTGACGGAAGCACAATCACAGTCAATAGCCAGTATCTAATGCGGGACGGCAAACCCTGGGTCCCGGTAATGGGCGAATTTCACTTCACGCGCTATCCAGAGGCATATTGGGAAGAAGAGATTCTCAAAATGAAGGCCAGCGGCGTTGAGGTGATCTCGACCTATGTTTTCTGGATTCATCACGAGGAGATTGAAGGCCAATTCGATTGGAGTGGCCAGAGAGATTTGAGGAGATTTGCCGAACTGTGCGCCAAGCACGGAATGTTACTTTATCCGCGCATCGGCCCATGGGACCACGGCGAGGTTCGCAATGGCGGACTGCCTGACTGGGTGCTCAAGAAGAGCGCGGTGCGTTCCAATGACCCTGTTTATCTTGCCGAAGTGAAACAGCTCTATGCGCAGATTGGTCAACAGCTTCGTGGGCTGCTATGGAAGGACGGCGGCCCCGTGGTCGGTATTCAGATTGAAAACGAATATGCGCTCAATGGCCCGGGGCAGGGGCGGCAACATCTGGCTGCGCTCAAACAAATGGCGCTCGACAGCGGCCTCGACGTTCCGCTGTATACGGTAACAGGTTGGGACAATGCAGCGGTACCAGAGAGTCTGTTCCTGCCAGTCTACGGCGGCTACCCCGGCGCACCCTGGGATTCGAGCACAAAGGCTCTTCCGCCAGCTGAGGTTTACTCCTTCCGTTTTGCCAGCCGGGTGGATGCTAACATGGGCGCGATTGGCGATAAGTTTGCAACCGGTCGACAGCCTGACGCCGAATTGCGCACCAAGGTACCGTTCCTGACTGCAGAGGTTGGGGGTGGCATCGAGGATACTTACCATCGCAGGCCGGCATTGACGGCAAATGACATTCCGGCGATGATTCCCGTGATGATTGGTTCAGGGGTCAATCTCCTCGGGTATTACATGTTTCATGGCGGAGAGAATCCAGACGGAAATTTGACCACGCTTCAGGAGTCGCAGCGCACCGGTTATCCAACCGATGTTCCCGAGAAAGGCTACGATTTTCAGGCGCCACTAGGCGAGTTTGGCCAGATGAATGCGACTTTGCGGGAGCTGAAGCTGGATAACTATTTTCTCCAGGACTTCGGCGCGCAGTTGGCTCCGGCGCGCGTAATCGAACCAATGCCGCGTCCCACCGGGCCGGCCGATACATCGGTTTTGCGGGCATCGGCGCGTATTGACGGACAGAGCGGCTTTCTGTTTGTGAACAATTACGTCCGGGAACTGGAGCTTCCCTCGCGGCCTGGCACGCAGTTTGAAATTCGCCTTCCAGGCGAGACGCTACTCGTTCCATACACGCCGATTACCATTCCCGCCAACGCTTACTTCTATTGGCCTGTGAACCTGGATCTCGATGGCGTCACAATGCGCTATGCGACTGCTCAGCCCATTTTGAAGATTAAGTCCGCCGGCGATACGTATGTCTTTTTCAAATCAATTCAGGGTATTGCCGCGGAGTTTGCATTTCCGGCGACAAACCGTTCGGCGGTTCAAGCAGAGAACTGTACGATTTCAGAAAATAACGGCACGCTGACTCTTAGAGACGTAAAGCCAGGCTTGAGCACCGTGATTACGATTCGCGGAAACAGCGGCCTTACGCACATTGTTCTTCTCAGTGCGGAGCAGGCAGAAGATCTGTGGCGCGTGAATTTCAAGGGAAGCGACCAACTTGTGTTGGCCAAGTCCCAGATTTATAGCGACGGATCGCATATTGTCCTTCGGCAGATAGGTAAACCGCTCTTTGACGTTGCGTTGTTCCCGATCGGCAAATTCGCAGCCTCTAATGCATCGACCGAGGCCGGAGCAGGCAAGCGGACTGGGCTCTTCCAACTACTGAATCTTCGTGAACCTGAGCGAAAGGTCACTCTCCAGCTGGAGCAGACGCGGGCAATGGGCAAGGCGCCGTTGCCGGTTTTCGGCCCGAAGCTGTCGTGGCGAAACGAAACGGTGATCATGGCGCCAGATGACTCCAGCTTTGGTCAGGCAGGCGAATGGAAAATTGTAGTTCCTCAGGGCGCGCTCAAAGGACTCAGTGATCTCTGCCTTGGAGTGCATTATCGGGGCGATGAGGCGCGCTTACTCAAAGGCAGCCGGCTACTCACTGACAATTTTTATAACGGGAATGAGTGGCAAATCGGATTGAAACGGTTTCTGCCTGATCCAACCTCGACCACGTTTTTGCTTCAGGTTTTGCCGTTGAGCAAGCAGTCCCCTATCTTCTTTGAGCCAGGCAAGGCGCCTGGATTCGACAAGGATGGCCAGGCCGGAGCTCTGGATTCAGTTGAAGCTCTTCCCGAGTACGAGGTTGACTTGTCAAAATGATGCGTTAGTCAGCGCGTGGCCGTCGCGCTATAAATGGATCAACCCTCGTTGAAGTGCTATCACTACTGCCTGTGTACGGTCGCTCGCGTTCAGGCGCCCGAGGATGACGCTTACGTGGCACTTAACCGTAGCCTCGGTTATGCCCAGGTTACTTGCAATCTCCCGATTGGAGTTGCCCTTTGCCATCAGCCCCAGTACCTCGCGTTCGCGGTGACTGAGGCTTGAGTCAGGCATCCGTGAGGCCAGCGCCTGAGACATTGTCGGAGGCAGATACCGGCCACCTGCGTGCACTCGTTTCACCGCATTGACCAGCATTTCCTGAGGCATGCCCTTAACCAGGTAACCGGCAGCTCCCGCTTCCATCGCCTGGAAAATATCTTCGTCGCCCGCATAAGTGGTAAGCACGATAAACCGGGCCCTGGGGGACTCGCTGCGAATGCGGCGAATGGTCTCAACACCGCTGATGCCGGGCAGTCGCAAGTCCATGAGGGTAATGTCCGGAAGATGAAGTGCGTGCAGCGCGATCGCCTCTTCTCCGCTGCCGGCCTGGGCTACCGCCTCCATCTCCTTGCTGGATGCAATGAGCGCCGCAATCCCAACCCGCATAATCGGGTGATCATCGACGACAAGAATGCGGATCGGCGGCATATGCGGATTATAGGGCGTGGAAGACATCATGCTCAGCTCCGCGGCGCCGGGACGCCTGAATTTCCGTGCATCATATTGCGATGGCAGTGCGAGGAATCCTTAGCCGTACAGAGGTTCCCTTCAGAGGGGCGCTCTCAATTTCGAGTTTTCCATTGAACTGGTGAACTCTTTCCTGCATCCCACTCAGACCGAAGTGCTCTTCAGAGAAAGCTTTCTCGGCATCGAATCCCTGCCCGTCGTCCTTGACCGTGAGCGAAAGAGACTCGTCGGCATAGGAGAGCTCCGTTTCAATTTTTTGCGCGTGGCCGTGCAAGATCGCGTTAAAGACCGCTTCCCGAGCCACCATCATGAGTTCATGCGTAGCAGGCAGTGCGACTGCAAATGGCTTCCCGAGCAGGCGATAGACCATCTCCACCCCATGTTCCCGTCCAATTCGCTCTGACATGCGTTGGAGCGCGATTTCCAAATCGGCGAGTGCGTGCTCCTCACCGCGCAGATTCCACACAGCTTGCCGCGCCTCGTCCACGGTCGCGCGAATTTGCGTGGCAGCATAATCAATCAAATGTGACCTTGACTCGTTGTCTTCGACCTCCGTGCTTGAGGCCGCCTCAAGCAGCGCGGATATGCTGACGCAGCCCTGGATGAGCGTGTCGTGCATCTCACGCGCCAGCCTCGTCCGTTCCGCCAGCACTGCCTTGAAGCGGTCGTGAATCTGCTTCACGCGGACTTGATACGCAAAGACAGACAACATCGCCACGAACAGCACACAGATAGCCACAAACCACGGCGTTCGGTAAAAATAGGGTCTCTTGATAAACCGAATTGAGGTGCGGGCCTCATGAGATGGATCATCCGTCTCCCAGGCTTCCACAAGAAAAGTGTAGTTGCCGGCCGGAAGATTGGTGTAGGTTGCCAGCCGCTGCTGCGCGCTCGCGTAGGTCCAGGCATGGTCATATCCGTCGAGTTTATAGCGGAAGCGAAGTTCTTCCTGCGAGCGCAGCAACACCGGCTCATAACCAATCTCCAGGCGGCTGCTGCCTGCTTCCAGGCTCAGGTTTCCTGTCAACGACGCAGGGCGGCCATCAACTGAAATGGTGTCTATATTCAAGTTGGAGAAGAACGGATGCTCCAACTCATCCGGGCGGATGCTCCACAGCCCCTGGCTGGTGGGAAACCACGCTTCGCCGCTTCCGGTAATGGCGCCCGCCGGTTGTGTCCCCCCATAAAACTGCGTGGGTTTGCCGCCCTCATCGGCGCGAAATGTGCGCAATGAAAGAAGCTGCTGCGGGTCGATGGCCTGAGCGTCCAGTTCGGAGCGGTTCAGAAGCATCACTCCCGAGGGACCACTTACCCAAAAATGACCCTGCTTATCTTCGAGGATGGAGTAGATGCTATCGCTGGCCAGCCCGTTCGCCGTAGTGAAGTGGGATAGCCGGCCATCGCGATAGCGATAAAGTCCATGAGCGCGGGTGCCGATCCAGATTCCACCATCCACATCCTGATGGAGTGCCCATATCTTTTCGTCACTCAGCGCCGCCGTCATCGCGTCGTGATTGAAGTCTCCATTTCTGAATTCGCTCAACCCATGCTCGGTGCCGATCCAGATGGTTCCATCCCGGTCTTCCTGAAGCGAACGGATGCTGTTATAAACGAGCCCATTCTGCGCCGTGAAGCTATGAATGCCTCCCTGATCGAGGCGACTCACGCCATTATCGGTCCCAATCCAAAGAGAGCCGTCTTTGGATTCGAGAAAGACGCGCACAAAATTATTTACCAGGCCTTCGCGGGTAGTGAAATGCGCGGTTCCGTGAGCCGAAAGATGATAAACGCCGCCGCCGTCTGTTCCAACCCAAAGCGACCCATCCCGGCTGCGCAGCACATTGCGAACTCGCACGTCACCCAGCTCTGGGAATCTGAACGGTGCAGCATGACCGTCTTGCACGTGTACCAACTGATTGGAAGCGGCCCACAGTGATCCGTCGGTATCCAAAGTGACCGTTCCGAAATCTGAGTCGGCAGCTTCGGACAGGGCCAGAACACTCACTGGCGAGCGGCTGAGGCGCATCATACCCGCCTGAGTTCCTAACCAGAGATCGCGATCGGAATCGGCAAAAATGGACAGCACGGTGTTGCTGATCAGAGGCAAGGGAGCCTTCAACCGGGTGACACGATTGCCGCGAATCCTGAAGATTCCCGCACCGATAGCGCCAGCCCACAACTCACCATTGGGCGCCTCGCGCAGCGATCGGATGGTTCCAGAAACCTCAGGCATCGGCACAAAGCGGTCCTGTCCCGGCAGCATCCGGTAAAGTCCGCCGACCGTCCCCACCCAGATGATCCCGTCGGAGGTTTGCAGAAACGATTTCACCTTGTTCTTGCTGTCGTTGCCTGGCAACGAATACTCGCGAGCCTTGCCGTCCTTGAGCGAGTAAAGCCGCGAGCCTCCCACCCAGATGCGGCCGGAACGGTCTTCCATCACGGCATGAACGTTGAACACAGGCAAGCCCAACGGCCTGTCGGCACGTTCAAGGCTGCCATTCCTGGCCCAAAACAGGCCATCGTCTGTGGCAACCCACAACAAGCCATTGTGGTCCTCGGCGAGCGATCGTACAAAATCGGCAGTCTGGCCCTGGGCGACGGGATAGGTATGAAAGGCGCCGTTCCGCCACTCGATCAAACCGCTGCCGTCGGTGCCGATCCACAGGCGGCCATCGTGGCCTGCGAGCAGGCAAAAGACGCTATTCTCTCCGAAGGCCGGGGTATTCTCATGGGCAAAGAGGCGGAAACGCGCCCCATCAAAACGAAGCAGACCACCGCTCGTTCCCACCCAAAGGTAGCCGTCCGGAGTCTGCGCGAAAGCTTGCACAGTCTCTTCCGGCAAGCCATCCTGCGATTGCCAGGAACGGATGGTGTAGTTCCATTCCTCGTTGCCCGCCGGAGGTTTCTCAAAGGCCAGTTGCTGTGCCTGCGCGCGTGGACCTGCCGCTGCGAGCAGCCCGATGACTGCGAGCACAATCACCCGCAACAACAGCCTGACGGCGCGAAGATTGTCGAGTGCCCGAGAGGGCAAGCAGACCGAGTGCGGGGCAGTTTTCAAAAGATGGCCTTTGCGCGAACATGCTCTAACAAATAACATATGCCCTCTAATATTCTCGCTCACCGCGCCGGGCGCCACACCTTAGTCTGTCTTCGTAAACAACTCTCAGAGGAGAAAAAGGCGCATCAGAACCTACGTCTCGCGATCCAAATGGAAAAAAGGGATTTGCATCGGCCATTCGGAGCGGCGTGAAAAAAGGCCCGGACGATGAAGATCGCCCGGGCCTCGTCCTGTTCGGTTAGAAGGTGAGTTTCAACGCGCCCTGCATCACGCGCGGAGGAACGTTGCCGACATTTCCGATTTTGCCGTAGTCGCCCCAGCCAACCGTATTGCCGTAATCGCCAGTGGGGTTGCCGAAGCTTGGATGGTTGGTTGCGTTGAATGCCTCCCAGCGGAACTGCAGCCTGGTATTGCCCACCAGGACCCAACTCTTCATGATCGCGGCGTCGGCGTAAAATTCACGCGGTCCGTACATGAGATTCTTCGCGCTGTCGCCGAAGGTGCCCGGCGCATTATTGATGAAGGCTGCGGTATTGAAGTAGCCCGCTGTAGCCCAATCCGTATGGTTGCCTTTGCCCACATTGAGGGGTGCTCCGGCAACACGATCGGCGCGATCCAGGTACTGCATGGAGCCGGAGTCATCTTGGCCCCAATCAATGCCGCTGGCAAACACAGAGAAGGGATTGCCGGTCTGGAAGGTGAGGATGCTGCTCAATTCCCATCCTCCCACCGTCTCCTGAATCAGCTTGCCTTTTTCCTTCAGGCTAGGCGACTGGTAGATGAAGTTGGTAACCCAGTTCCAGGGCATGTTCATCGTCGAAACACCGCGATTCCACTTCATGTTGAACGGATCTCCCAGGAGGGGATTGCCGAAGGAAACATTGCTGGAACTCGCGGAGTCGATCGCTTTCGCATAGGTGAAGCTGGATTGCAGTTGCAGGCCGTGCGACATATGCCGGTCAAAACTGGCCTGCAGGGAGTTGTAGTTCGCTGTCCCGTTGCTCTTGTCCTGGAGAATCTGATTGAAGGCCGGGTAGGGACGCGCATAACAGCCATCGGCTTCCGCAATGTAATCGGGACTGGCGGGCGTGCAAGTGCCGGTGGTGACGTGAACCGCGGCATTCTGATCGACGGCAACGCTTTGGTGATACGACGCGCTGCCCACGTACGCCAACCGAACGACCATTGCAGGGCTAATCTGTTGCTCGACCGAAAGGTTCCAGCTCTGCGTCATGCCCAGCTTGAAGTCACGGGAGAACGATTGCTCCAGGGACGTGCCAGTGCTGGTAAACGTCGAGTTGGTCGCAGGAACGTAGGAGACCGAAGCGAAGGGCGGAAAGGGGCTGCTCGGGACCGGCGAGTTGTTGCTGCTCCAGGGATTACTGAAACTCAGCGATCCAGTGATCGGAGCATCGGCCCCTGCCGAGCAACCGGTGGTGCAGCCGTTCCCTGTGAAGTCGAAGGTGGGACTGAAGGGCGCGATATCCGCGGCGTGATTGTAAGTGGAGTACTGCAGCGGTCCGGTAAAGATGCCGAATCCGGCATGAATCACGGTTTTGGGCAGGAACTTGGGCTGCCATGCCATGCCCACGCGCGGTTCCCAGTAGCCGGTCGAATCAGGCATCAGGGTGGACTTCATTCCATCGTCTCCGGGAAAGATCAAGCCCGTCGGCGCATTGGGGAATATCTGGCTTTGCTGTCCGGCGACAAATGCTGCGCCGCGTCCACCAGCCGAAGCAGGAGCGAAGTTTGGATCCCAACGCGCGCCGAGGTTGACAGTCAGGTTTGAAGCCACCTTCCAGTCATCCTGGACGAAGGGCGCAAACTGCCATCCGGACACATCTGCAATCTCACCGGCTCCCTGCTTGAACTCGTGCATATAACCCAGCAGGAAATCCACCATTCCGTTACCGGTGTATGCTCCGGTAAATGTCACTTCAGGATGCGTCGGATACTGCGTGAACTCCTCGGCAAACTGGTGCATCAACTGGATGCCCGCGGTCAGAGTGTGCTTGCCCGCGATCTTTTGCAGAGTGTCGGTAAGGCCGAAGGTGTTGCGCACCTCCTGAGAAGGCTCGGTCCACCCGCCCCGGATGTTGTTGCTGTCGCCGGTGACGGTAAAGCCCTCCATGTAGCACTGTCCCGGCAGTTCCGTAACGTTGATATAGCGGGAGAGACACATGGCCTTATCGTTGCTGTCGAGCACTGCGGCGGAATTGTGCGCACTCTGCTCGTTCCAGAAGGCAGAAAACGTGTTGACCATGGTGGGATTAATCGTCCAGGTATGCGTCAACACATCATTGAAGTAATACATCCTCTCCTGAAGGCCGTACGTCCAGTTCTGGTCGTTGATGACGGACAGCATGTCGCCTGGCGTATCCGACGAGGGCGCCGTCATGCGATTGGTATAGGAACGTAGAGACAGGCGCTGCGACGGAGAAAGATCGTAGTCGAGTTTGGCCGTGTATTCGTCGAATTCATTCTTGGCGGCAGCTTCGGTGTAGAACATCTCGCCATTGGCAGCCTGGGTGACGCCGGCCGTGTGCCCCGGCAATCCGGTGGTGGTGATGGCCACTGCGGCGGCGTTCAGCGAAGCGACTGCTGTATCCAATTGGTTGGCTACCCCGGCGACGGTATGGAAGGGGCCATTGAGGTTTGTGACCCCAGGCGTGGAAGCCAGGCCACTGAAATCGCCGGCGAGCATAGCCGCGGTAGGCGTGTTGGTCTTCAGGTTGGTGGCTGCCGTAACCTGGCGCGTGCCCTGGTAGTTGCCAAAGAAGAAGAGCTTATCCTTCATGATCGGTCCGCCTGCGTAAGCGCCGAACTGGTTGCGCTTCAAAGGATCGACCTCGTGGCTGAACCAGTCGGTGGCATTCAGGTCGTTGTTGCGCACGAACCAGAAGGCGCCGCCATGGAATTTATTGGTGCCGGATTTGGTGGCGATGCTGACCACCGCGCCCGGAGAGAAGCCGTAAAGCGCGCTGAAGTTGTTGGAGATGACCTTGAACTCCTGGGTCGCGTCGGAGTTCGGGAAGGGCGCGGTCAGGTCGTTGTAGTTATCCATGTTGGAGACGCCGTCGAGCATATAGAACGTGCTGCCCTGGCGTCCGCCGCTTGAGGATGCGCCGGTTTCGGTTGGCATCGAGAAGCCGGTCTGAATGCCCTCGCCACCATGCTGGAGGACGTTGGCCGTGCCGGGCGACAGCAGCACCAAACTGGAGGGGTCGCGACCATTCAACGGCAGTTCCGCAATGGCGGCTTCGTTAACGGTGGTGCCCAGTTCCGCAGAGGAGGTGTTGATCAGCTCTGCGTCGGCCGTGACGGTGATTGTCTCCGACTTGCCCACGCCAAGCTTGAGGCGTACATCCTGCGTAGCTGCCAGGCTTACCGTCAGAACAATGCCCTTCTGCAGATAGCGATCAAATCCGGTCGCATTGATGGCAAGTGTATAGTTGCCAATCGGCAGGGGCCGGAGCAGGTAGTTTCCTGCGCTATCAGTTTTGGCAGACTGGGTAAGATTTGTGTCGATGTTTGTGGCTGTTACGAGAGCCCCAGCCACAGCTGCTCCGGATTGATCGGTGACGTTACCCGTCAAGCTAGCGCTGGTGCCTTGTCCATAGGCGAGAAGCCCAGAGCCAAAGAGGCCAACGAGAATGATGAGCAAGAGTGCGCGTACATACTTTTGACTGACGAAGATCACACTGCCTCCTAAAACAAGTTCCTGGCGATGCGAAGGGTGAGTAGCTGCGATTGTAAAGTTGCCTTTATATACCTTGAAAGCCGCTTTCAATCTCTTGCCCAACGTACCGTGCCGTGATCGTTCAGAATTCCGCATTTCTCCTTCAACCGGCCGTTGCCAAGTCTATTGAAATGAAGATTTCTGAATCGAAAACATCCTACCCTTCCTAAATATCGGCATGTATCCGCCGAAAGTAGGATTGATAACATTTTGTTTTCGTGCGAGCTTCAATACATGGTTAGAACAACTTGCAGGCGCTGGTTTCTTGTTGCGGCGTCTATGGTAGAACTATCCTCACAAGTATCCGCGATTAGAGGCTGGTTAGTGGTTCGGAGCCAACAGTAAATTTCCAGTGGCCCTCAGCAGCTTATCGGCAACGATTGGCACTCTGATAACGCCCAACAGCTGAAAGCTATTTTGGGAGTACGTATGCAAGAGATCGGTCATTTTCCGCATCGACGGTGGAACCCCCTCCGGCAGTCATGGGTTCTGGTTTCGCCCCATCGCACTCAACGTCCGTGGCAAGGAGAAGTGGGCCAGAAGGCTGCGCCCTCTCAGGTCGCTTACGATCCCCTGTGCTATCTGTGCCCCGGCAATCAACGCGCTGGCGGCGCCACGAACCCTGCTTATGAAGAAGTGTTTTCCTTCGTCAATGATTTTGCTGCCCTGCTGCCCGATGCTTCGCCCGTTCTCGAGCCGCCGGCTTCACCGCTGTTAGTGGCCGGGTCCGCTCGCGGCTTGTGCAAGGTGCTTTGCTTTCATCCCAACCACAGCCTGACACTTGCCACGATGACGCGCACTCAGATTCGCCGCGTAGTGGACTCTTGGACGCAGGAATACGCGGACCTTGCGGCTCTGGACTGGGTTGAATACGTGCAGATTTTTGAGAACCGCGGTTCCATGATGGGCGCGAGCAACCCGCATCCCCATTGCCAGATATGGGCCACCGGCTTTGCGCCCGACGAACCGGCAACCGAAACCAAATCTCAGCGCGAACATCTTGCCAGCACGGGACACTGCTTGCTCTGCGATTACATAACCGCCGAGAGTGCAGCTGGAGAGCGAATCATTTTTGAAAATGAACATTTCACGGCCCTCGTCCCATGGTGGGCGACCTGGCCTTTCGAAGTGATGCTGCTCTCTCGCCGGCATCTGGGAGCGTTGCCAGAGCTTAGCGATGACGAACGGGACGGCTTGGCCGACGCCCTGAAGCGACTGACCACGCGTTTCGACAATCTCTTTCAGACGAGCTTTCCTTACACCATGGGCTTCCATCAGAGTCCAGTGGACGCGACAGACTATCCCGAATGGCACTTCCACGCCCACTTCTATCCTCCACTGTTGCGCTCTGCCACAGTCAGAAAATTCATGGTGGGTTTTGAAATGCTTGGCATGCCGCAGCGCGACATTACACCCGAGGACGCAGCGCGGCAGTTGCGCGCCTGCCCGGAAGATCACTTCTGACGAAGATCAGGAGTTGGAGAACCTGGCTTTAAAGGTGGCGGGAGCGCCTATGGACCTTGTTCTTATACAATTGCGGCAATCCCGTTGGCCTGTCGGAAAACTGTGCTCTGGAGCTTGCCACAACTCCTGCAGAATCGCTGGCGAGAACTTGATCAGACTATCCTGTGTTTTTCAGGGCCAGTCCGACTTTTGGCCGATGACTGCTGTTCACAAACCCGAATAAAGTGTGACCTGCCATGCATGATCCCGCCGTTTTTCGTTCTATGCACTTAGCCCGCTCCCAGGCTGCGCCGGCCGTTTTTGCCGCGCCCGGCCGCGTCAACCTGATCGGCGAGCACACCGATTATGCCGAGGGCTTTGTGATGCCCGCGGCCATCGACTTCGCGACCCTGGCCGGCATCTCGCCACGCTCTGACGGTAAAATCGTCGTCTACTCGGAAAACTATGGCGAGGAGCGGACCTTTGAGGCAGCATCGTTGCCCGCCGGTGCCGGCAAGCACTGGAGCGATTACCCGCTCGGCGTCGTTTCGATCCTGGCCGGAGAAGGTCATCAAATCCCGGGCTTCAGCCTGAGCCTGTGGGGCGATGTTCCGCTTGGGTCAGGACTCTCAAGTTCAGCCGCTGTTGAAGTGGCGACCGCGCTTGCCGTCCTGTCCATCATTGATGCCACATATCCCGGTCCTGTGCTGGCGCGGCTTTGCCAACGCGCCGAAAACGAGTTCGTGGGCGCCAGTTGCGGCATCATGGATCAGTTCATCTCCGCCAACGGCAAGGAGAACCACGCTCTGCTGCTCGATTGCCGCGATTTGAGCTTCATGCTGGCGCCGATTCCCGCTCACGTTGCGCTGGTGATTGCCAATACCATGGTGAAACATTCCGTTGCCGGCGGCGACTACACCACGCGCCGCGCCGAGGTGGAAGCGGCCTGCGCCACCATCGCCCGCCACCGGCCCGAAGTTCGCTTCCTGCGCGACGCGACGGTCGATGATCTGGAAAAATGGGGCCACGAGATGACGCCCAACTCGCTCAAGCGCGCTCGTCACGTGGTTACAGAAAACCTGCGCACTCAGGCTGCCGCAGAAGCGTTGGCGGCCAACGACCTCGCAGAACTGGGCCGTCTGATGGCGGAGGCGCACCAGAGTTACAGCCGGGACTTTGAGGGCAGTTGCGCGGAGGCTGACGCAATGGTCGAGCTGGCGCAGCAGTTGCCGGGCATCATCGGCGCGCGGCTCACGGGCGGAGGCTTTGGCGGCTGCACCATCAATCTGGTGGAGCAGAGTCAGGCAAAGGCTTTTGCCGCGGAGTTGGGCAATCGCTATGCAGCTCGAATCGGCATTACGCCTGAGATTCACATCTGCCACGCCTCAGGGGGCGCTCATCGGCTGTCGTAGACGGCTCTCCTTACAACTTCGTTATGACTCGCGGAGAGGAACACAGGCCCGAAAAGAACAGCGAAGACCAGGCAGTTTTTTCAAGAGAAAGCAGGGGAAAAATCTTTTATGGCAACGCAACCTACATCACTGGCGGCAAACGCGCCCAATTACACAATTCCATTTATTACAGTCGCCATGCTCTTTGGCATCTTCGGATTCCTCACCAGCCTCAACAACCAACTCGTGGCCAAATTGGAAGAGGTTTTCCGGCTGACTCATGGACCGGCGATGCTGGCGACGGCGGCGTGGTTCTTCGCTTACCTGGTCTTCTCCGTTCCCAGTGCCAAGCTGATTGAAAAGGTTGGATACAAGCGCACCATGGTCATCTCACTGTTCATCATGGTCGTGGGCGCTTTGTTGTTTGTTCCGGCTGCGAATCAGGTGAGTTTCTCCCTGACTCTGGCCGCGATCTTTGTTCTGGCCACCGGCGTCTGCGCCCTGCAAACATCAGCGAATCCGTATGTCTCGATTCTCGGACCTGAACGCACTGCGTCTGCACGTCTGAACCTGGCACAGGCCTTCAATTCAGGCGCGTCGGCGATTGCTCCCTGGGTTGCAGCCACATTTATTTTGGCCGATTCCAGCAAGGCTTCCACGGCCCCCAGCGAAGCCCACATGCTCGAAGGACCTTACATCGCAATCGCCGCGGCACTTCTGCTGCTGGGCTTTGCTGTGATGTTCATGCACCTGCCGGCCATCGTCTCGGCCCGTTCTCCTCAGCTTTCCGCCGAAGGCGACGCCGCGCAGGGCCGCAGCATCTGGAGCTACTCGCATACCGTACTTGGAATGGTTGGCATTTTCTTTTACGTCGGCGTTGAAATCGCCCTCGCTGCCATTGCCATTCGATTCTTTCAGCAACAAGGTATCGGCAGTGTCAGAATAGCCGGACTGCTGGTTCTGCTTTACTACATGGGCATCATGGCAGGCCGCTTCCTTGGCAGCTTCCTGATGACCTGGATCAAAGCCGAAAAGTTGCTGACAGGTTTGGGCATCTTTGGCGTGGCGCTGCTTTTGGTTTCCATGCTTTCACACGGCCCCGTCGCCATCTGGAGCCTGGTCCTCTGCGGCTTGGCAAACTCCATCATGTATCCGACAATCTTTGTTCTGGGCATTGCCGAACTGGGACCAATGACCAGCAAGGGCTCGGGCGTGATTACGATCGGCAACGTGGGTGGAGCGGTGATTCCGCTTCTTTTCGGCGCTCTGGCCGACAAAGTGGGGATTCAATACGCATTCATCCTGCCGATCATCTGCTATATGTACGTCGCCTACTACGGCCTGCTGGGATACAAGCCTGCGCGCGCTGTCAAGGCATAGGCGGTGGATTTTCCGCGGTCATCGAGCCTCACGGATCACTCAGGGTCTTTGACCACTGTGCACCTCGATGAAGAGCCCGCTCGCATCGGCCAGCGCGTGGCCTCTTGCGTCGATAGTCCACGCCTCGCTCTAATGTTTGCGGCCTTCGCTTCAGTAAATGCGAAGAAATAGAAAGATAGTTTAGATCATCTTGTAAGGCGGCTTCAAGGCGTGTCGAAAGCGGCGATCACAGGTAGAACGTTGCCATCGTTGTCGAAGAAGCTGCGGCCGCGCAAGTCGTTCTCCGCTGCGGGCTCCCACCAGAAGACGCCCTGCCCGAGTCCATTAGGAATGGCGCGAACGGCCGTATCGACCGCGCGCAGAAAGGCCAGTTGCCCCTCGGGAGTTTCGGGGAAATCGGCCTTTTTGCCGGTCATGCCGCCCGGCGTCCAGTTGTGCGCGGTCTCCACCAAAATGATAGGAAGCCGGTAGCGCAGGGCAAGATCGTGCAGGTTGCCGCGCAAATTCGCAAGGTTTCCGTGCCAGAAGGGATAGTAAGAAAGCCCGATGACGTCGAAGGGAACGTGGTGGGCGATGAGGTTGTCGTAGAACCAAACGGCCGCGTCGTAGTTGCCGCTGCGCTCAATGTGAATCATGATGCGGGGTTTGGGCGCAGCGCCGCGCCCCGCGTCCACGCCCGCGATGCCAGCTTTCAGCAGGTCGGCGAAGTTGTCCCAGTTGTCGGGCAATTTGCCATCGGGCCACAACATGCCGCTGGTGATTTCGTTGCCCACCTGGACCATCTGCGGCATCGTATCCTGCTGCGCGAAGGCCGCGATGGTGTCACGGGTGTAGGCAAAGACCTGCGCGACAAGCTGCTTGTGCTTGAGCCTGGCCCATGCTGCCGGCATGGTTTGCTTGGCAGGGTCGGCCCAAGTGTCGGAGTAGTGCAGGTCGAGGAGAATGTGGAATCCGATGGCTTTGGCGCGGCGAGCCAGGGCGAGCGTGTAGGGCAGATCGTTGGGCAGCTTGTCGGGTGCCGCGGCGGGATCGTGGAAGATGCGCAGCCGTATCCAGTTGTAGTGGTGATCGCGCAACAGGGCGAGCACATCGACCGGCTTGCCGTTTTCTTTGAAGACCACGCCATCCTGCTCGCATTTGGCGAGAAAGGAGACGTCGGCGCCAATGGCGTAGCCCTGCGCCCCAGCGGAATGCGCGACGAGCAGAGCAACGAGGACAACGTAGATCTGGGTGAGAACTTTACGCATGAGGTAACGATCAGTGTAAAGCGTCCCGGATCCCAAAATCGGAACCCGGGTCGCCCGGGATGGTGCAGACCTGGAAGGCCAGTGGCCTAAAAATAGTACTTTGCCGCGAGCTGTATCTCGCGATGGCCGGTTTTGTTGTCGGAGACTCCCGCATTCGTCGTACTTGGAAGTGTTCCTCCTGCAGGATAGTTTGTCCCCGTTCCTCCCGGAATATTTTCATAGCCGATGTACATATTTTGATCGTCGGCAATGAACTCGTTCCAGGGATGGTTGAAGAGATTGAACACTTCGCCGCGGAGTTCCAGACGCCTGCCCTCGCGGAAGGCGAAGCTCTTGAAGATTCCTGTTGAGTCGTTGATGAAAGCCGGCCCGTGGATGTAAGGCAAGCGATAGGTTCCGTTCTGGAGGTGACCCGGCGCGCCGAAGCAGCTTGCGTTGAAATACTGCCCGCTCTTCAGCCCCTTGCGCGGATCGCACAACAACAGCGGTACAGCCTGCTCATCTGGAGTGCCGTCGGCATAAGCGCCGTTCAGCGAGATGTTATCGGCGAAGCCGCCCTCAGTCATAGGCACCGTGCCATAGGTGCTGATTACGCTGCGGGTGGCAGAGTACTCGTTGCCGTTATACGATTGCAGGCTGATGGGACCGCCGGTCATCGCCTGGAAGATGCCAGAGATCTGCCACCCGTTGAGCGCGCCGCTCGCCAGTTTGCCATTGCCCAGGTGTTTGGCAAATTCCGGCAGCTTGATGTAGTAAGAGAAACTGAGCATCTGCGAGCGGTCAAAGGGCGCGGGCCCATACCAGCGCTTCATGTCGAAGGAGTCTTCGCCGTTGTAAGCGAGCGTCTTGCTGAACGTGTAGCTGCCCCAGTAATTCAGCCACCCCTTTTGCCGCGTCACCATGAGTTGCAGCGCGTTGTAGTTGGAATTCAGGTTGTGGAAGTGGGTGGAGATTTCGGCGTAGTTGGCGTAGGGGCGATAGAGCTGGTTGTAATAGGTGCCGTAATAGGGGCCAGTTTCGCTGCCCTCGGGAACGGCATTTTGAATGCCGTAGCCCACCAGGTTATGGCTGGAGTTGCCCACATAGTTGGCTTGAACTTTGTTGCCCCATGGGAATTCATTTGAGACGGCAAGGTTCCAGGAGTAAGTGACCGGCGGATGGTGATCGCTGGGGTATGCCGTGCCCCAAACGGTAGGCAGCGTGCCCTCGTAAGCGGAGCCGAGACCCGAGATGCCGGAGAGCGGGTAGTACGGCGGCGTCCCGGAGCCTGTTGCGTAAAGGGTGACGACATCGAAATTAGGCGGAGCTTCGATGGCGGAGTAGGCATTGGTGCCGGGATCGAGATAGTAATTGGTTCCGAAACCGCCGCGCACGACCGTCTTGCCGCCGCCAAAAAGATCGTAGGCGAAGCCTACTTGAGGAGCCCATTGGAAGCCGAGCGGTTTTGATCCAGACCGGGGAACCTTTGGGGTCGTCGCGTTGCTCTCCATGCCGGAGTATGCGGTGTAGGAAGAGGTGGAAACGTAGTCTGCCGGGTTGAAGATGGCGATGCGTCCCTCGCGGTCGTACCACCAGCCGATGTGGTCCACGCGCAGACCGTAATTGAGCGTGAGCTTTGTGGTTGCCTTCCATGTGTCCTGACCGAAGAAGTCAAACCGGTTGGCCCGCATCTTCGCCATGATGTTGCTCGAACTCTGCGACCACTCGCAGGTGTGCCCCATCAGAAGGTCAGCCCAGTCGTTGCCGGTGATTCCGCAGTAGGTTTCCGTGGCAACAGAGCCGTTGTCGTTGCCCGTCGTGAGGTTGTTGAAGAGGCCAATCCCGGCATAGAAGCCGGCCTTGAGCAGATGCTTGCCGAGGAGCTTGGTGATCGCGTCGTTAACGGTGTAAGTATTTTCGGCCATCAGGAACGGCGGAACTTCGCCTCCACCGATGTACAACTGATCGTTGGCGATTACGTTGTTGCCGCCTTCAAATTCCACGTTGGGAATGATACCCGATCCGTTGGCAAAAAGGTCGGCGTAGGGGTAGTTGAGCGCAGCGGTGGAGACGGCGCTGAGGTTGCTGACTGCCTGTTCGAGTGTAAAGCGCGTGTAAGTAGCGCTTATCTCGTTGGTCACCGTCGGGCTCAGCACCTCTGTCAGATTCCCGCCGACAGAGTTCGATGCGTTTTTGCCGGTCTGGTGCGCGGGATAGGGAATCTGGTTCCAGATGTTGTAGGGGCCGTAAGGCCAGGGCACGCTCTCGTTCTCGTGGTTGTAGTGCACTGACAGGTGCGCATCGTTGTTGATCGCGTAATCCATGCGCAGCACCTCCTGGTTGCGGGGGTCGGAGGTGACGAAGTCGGTGATCAGGTTGTATCCGCCCTGATTCACGGGGTTCACGTTGGGCAGGGGAAAAGCGTTGAGCAGAATCTTTCCGCCCGGATCAATGGCGGTACTCGCGATTTGGCCCCAGGTCGCAGTCAATTGACTGTAGCAAGCTGCGGTGTAGTAGCTGCCGTTACAGGGTTGGCTGGCGACCGGCCAGAAAGCGTAGTCGTTGCCGGCAGTCGAGAGTGAGCTGAGATAGGCCGAATCGGTGAAATCGCCGTTCGCCATGCCCGCACCGGTGTAACCCGGCGAACCGGATTCGGCAGGCACAGCTGCCTTGCGCACACCCTGGTCCACGTGTTGCTGGGCGATTTCAGTGGCCGCGAAGAAAAAGAGTTTCACGTGGTCGCGGCTCACACCGGGCCACAGCACCGGGCCCCCGATATTCACGCCCGGATAGTAGAGACTGCTCTGCGGCTTGGGAAAACCGATGGATTTTTCTTGCCAGTCGCTGGCGTTCAAATTGTAGTTGCGCGCCGTCAAGTAACCCTCGCCGTGGAAGCTGCGGCCGCCGGCCTTGGTTTCGGTCGACACCACGACCGGTCCGTTGGGTTCTGCGGCAGAGTAGGCCGCTGACTGCACGGTCAGTTCGGAGATCATGTCCACATTGGGCGTCACGGCCACGGCGCCCGCGGTATTCAGATCGGTCACCGTGGACCCTCCGCTTTCAATCTGCACCTGGTCAAAGCGGTTGCCGTTCACGGTAAACGTGCTGGCGTTCTGGGTGAAGCCGGCCTGGCTTCCGTTGTAACTCGATTGAGTAAAGTTGCCGGTGTTGCCGGAGCCGGGAATCAGGCCCAGCAACTCGACCGCGCTCCGGCTTTCAATGTTCATGTTGTGCATTTGCGTGTCGGTGATGGTGTAACTGACTTCGCCGGAGGTGGTTGGGGTTATCTCCTCGCGCGAGGCTGTGATGGTGATTGATACATTGTTTGCGGCCACGCTCAGGGTGATGTCCTTCAGTTCAATCTGATCGTCGATGTGGACCGCAATGCCCTTGCGCAGCAGGCTATTAAACCCCTGCGCCGACACTTTCACGTCGTATATACCGACACGCACCCCGACGAACGAAAAGAAGCCGGCCCCATCGCTGGTGGCGGTGCGTACTATGCCCGATGCCTCGTCGGTGATGTTCACCGTGGCCTTTGGAATGACTGCATGGGTCGGGTCGGTTACCGTGCCGGTGAGTGTTGCGCCGTTACTCTGTGCGCGCGCCCCCGGGTTGCAGCAGATCATAAACGATACGAACACCGTTATAGTTCCCAGCAAGAGGCTGAGCTGTTTCATGTATTTCCTCCCTGGCCTTCCTTGAAAACAAGACACGAGTTGCCGAAATTTCGAGCTTCTCGGGGCTTGCTGTAGCCTGCAGTACCGCATGATAGACCTCTAATTAAACAACGCGAATCCGACGAAAGTCGGATTGGGGATAATCGCCTAGACGGCGCGCAATTTACAGAAAACAATATGGTTCTGCACAAAATGCGCTCCGTTTGAAAATAGGGGCGCGGGCGGCAGAGATAAAGGAGACAAGCCAAAGGCTGGCGCGTGTTGGGCGGCAACTTGCGTTGGACTGCACGGAGTTATTGCGCCGGGGCTGTGATCTCGAGCTGGTGCTCGGGAACCAGGCGGACGATTTTCAACTTTCTGATCTGGCCGTTCTGCCCAAACTGTCGGAGACCGGCAAACTTGAATGCCGGAGGAGTGGGATTCCGTGGCCTTTCTCCCGCAGCTTATGCCTGGAATCACCGGGCAAGAGCCGGTGTGTCCATTACGCTTTCCTCGATGATTGCCAGATCCCAAGGCGCCAGCGTAAGCTCTGCGGCGTTGGCAACTGTCTTGCTGTCGAGCAGATTGGTTCCCGCGCCGTAGGGGTAGCTGATTTTCACTTCCGTGCCTGAGTAATTGAAGTAGTAGTGCAGGCGTTTGCCCAGACGGTTGATGCCATGCTGGACGTGAACTGCGGGCGGGAGTTTCTGGTCAGGGCCGGTGAGGCCCGCCTTCTCGAGTGCGCTTTTGAGCACGGCAGTTTGCAGCTTATCGGAGAGATAGGTTCCCTCGTAGAGGAGGGTTCCGGCGCCGAACTCGTTTTCGGTGATGGCCGGCCAGCGGCCCAGGAAAGGTTGGTCGTACCAGGCAATCGCTTTCGCGTGCTCTGGCATGAGGAACTCCGCCCAATATTGAACCTTGTTGCCATCGCCCACTTGGAAGGGATCGCCTTTGAGCTGGAGCGGCTGTTCAAGATTGGAAAACTCCTGGTAGCTGAAGCCGGCGGCTTCGCGAAGCGGGCCGGGCGCGCGTTCCCAGCGAACTGCGGAGTTCTCATTGGCAAATCCGCTTTTGAAAGTCATCACCACATGACCGCCGTTCTTCACGTAGTCGGAAATGCGCTGCAACAGCGCGTCATCCGAGATATAGAGAGCGGGAACGATGAGCAGCTTATAGGCGGAAAAATCGGCTGTCGTGGGAAAGACGAAATCCGAGCTGATGTTCAGATTGTAGAGCGACCTGTGCATCTGTTGGACGAGCGTGGAATAGTCGGCGGTAGGAGGGCCGAAGCCCCATTGCCCGCCGGAAGTGGCGAAGGGCATGAAGCCGATGGCGTTCAGCGAGTCGCGGCTCCACAGGATGGCAACCTGGCTATGAATCTTCAGGCCGACGAGGTGGGGGCCGATCTTTTCCAGCTCATGAGCCGTCCGGCTCACCTCGGCATAGGCGCGGTTCGGCTCGAGATCGTGTGAGAGAACACCTTTCCAATAAGTCTCCTGGTTAGCCGCGGCCGAAGCCCAATGCCAATACTCCACCATGTCGGCGCCGTAAGAGAGATACGTGTAAACGTCCTCGCGCAACTGGCCGTCGTAGGGAGGAAACTGGAAAGACGAAGTCCAGCCAGTGGTTTGAGCATTGGTCTCGGTGACAAGAAAGTTCGAGTGCTTCAGCGAGCGGGTGAAGTCCCCCTGAATGGATTGCGCGACGCCGTCGAAATGATCCTCTGTTCCGTGGTAGACATTAACGGCCGGAATATCGAGGGATTCCGTAATGGCCTCTTCGTTCACATCGCCGTGCATCATGCCGGCGTAATCAGTGGTGACAAATTGGCGCGGCGAGGCCGACTCGCGCACCAGCGCGGCCTGCCAGTGGAGGAAATCAGTGACGCGCATCTGGCTCCAGCGGGTCCACTCCAGCTTGTAACCAGTGCTCTGGGCGCCATCGCGGGTAGGCAGATCTTCCCAGGTGTGGATATCCTGACCCCAGTAGTTCAGGAACCAGGCCTTGTTGAGCGCCTCGGGAGTGACAAACTTTTTCTCAAGATAATGCTGGAAGCCGATGAAAACGTCTCGGTTCACGGCGGCGTAGCTTGAAGTTTCATTGTCGAGTTGCCAGCCGATCACGGTGGGGTTGTCTTTGTAATGGGCAACAATGTGGCGGATGAGTCGCTCGGCATAGAAGCGATAAGCCGGCGAGTCGGTGTCCATGTTCTGCCTCATGCCATAAGTGCTCTGCACGGAAGGGCCGCCAAGGGCATTGGTACTGAGACGCTGAGTAAGCATCTCGGGGTGTTGGTGGGCCATCCACGCAGGAATGGAATAGGTAGGCGTGCCGAGAATTACCTTGATGCTGGCCTTGCCCATAGCATCGACGACGCGATCCATCCAGGCGTACTCGAATTGGCCGTCCTCAGGCTCCCACAAGCTCCATGTGGATTCTCCCATCCGCACTACATTGAAGCCAGCCGCCTTCATCATGGCGACATCCTTGTCGAGCCGCTCGTAAGGCATGTATTCGTGGTAGTAGGCCGTGCCGTAGAGTACGGTGGGAAAGGCCAGATCCGGGTATGCAGAGGCCGCGGCAGGAGCGCTTTGCTGAGCGCATGCCAAGGCGCCCCACACCAAAGATGCTATTGCCAGAAGGTCCAGAAGACGTTTACGAAACGACCGCATGGTTGCTTCCTTTCCAATTCATTGCTTACTCGATAGATGGCAAATGTGCGGCTGCTACTGTCGCCGCAGTTCGAAGTGATGCGGCTTCGGGGCGATATCCTTGCGCGCTGCCGTGGCCATTTCGTCCTGAGCCTGTTGCAGCGTCGCCTCCGCAATGGCTGAAGTTGAGCTTGCTTTTGTTTCAGCGCTGAGGATAAATCGCGCCTTGTCGAGAGTGGCGCGCCGGTCTTCAGTCCAATCGATGCCGCGTGCTTGATCGAGCATCGGTGTTTTGTACAGAGCAAGATTAATGCCCTGCTGCAACTCCTCGCTCGAAAAGCTGGCGACAGGTTTGGCATCAATCGAGAGTTCGTACTGCCCGGCTTTGAGAGATTCGATTCGCAAAATCATCTGATCGCTTTGTGCGATGTCCGATACCTGAAGCAGCATGGGAGTCATGGCATTGTTAAGGTCCAGCGGGAGCGGAAGCGCATCGTCGAGCTGCGTCCACTCAATGCCGTCCGCCGATTCTCTCAGATTCGTCGCCGTGGTGTGGTCCTTGCGAATCACTGCGGCGCTGGCCGCGTTCAGTTCCAGGCGGCTCACCGCAGGATTCACGTGCCATGCGGACATCAGCGACGCAGCCATAATCCAGTGGCCGGTTTCCGCGGGGTGAATGCGATCCGGAACGATAAGCGGTGCAAGCTCGGGAAACTGCGTCTTCGCACGCTCCAACGCGTCTGTCAGCGGACGATGGAAATCCGCTAGCAGGACCGTCCTATCTCCCGGAGCTTGCAACTCGGCGCCCATCGCGGAGATATCGCCCGCAAACTTATCAATCACACGCGAGTAGCCGGGAAACTCTGTGCCATGCGTAATCTCGTCATATGGCGTGGGGCAGATCAGCGTGAGGGCCGCGCCGGGAGCAGCTTTGTGAAGCGCATCCAGCAACGCGCGGTATCCCGCTTGGAAGGCCGCATCGATCTGCGGAGATCCCTGCCCCCATCCGCCGTCGTTCATGCCCAGCATCACGGTAATCATGGCGGGTTGAAACGGCGCAACATCGCGTTGAACGCGCTCCGCCATCGTTCCCGCGTAGCCGCCTTGCACCGTATCCCCAGGAACGCCAGCATTCACAAAGCGGATGTGCAGCGACGGATAGCGGGTGAGCACAAACTCCTCGACTTGTTTTGTGTAGAGCCGCTGCGCCGTGATGCTGTCGCCATAAAACAAGACAGTGTCGCCGTCCTTCAGGACAAACTGCTGGCCATACGCCGCTGTGGCGCTGGCAATCAGTGCGAGAACGCCGCAGCCGACGAACAACCGCCATCGCTTCCGCCCCATCGCACCTATCATCATCGCCATCCTGTTTCTTTCCTTTCGCTGTCTTTCGACGAGAACGCGCAATCCCATCCATTGACTGATCATTGGTTACCTTCGGAGGGTGACGCCGACTGCATGGCAGCGAAGTGTGGAGCGCCCAGTCGTGCCCGCACAGCGCCACCAAGGGCTGCCGCATTTTGAAAGCCGCGCCATTGCTCAAGCTGACGGCCATCGGCAGTGAGAAGGCGAATAAGTCCAGATTGCTGACCATCGCGATCGAATCGAATCGAAGCTGCGTCCAGGTCGACGAGAGCATTGGCCTGCTCCACGAGCGCTTGCGCAGAGGGGTTTGCCGCGGTGTGAAGATGCACAGTCACAGCCAATGCCGCGGGACCGTATTGCGCGGCCAGGCTGCGTAATACCATCAACTGGGCGCGTGGGGCGTTCGCGAGAAGGCCATCGGCGTCGAGTGTGAAATCAATCGTTGCCTCAAGGCGCAGCGTGATTTCAGTTTGAGTTGACGCCGTTCCCCGTTTCAGCGTTGTACCCTGCTCGAAGCCGGCAGCTTGAAGAGCAGCCAGAGAAACTTTGTGCCGGTCGCCAAGCGTAAACATGGCGTCGCCGATTCCGCCGTAGAAATAGGTGTTCCGCGAAGGCGAAAATTGCGCGTTGCTGCGATAGAAGAACGGCGAAGAGGACGTAATTCGGTTGCCGGCAAAAACTGCCGGAGCGCCGTCAATCGTTGCGTCATTCACAATCGCCGGGGCCGCGGCAAACGTAGGATTCCAGACGATTGTGTTGTGCTCAATCAGCAGGCCGCGAATCACACCACCATCCCAAGTGAACAGGGTGATCGCACCCTGCTGAGCCGCGAGCCGAGGACTCAGATCGTTGTCGATGCACAGGTTGTCGCGCACAACGCTCTCGCTGGTTATATGATTGGCCGCAAAGACAGCGATGCAGTAGCCCTGAGTGTCGTGAGCATAGTTGCGCTCGACGGTGTTGTGCGTATTCGCCCAGTCAATGTCGTAAGCTCCGCCGTCCACGCCAGGGCTGTCGGTGAGGAAAGCCTCGTTATCCTGCACAGTGCAATCGGTGCAGGTCCATGTCCAGATAGCGTTCGGCGTGCCGACACTCTGCGTGGGCTGCATCCCTGTCTGCCATGCGACGCTGTTCTCGATCAACCCATCGGAGTCGCGAAAAAGAACGATGCCGTCGCCATAGACATCCTGCACGCTGGAGTTACGCACCGTGATGTGGCTGTTCAGCGGAAAATCCAGCGAAAAGTTATATGGACCGCCGCCGACTAGAATGCCAGCCCATTGATTGGTATGCGCAGCCGCCACTCCATCCACCAGGACGTCGCTGATGACTGCATGGGCGCTGCTTGGACCCACCACCACCAACCCGTTGTCCTTGTTTTTCAGAGCACCGCCCTGCACATCGTGGACAAAGAGATTCTTCAGATAAATGTGGTGAAGCGTTCCCTGGTCTCCAGTGACAAAGACGCCATAGGTGTTGCCGCCCGAAAGATCAAGTGAGTCAATCTGCCAATGTTCCTGGTCGAAAAGGAGCAGTGCCTGGCGATCTTTAGATGTTGAATTGATTCGCGGGCGCGGGCCTTGGCCATAAGCAGTCAGGCGAATTGTGTGATCCGCTGTGCCCGAGCCCTGCGGAGAAAAGCTGCCACGGCAGACTGTACCGCGCTTGAGTGCAATCCGATCTCCGGCAACAAACGTGTGAGCCTGAGCCAGGGGAAGGCTGTTCCACGGATGAGCGAGGGAGCCATCGCCGGGATTGCCAGCCGAGCAATCGATGAAATACGCGTGCGATGGCGCGAGGGAACCATCCTGGGCAAGACCATGGGTAATGGAAAACAGGAAGAAAACCAGGGCAAGAGAAACAGGCCGCCTGGGTCCACACAGCCCCTCCGGATTACGCAGACGGGCAGCGGGCAAGAAGTGAATCATGTACGCAAGCTCCAAGAATGGCAACACGTGCTATTGAATCAGAGAACAAACCGCCGGAGACGGTAACCAACCCAAGGCCACCGCTCCGGCAATGATAAGCGAATGACAGGTTCAACCCGGAACCTGTGGTGAATTTCATCGCACAGGGGCCGGCCGAGATCTGCTTGCCGGCCACACTGTGTTCAATCATCGACAACGCCTACCGTGAGTTCTTGACACGATAGGGATAAAGTTCAGGCCCTAGAAGGTGAGGCGTCCAGCGAACTGCATTACGCGCGGAGAGTATCCGCCTGTAATTTCGCCAAACTGCTTACCGACGGCCATATTGCTGACGGGGTTATTGTAATGGGCCGTATTGAGCATGTTAAAAGACTCAATGCGAATCTGGAGTTTCATTGTTCGCGCCAAGGCGAGCACCTTGAAGAGCGATATGTCTTCATTGGTGTAGCCGGGGCCATAAAGGAAGTTGCGTGGAGCGTTGCCCACGACAAGGGTCCCGCCGTTTGCCGAGGCGGCCTGCCCCTTCGGTACAACGAAAGCCGCGGTGTTGAACCATTCTGCAGTCGTCTTATGTCCCACAGAGGCGCTGCCTACGAGATTTGGCCGCAAGCCTGGGTAATTCGGGTTGTTGCCGTTGCTGACCACATTGAACGGCCTACCGGTTTGCAGTGTTGTGATGCTGTTCAACTGCCAACCTCCGATCACTGCTTGTTCCAAGCCATTCGCATGAGAGAGAAACCGTTTTCCCTGTCCGAAAGGCAGTTCGATAATCTGGCTGGCTACAAAGTGATGGCGGACATCGGTGTCTGAGTTCGCGTACTCGGAAGAAATATTGAGTGGGTTTTGCGGATAGTTGCCGCCCTTCCCGAGGTCGAACGGCGCGGGCCCGTTATCCCGTCCGTGGGCCAGGGTGTACGACGCCAGAATCCCATAGCCGTGAGAAAATTTGCGATTCAGCTTGGCTTGCAGCGAGTCGTAGTTGCTGATGCCGACGGGCAGCAGCGTCTGCACTTTGCCGATTGCCGATGAAAGATTGCTGTTGACGTTGTAATTTCCAACTTCGTAGGAAAGATCGCGCGTATTCGCCCCAACATAGCCGACCTCAACCGAAGTAGCATTGCCTAACTGCTTTTCCAGGGTCAGGTTGTAATTCCTGGAGTACGCGGTGGGGAAGTTTGCAGGCTCAGAATAGACGGTCTGCGAGTTTCCGCCAGGCACGTTAGCCAGGTTAATCGTGGAGGCGCCGCTTGGTATCGTGACTGAAGTTGCGCGTGGGCTGCCGGTGTCCAGCAAATACGGAAGGTCATATTGGTAACTGCCGGAGTCGAAGTAGTTCACGAACTGCTGCTGGGTAAAGAACGGGTAGTTCTTGGTGAGAATGTCTTCGCGCGCATCGTTCTCAGGTGAATAGAAAACGCCAAAGCCGCCGCGAATCACCCAATCCGGTTTCAATTGGTAGCTGAACCCAACACGAGGCATAAAGTCGGTCTTGTTCGAGTTGACCAGCGACCGCGAATTTGACCCGCGTCCCGCAAGATTGATCAGCAAGGTACTGGTGTCGAAATCTGCCGCATTATTGTTGGCCTCCACGTACGGCTGCAAGTATTCGTAGCGAACTCCATAGGTCAGGTTCAGCCGAGGAGTGATCTGCCAATAATCTTGCAGATAGAAGGTCTGTTCATTGGCGGTCGTGCTTGCGTTGGTGAGTTGCAGGCCCTGATCAACAACGTAGGGCAAGCCTAACAGCAGGTCGGCTATCTCGCTGCCGCCAGAGTAATAGTATGCGTTGGGATTGTAGTTCTCGTAGGTTTGATCGCTGGTGAGCGCATCTCCGGCGCCGCCGATGTACTCATACGGAGTGGGGAATAGCGAGAAGTTAGGATGCGAATTAAGATGCCTGTATTCATAGCCGAACTTGACGTTATGCCGGCTGCGCGTCCAGGTCAGGGCGTCGACAAAACTCAGATTCTTATCGCGAAACGAGAGCGGCTTGTATGTCGAGCCTCCAACTGTCGGCCCGCTTTGGAACTGAATCTGCGGTAAGTTGTCAGTGGACGGAAATCCCGGAACGATAACGTTCTGCATGCCCCACTGTGTGGCAAGGGTGCTGTTTTGGAGTGGGCTGTTTTGCGTGAGCGGGGACAAAAAGTAGCTGCCACCGAGTTCATCAAGCAGGGTTGGCGAGAAGACATGGTCGTATTTGACGGAGATCACATGGTTTTCAAAGCTTGTCAGGTCGCCGCTGTCTCCGCTGCCGCCGTTAGGAATTGGGATGTGGCCCGCGTAGGGGTCGCCGGTTGCGGTGTCGCCCTGTTCAACGTCGTAGGTGAGGTAGACGCGGTTGTTCTGTGAGAATGTGTAGTCCGCGCGCAGATTGGCAACGTTGTTGTTGTCCACAAAGGACTGCTGCACGGGAAAGTTGGTGAAGAAGGCCGCAAGGTTAGTGTTTTCGGGTGTGGGAAACAGATTTTGCAGCATGAGTTTACCCGCATGACTCACCATGTTCGCAGGAATGATGTTGCCTGGGAACTGTTCGGGGTAGTAGTTCGCGTTGAAGAAGTAAGGGTTATAGATTGGATCCTGAAGGCCGGTGTAAGGGTCGAGCAATCCCGACAGATCCACGTCGCCGTCTGGGTCGTAAACCACCTGGTTGACTGGAGGCGTGTTATCGAGGTAGTTATACGAGGTCCGCAGCCGGTTGCCTTCGTATGCGAGGAACAAAAACGCCTTATCCTTCTTGATTGGCCCGCCGATGGTGACGCCGTAGATCTTCTGCTGCAGGGTCGGTGAACTGCCTGCCCCGGCAAAGGGATTGTTTGCAGCGGTGGTGGTTGGGCGATAGAAGAAATAGGTGCTTCCATGGTAGTTGTTGGTCCCGGACTTGGTTTGGATCAAGACCGCCCCGCCGGAAGCACGGCCGAACTCCGGCGCGTAGGTCGAGGTGACCATCTTGAATTCTTGCAGCGCGTCGGGGCTGGGAATGACGTTGGTGTCGTTGTTGCGATTGCCCGTCACTTCTGTGCCGTTGATCTGGACGGAATTTGAGAACTCGCGCTGACCGTCGACCGAGAGATTCAGGTTATTGCCCCCTCCACCGTTGTTTACGCCTGGGGCCAGGCGCATCAGGCCTGTGAAGTCGCGGCCTTCGAGCGGCAGGTCCGTGATCTCGCGCGTCCCGATCACTTCGCCGGTCTCGGCACCCTGTTGTTGCAGGATGGGGGCTGATTCGGCGACGACGATGCTCGATGTGACAGCGCCTACCTTCATCGAAATGTTGAAGCGCGCCTTCTGATCAATGTTGAGCTCAAATTCCGGGACGGTTGCGGTAGCAAAACCGGGAGCTTCGACGGAGATGGTGTAGTGACCGGGCGGCAATGCCGTCTGGATGAACTCTCCGGCGTTATCGGTCCTCGCCGCGGTGACGATGCCTGTGTCAACGTCGCGGATGGTGACTTGCGCTCCCTGAACTGTACTGCCGATAGGGTCAACGGTGCGCCCCGAAATTGAACCAGTCGTGGCCTGTCCAAAACTGGGGATGGCTGCAATTGCCACGAAGGCAATTGTCATGAATGCACAGAGAACAGCACACCTTCCGCGAGTTTGTGGAGCTGTGGCTCTCATGCGCCTGGCCTGAATCTTCTTTTCTGTACAGCAGACTTCATGCTTCATACGGCCTCTTCTGCGTTTCCACCCGGCTTTGCCGGCCGAACGAAAGACGCGAAATGGAATCAAATAAATGGAACAGAATCGTCGTGCAGGTTCTCCGGGATATCGATCCAAAGACATTGCGAATTGCTACTGCCATCGATGAAACACTCCTTTAGAGGCCGTATCCAGCCGCGAACTGAATCCGGCTACTGTGCCGGCCGCTTCAACTGGACCTCGACCAATCCAACCGCTCCGGGGGTCGACGTAACACCATACCCATCGGCGTGCGCGCCTGTAACCATTTCGTTGGCGGTGTAGAAAAGCGAGAAGGAGTCCTTTCCCTCAGCGATCAAGCCGAGCGGCGTTCGGACATCGTTGGACCATATTCCATCTCCCTTCTGCACCACGAGATGTTGGCCGGCCGACCAATGAATGCCGTCGGTCGAAAACGTATAGCCGATGGAGTTTTCCTGCTCGACGTCATATACAGCCAGGTAAGTGCCGTCAGCCAGCCTGGTAACGATGGGATTCTCAATGAACCGCGTTTCCACCTTCAACGGATTCAACTGCGTGCTGCGCGTCCAGGGCCCAGCTAGTTCCGGCGCCGAAGCCAGGCCAACCTGCCATGATGAAATCGGCAGGTTCTCCGTATGCGCCGTGCCGTAGAATGCGCACCATGTGTTGCCGATGCTGTAAGGAAAGAAGGAATCTGTCCCCTGCAATCCCTCCCACGAGTCAGAGTCTTTCCCGGGCTGCAGGATGATGCCAACGTCCTCGTATGGACCGTCAATCCCATCTGGACCGAGTGTCCTTGAAACCGCGCGCCAAATCCGTCCTTCGTTGTTGGTCAGCCATTCATGCGAGGTATCGGGAGCGGCTTGGTACGCGACGTAAAACAGGTTCCACCGGCCTTCTTTCGCGTTGTAAACCGGCATAGGCGACCACAGAGCGGCGCGCGGATCTTTCCCCGTGAAGTCGCCGCTGGACTCAAGAAGAGTGCTCACTCTCTGCCAATGCACGCGATCAGCGCTGACCCAGTGCGCCAGCCTCATCTTGACCCAGTGCGGGTCGCCAACCATTTCTGAAGTGAATAAATGATAGGCGCTCTGGATCTTGAGTACCCTGCCGCCTTCAAAGCCGTACTTGTTCCCTTCGGCGCCGCTGGAGCGCACGGTCAATATGGGACTATCGAATTGCTTGGTAACCACCAACTCGGGATCCAATACAGCCGCAAGGCCATGTAGTGGGCCAAGAACCATGATCGCAAGACTGAGCGGCAGCATCTTACAGAGGCGCATCACTCGCTATCTCCCAGGACCGGCAATCGACTCGGTCCGATCTCAATTGAATCTGCCACCGACTGCTTCCAGCTTCTGTTTGTATTCGCCCTGACAGCACGTTTCTAGGTAATTGCGGTTATAGATGCGGTTATGCCGGGTATCCTGCTGCCGTTAGGACAAACTGGGCCGCTGCCCGGGCCTCGTTTGTGGAGTTTCCGGTGGATAGGTGCCTTTTGTTCGCCTTCCAGAAGAAGCCAGTGACCATGAAACTGTTGCAGGGCGCACGAACAGAGCCTCTGACCGGCTGGTGCTGGCATCTGTTAACGGTAATTTGCCAATCTTCTCTGTCGAGAGATAACTGAGATTAACGGGAGCGTTTACCGTTAGTGCAGAAGGGGATGGTGCTGGCCGCTGGACTTGACCATGACGGACGGGCGGTGTTACGTTTGGCGGGGTAGGACGCCGTTAACAGTCCGCCACCGACACATTCTCAAGCTCTTGCTCTCGAATTGGAACCTCCGTTGACCTCTCAGCACAGCGCTTCGCCCCTCCCCATCTCGCTCTTCGAGAAACGTGAGGAACTGCGACGAGTCCTGGAGAGCAAGCACTTTGCCAGAGCCCCGAAAAAGACCCGCTTTCTTGAGTTCGTCTCCGAACAGGCATTTTTGGGCAACGGCGACAGCCTGAATGAGTACCTGATAGGCGTCGAAGTCTACGGTCGCGGATCAGGTTTCAATGCCCAGGAAGACCCTATTGTGCGCGTCCAGGCGCACGAAATCCGCCGGTCGCTGAAACAATACTACGAGGAAGACGGAAAAGACAGTCTCATCCGCATCGATCTGCCGGCCGGCCACTACGTGCCCATCTTTGACAGAAATGCCGCAGAAGAAGTGACAGAGGCGGAACTTCCAGTCGAGCAGACTCCGCCAGGATCGCGATTCCGGGCGCGGTTGCACATCGCTCTCACAGTGGCTTTGGCGGCGACGTGCCTGCTGCTTGCAGTTTTTCTCGTCGCCCGCGGACGTCCGAACCGCCAGCCAGCGCCACCGGTTACGGCCTTGCCCGACGACCTTGAATGGTTTTGGAGTCCATTTCTCCCTCCGGCAAATGGCCCCGTGATCGTCATCCCAAACCATCCGCTGTTGCGCGCGGCACACGATGGGGACAGCCCCCAGACTCTCGCCGGCGGCCACGAGATACCCAAGTCGAGTCTCCCTGAGTTTCGCGATACCATCCATTTTCGCGAGTTGAAGCGATTTCTGTTTGTTCCGTCTCTAACTGACTTCACGTCCGTAGGGGAGACCTTAGGCGTTGTGCGTTTGTGCAGGATGTTCTATCGCGCCGGCCAGAGCTGTAATGTGCAGCAATCGCGATTGGTGAATTTCGAGGAGATAAAAGGAGAAAACGCCATCCTGCTTGGAGGCAGTCAGGCATGGAGCGGCCGTGTCTTTCTCAACGTCGAGGGCTTTCATTTGCAAAGCGGTGTCATCCTCAACCGCAATCCGCAACAGGGCGAGAAACCCGAATACAAGGCGGAATTCGACCCAGTGACAAACCAGTTGACCCGAGACTACGCTCTCGTGCTTATGCTCCCGAACGAGAAAAAGGAGAATCGAGTCCTCTTGATATATGGCATTTATACACAAGGCTCTCAGGCTGCAATCGAATTCCTTACGAATCCAGAACAGATGCGAGAACTCCACAAGGCTCTGATCGGCCTCTCTCCCGACCATAAAACCATTCCGACTTATTTTCAGGCATTGATCGCAACCACGGTTGAGAACTCTGTGCCTGGAACCTCATCGCTGGTTGCCGTTCGGGCGATCCCCGACTGAGCAGCGAATTGGTTTACGGCATTCTCGGAAATAGTGTGAACTCGCAAAGGTTGTGAATGTGGATTTTACTTCCACCCCGGCGACTACAGCGGTTGTGCTTTCGGTTCAAGTCATTTCTACAAATGCGTTAGTCGATGCTCTGCTCCACGCGCAGGTCGCGAGATGAGGCGCCTACGCTGACGGTTCGCTTGCCTTTAGCCTTGACCCAACTGCTACCCGCCGTGGACCAGTATTGCATTTGCCGCAGCGGCACATGCAGCATAACCGTTTTGGTTTCTCCGGCGGACAGGTGTATGCGGTCGAATGCGACCAGGCTGTGCACGGGGAACTGCACGCCAGTGGGAATCTCGCCAGGTCTGCCCAGATAGACCTGTGGAACCTCGTCGCAATCTACGCTGCCTGTGTTCCGGATGCGGACCGCGACATCCAGGCCGCCATCGGGAGACGCATCGACTTTCAGTCCCGAATACTCGAAGGTGGAGTAGCTCAGCCCGTAGCCAAAGGCGAAGAGCGGATCGATCTTTTCCTTGTCGAACCAGCGGTAGCCTACATTGACGCCTTCGCTGTAGGTCGTTTTGCCATCGACGCCCTTGCTTGAGCGCTCGGGGTACCTGGGATCGGTAGCGGCGTAGTCTTCCAGGCGCTTGGCCCAGGTGACGGGCAGACGGCCTGCTGGACTGGTTTTGCCCAGAAGCAAATTAGCCGTGGACCAGCCACCCTCATCGCCCGGCCACCACATTTCGAGAACTGCCTTCACCTTGTCGATCCAGGGCAGCGCCACGGGCTGACTGGTATTCAGCACCACGATGGTGTTGGGATTGACCGCAGCCACTTCCTCAATGAGTTTGTTCTGCTCGCCCGGCAATCCGAAAATCGGTTTGATGCGCGCCCAGGCGAATACTACCGCTATCCTGGCGTTCTTTGCGGCGGCGATGGCAGCCTCATGATCGGCCTTGCGCTGCTCGGGAGTGTACCAGTTGAGCCGGACCTGCACAGGCGCGTTGGAGGTGTCGGGACTGATCTGGATCTTGATCTGATGTGCACCGGCAGTTAGCTCGATGGCTTGGCGTACATTATCCAGGCCGTCTGTAGTAGGAACGGTGTTGTCCTGGTTGGCTTGCAGAATATCGCCGTGCACATCTCCCTGGAAGGTGCCCGTAACGGCCAGGCGCTTGCCGTCGATGGAGAGGTTGGCGTCTGTACCCAATGCTTGAAGATAGAGCCAGTAAGTGCCGTCATGAGGCACAGTCAGCGAGCCCGTCCAGTTCAGGGTTGCGTTGGGGGGCAGAGCGTTGCCGTTTTTCACCGTAAAGTCGAGCTGGCCATCGGTCTGCTGAGCGCCTGAACCGCCGCGCAACAAGCCCGGCTTGCCGTCATGGCTCAGGGCGCCGGCTGGTACTGTAATGCCCGTCATGTCGTCATCTACGGCAAAGCGGATGTTGGGATTTCCCGAGATTTTCTTCAAGGCCTCGAGTGGGCCGACCTGGCGCCAGGGCAGCCCCACGGACCGCTCGCCGTTGATGCCGATCGAATCCACCTGGCCGGCTGTGGGACCGATGAGGACGACGGAATCGAGATCGGTGGACCTAAGGGGCAGCGCGCCGCCTTCATTCTTCAGGAGCACCGCCGCGTCTTCGCCGGTCTTCTCGATGATTTTGGCGTTGGCCTCGATCGACTGCTCGGTCACATCGTGCTTGGACTCGCCATCGAGATAGCCGAAGCGGACTATCTCATAGAGCACGCGTCCAGCGGCGCGAGTGATGGTGGCCTCGTTCACGGTTCCGTCCTTCAGGGCTTCGGGCATCCTTTTCGGGTCCAGCTTCAGGCCAAAGTCGCTGCCGACTTCTCGCTTCGGCATGGGCTCCTCGGGAATGTGTCCTCCGAACATATCCGCGCCTGGCTCTGCCGGTGGAGGAGGAGAAGCGGGCTCCGCGCCGAAGAACGCGGGCTCGTAAAAACCAAACCCGTCGGACCCGTCGATCATCTCCATGTCCAGACCGGAGTTGATAAATCTTGAAGCGTGGACCGCGCCCCAATCCGAGGTCACAAAACCTTTAAAGCCGAGTTCATCGCGCAGAATTTTGGTCAGCGTGGACTGGTTGTCGCAAGCAAAGAATCCGTTGACACGGTTGTAGGAGCACATGATGGACGAGACGCCAGCCTTGATGGCCGCATCGAACGGCGCTACATAGACCTCGTGCAGTGTCTGGTCATCCACCTGCACGTCAGTGCCGTCGGTGTCATAGGCGACAAAATGCTTTACCTGGGCCATAACGTGCTGCGACTGGATACCCTTGATCTCGGATGCGCCAATGAGACTGGTGAGGAAGGGATCTTCGCCGAAGGTGTTGTAGCCGCGGGCGAACTCGATGTCGCGGTCAATGTTTACGAAGGGTTGCAGGGCGACGTCGATGCCCAGCGCGCGGCCTTCACGACCGATAACTACGCCGTTATCTTCAGCATCCTTTACGTTGAACGTGGCGGCCACGCCCATGGTAGCCGTCTCCGCCTGCGACGGGTGGCGCGTAAGCACGCCCGGCGGTCCATCGGCAAAGCGCATCCCCGGAATGCCCAGCCGCGGAATTCCGCCCAGGTAGCCTGCCTGACCCTGGTACACCGCAGGAGCCTCCTGCGCGCCGTGAATCAGCGTGAGCTTTTCTTCAAGCGTCATCTGGCTCAGCAGCTTGTCAACTCGAGCATCGCCTGTGACCACCGGCACGCTCTGCGCCAGCGCCATGCTTGTGCCTAACGTCAGAACCGCTAATCTCAATACCGTGTATTTCAAAGCGCGAAAACCCGTTGCTTTTTGTGGGCGTCTCACTGTTGCCTTTCCCAATCGTCTGGTTGAATCACCGCGTATCCGGGACGCGGTTGCTCCAGCATCATCATGTGTGCGTGATCATTATTGTCGTGTGTGACGAAGCCGAGGAATCCGCGCACTGCAAGCAAACCGCGTATTCCCCGGCTCAGGACAACCCTTTACTCAGAGACCAGCAACTCCGTATGCAGGCTCGCCGTCGAGTCGCCGCCGGCCCACACATCGAAAACTCCCGGCTCCACGCCCCAGGCCTTGCTCTGCGGGCTCCAGAAATTCAACTCCTCTTTGCCCAGAGGGAACTTCAGCGTTTTGGTTTCGCCCGGCAGAAGTGTGACCCGCTCAAAGCCCTCCAATTGCCGCACAGGCCGCGAGGCCGAGCCGGCCCGCTGATGAATGTAAAGCTGCGCCACCGCGTCGCCTGCGATTTGGCTCGTGTTGGTCACATCCACCTGCGCCTCGGCCGTCTCGCCTGCTTTGATATGCTTGCGGTCCAACCGCAGGTTCGTGAACGTGAACGTCGAGTAACTCAGGCCATAGCCAAAGGGATACAGCGGCTTGCTGGAAAGATCCCAGTAACGCGAAGTGGAGCCAGGTCGGTCCTCGGGATCGCTGGTCAGGTTGTGGTTGTAATAAAGCGGCTCTTGTCCGGCCGACAATGGCCAGCTTATCGGCAGCTTGCCGCCCGGATTCACATTGCCGTACAACACGTCGGCGATTGCGTTGCCGGCTTCACTGCCCGGACACCACGCCTCAAGAATCGCCGCCACATGCTCATTGGCCCAGCGAATATCCAGCGGACGCGTACCCACCAGCACCAGCACAACCGGCTTGCCCGTGGCCACTACCGCTTCCAGCATCTGTTCCTGAATTCCCTGGAAGTTCAGCGTGGCGCGCGAGAACATACTCACTCCCTCGCCCATCGCCGCAACCACCACATCGGCACGATTGGCGGCGGCTACCGCTTTGTCCAGCCACTCCTTAATCTCTGCGGGCGTGAGTTCGTGCTTGGGCGCTTCACCGTTTGGGTCAGCGACAAATTGCGCGATGATCTGCCGCGACAGATCCGGCCCGGTTACCGACTCGATCTGCGCGTCCGCCCCCAGTTTGTTCCGGAGCCCTTCCACGATGGTCACCGTATGGCTCTTGGGCATGGCCCTATTCAGGAATTCGACCGTCCAAGTGCCCTTCACGTCGTCCTGAGAGTCGCCTAGAGGCCCGATCACGGCAGTCTTTTTCGCATTGGTATTCAAGGGCAGTGTGTGGTTATCGTTGCGCAACAGCACCATCGACCGCCCTGCCAGTTTGCGCGCCAGTTCACGGCTTGACGGCCTGTCCAGCACCGCGTCCACCTTCGACTCATCCACGTAAGGGTTCTCGAAGAGCCCCAGCCGGATCTTGGCTTCGAGGATCGGCAACACCGCCTCGTCCAACTGCGCTTGCGTGATCTTGCCTTTAGCCACCAGCTTGGGCAGGGCTTCGGTGTAGATGTGACTGTCCATGTCCATGTTCTGCCCGGCGGTCAGCGCTTTGTAAGCCGCATCCTCCGGGTCGCGCGCGAACCCGTGCGTAATCAGATCGCCGACCGCGGCCCAATCCGAGACGACAAAACCCTTGAAGCCCCATTCCTTGCGCAGCACCTCGTTCAACAGCCACGAATTGCCTGATGCGGGCACGTCGTTGACATCGACATAGGCGCTCATGAAATTCCCCGCGCCGGCCTGCTCGGCCGCGTGGAACGGCACCAGATATACATTCCGGAGCAGCACTTCGGGAATATTGGAGGAGTCCAGGTCGCGGCCGCCCTCCGATGCACCATAACAGCAAAAGTGCTTCACGCTGGCCAGCACAGTGTCCGGTCCAATCGCCTTGCCCTGCAAGCCCCGCACTTGTGCGCGCGCCATGGCCGCGCCCAGATAGGGATCTTCACCCGCGCTTTCGGCAATCCGCCCCCAGCGCGCATCCCGCACAATATCCACCATCGGCGTAAACACCCAGTTGATGCCCGCCGCCCGCGAATCCTCCCCAGCCACGCGCTGCGCCTGCTCCTCGACCGAAGGATCCCACGAGGAAGCCATCGCCAGCGGGACCGGAAACACTGTCCGGTAGCCGTGGATTACGTCATAGCCCACCAGCAACGGGATATGGAGCCGGGTCTTGTCCACCGCCAAATGCTGTTGCCGGTTGATCTCCTTTACATCGTTTTGCCAGAGCACCGAACCCACCTGGCTTTTCAGGATGGCGGCATCCGGCTTCGGATCGTTGGGCGATTCAAGGCCAGAAACCTGGTTGAGCTGCCCCACCTTCTCTTCGACGGTCATTTTTGTGAGCAGCTCTTTCGCGCGGCGATGCACATCCTCGTCGGAAGGAGCAGCAGACTGGGCCACTGCCCAGCCGGTAAAAAGAATCATCAGGCACACTGCACGACAGAGAAAACCTGTTACGGATCGCATCATTGTCATTCCCTTTGCAATTCATGGATATGGGTCAAATTCTGACCGTGGAAGGTGACAGAAATACTCAGCAGAGCCGCTCTGAATTACCACGGAGCGGCTCTGCCGGAAAGGGCCGGCCAAATGCCCTAAAACTGCAGTTTCAATGCAAACTGGTAGGCACGCGGCAGATAGTTGGCGCTCATGCTATAGATGGAGCCGAAACCGCTGCCACTATTTCCCGCACTGGATCCAAGATCTCCAGGGTTTCCCGACATGACATTGTTTGGAAAGCCAAACGCAGGCGTGTTAGTCAGGTTGAAGCACTCGGCGCGGAACTGCACCTTGCCCCAGTTCTGCCTAAGCGGGAAGTCCTTGAAGAGCGACAAATCCAGATGCGAATAGTGCGGCCCATACAGTTGATTGCGCCGCTCGTTGCCGAGCGTTCCCGCGTTCTGGATTTGAAACGCAGCAACGTTGAACCACTCGTTGATCGATTGGCTTTTGCCGCTTAAGCGCACTTTTCCAATCACGTTTGGCCGGTCAGCATTGCCATCGCCCGGCTCGGTTCCCGAAAGGTCGGACGAACTCACCGCGGTAAAGGGAATCCCTGTTTCCCATACGTCCAGTGCGTTGACCTGCCATCCCTTGGCTGCCAGCGCCTTGGCTCCATTCAACGTCTTGCCAAAAGGCAGAGCGTAGATCACGTTGCCGGCGATGCGGTTACGCAGGTCGTTGTCGCTGTTGCCATATTCATACGTGCTGCGGGTGCTTGGCGAAGCGCCGTATCCGCCATTGCCTGATCCGTTATAGTCGTTGTATGAGAGCGTATTGCCGAGACTTCGCGCATAAGTGTAGTTCAGGTCGAGAGCAAGCCCGTTCACATAGCGCCGTTGAAAAGCCGTCTGCAATGCGTTGTAGTTTGATACGCCTTCGGTGCGTACCATGCCGATGCTTGATACATTCGGCAGTTGCGCGGCATAAAGCCGGGGGTTCGGTGTCGCGCTTCCGCTGGGCAGCGAGGCGTTGATGTCCGGGAGTGTCTCAGGGACATGCCGGCCTACCGACCCGACATAACTAATCGTCAGAACATTTCTGCCGATCTGCTTCTGCGCGACCAGGTTGTACTGTTCGATGTAGCTGATGTGAAACTTCGGGTCAATGTTATCCGGGATGCTTCCTGTCAAGTTGGTGACGCTGGAGGCGGTTGGCAGGGGCATTCCCTGCGCAAGCGTCATTTCCGATGTGCTCTGATAATTGAACGCAAACGGCTGGTTCTTCAAGCTGGCTTCCGAGGTGTAGTTGCCCGGGTAGTAGCTCATCCCGAAGCCGCCGCGTAGCACTAGCCCGCGCCCTAAATCGTATTCAAAGCCCAGGCGGGGAGCCACGTTCGTATACTGCGTGACCACTCCGGCCGTGCGATTGTTGCTGGAAGCCACAATCATCTGGGCCGTATCCGGATTGAAGTCAGAGATGTGATTCCCGGCTTCGGCGAATGGCGTAAGGATGTCGTAGCGCACGCCCGCATTGACCGTCAAATGCTTGTTCAGGCGCATATCGTCCTGCGCAAACTCGCCTGACTCGTAGGTGAGATAGTGCGGGGGATACAGATCGTTTTGACGCATCACCTCGTCGATGTTTCCCTGGAGAAAGTTGGCCAGGTTGGCCTGAAGCGTAAGAGCATTGAATTCGGACAACACGCCGATTCCGTAATTATCTTGCGCGTTCAGCGTATTCCGGTGGATCAGCGAAGCGCCGAACTTGAAGTTGTGGATGCCTTTCGTCCATGTGGCTGTGCCTGCAAATTGCAGGACATTGTCCAAATCCTCGAGTGGAAGGTAAGCGCCGTCGCCCACCGTGGCATAACCGGTGGCTGCGCCCCAGAGGCCGGAGATATTCACCGGCGTCAGAGCCGAAGTCCGATCGCTTACATTTACTCCTGTATATCCAAAAGCCGTGGCGGCGTTGGTCCCATAGTTCAGCGGGAACGACTGGTTATCGATGCGCAGGTAACTCGTCACTAAGTTCATGACCAGAGTCGGCGAGAACAAATGCGTATAGTTCAACTGGAAGTTACTCGCTGTGTCTTTGGCCGAACCGGCAAAAGCCCATAAGTTGCCACCAGGCGAGATGGTAAGGCCGGCAACGGTTACCGGCGGCAGAAGCCCGGGCGTAAAGGTTGACACCGAATTGTAGCTGTACCGCCCATAGAGCGTATTGTTCTGCGTGATGGAGTGATCTATGCGTATGTCAGTCAGGGTGCTGTCCTGTGTCCTTTTTTGTATCGACATGTAATTGCCCGATGTCGCACCCGGATTGCTTGGGGCCGGAAACAATTTGAACCAATTCAGCGCAATCGGACTCACGGACGACGAAACATTCAACCCCGGTATGAGATCAGTAAAGTCTCCGGGATTCTTCTCCTCATAAGCCGTCGGCACGGTCACCGCTGTGGGTGAGACGCCTTGCACCAACCTGTAACCCTCATAGTCGCCAAAGAAGAAAGTCTTGTTGTGAAGAATCGGTCCTCCCAGGCTGCCACCGAACTGGTTTTGCCGAAGTTCGGACTTCGGCAAAGGCGTGTTGCCTGCGAAGAGATACGTTGTGGCGTCAAATATGTCGTTGCGGAAAAACTCGAAAAGCGAACCGTGGAACTGATTGGCGCCTGATTTTGTGATGATGTTGATCACGGCGCCTGCAGTGCGTCCCGACTCCGCCGAATAGTCGCTGGTTTGAACGCGATACTCCGATATGGCCTCGACCGACGGCCGGATGCCGATTCCTCCGATGATGCGCTCGTTGTTGTCTGCGCCATCGATCATCTCGTTATTGAGCAGCTCCGACTGCCCGTTCGCCGAAATGCTGGAGGTCTGGCGCCGGTCATCCGGTGCGCTTCCCGAGGTCATGCCGCCAGGCATACCCTCGTTCGCTCCCACAGTCAACTGAGCCAGTTGGATGAAGTTTCTGCCGTTCAGCGGCAGGTCCTGCACCGACTTCTCCACCACCGTCGTTCCCAGGGTAGAACTGTCGGTTTGCAGCAGCGGCGTCGCCGCCTCCACTTCCACTGTCTCGGTCACCTCGCCGGTTACCAGCGACGCATTCACGCGCGCTCGGTCGCCCGCCGCCGCCAGGATGTTCTGCACCGAAAAGGTCTTGAAGCCCTTCGCTGCAACCACAATTTTGTAATGCGCGGGCAGCAGGCTGTTGATCACGTAGTCGCCATGCTCATCGCTTACCGCCGTTCTGACCTCACCCGTGGCCAGGCTCGTCACCTGCACCGTGACGCCAGCCAAAACCGCGCCTGTCTGATCCGTTACCGTTCCCAAAATATCTGCCGTCGTGCTCTGGGCCAACAACCCAGAACTTCCAGCAAGCAACAGCATAAGGAGCAGCCCAACTATTCTTCCAGGAAGGATTGTCCATAGGGCATCCTTCGCATTCTTGTGAAACTTCATGTCTTGCCTCCAAATAAGGTCTTTCAGAAGAGCGTTTACAACCAGTCTCTCTGCACTGCTTTTCACAGCAGCACCGACGATAGAAGCCGGTGGAGACGCGCACAAGATGGTTCGGGTGTCAATTGGCAAAGGTAGCTTGTACCGAGGTAAGGAATCAATCACATAGCCATAGATAATTAGTAGAGAAACCGGTCGGTATGATCAGGTATGATACACTTCCAGACGTGAACGGAGAGGGTACCCTGCAAGTAGTTAAGCCTAATTCTATGCTCTGCTTCCCAATATCCGAAATCGAGTTCGCTCGAGTCCGGGAGCAGCTAAACAGGCTCCTTGTCCACACACTCTTCACTCACAGCAAACGATACCCAGCATTGTTATCTTATGTTGTCGAGCAAACGCTCCTCGGTAACACCGATCAACTCAAAGAGCGCATCATTGGCATTGAGGTCTTTGACCGCCAGCCCGACTACGATCCCAGCGCAGACCCTATTGTCCGTTTCACCGCCAGCGAGGTTCGCAAACGGCTCGCCATGTACTATGTCGACTCCGCCCACTCCGG